>JAFUIN010000001.1 GCA_017468465.1 Clostridia bacterium
CAAATTTACCGCTAAGAACCCGACTGTTACCCATACTTTAGCATCTATCGATGCAAAAGCAGTATCTGTTAAACTTGGCGATATCTTCAGCGGAACCAACGTAGTAACCGGTAACATCACTGTTACTATCGCAGGTACCACTACGAAAGTTACTGCAGCTGATTGGGCAAATTCAACTGTTACCGTCCCCGGAACTACCGGTGATGTAACCGTTACCATTAACGATAACAACACCTGTATCACCGCAACCGGTAAAGTTACCTTAAAAGCTCCGGCTAATGTAACCAAGTTTACCAAAGTTGCAGATAAGACTTACACCTACACCTTAGCTGACGTAGGCGGCAATGTAACCTATAAAGTAAGCGACCTGTTCGCAGGCGTTTCCGGTGCATACATTAAGACCGCAAACGTAACCGTAACCGGTACCGGCGTAACTCATACTGCAAATGCAACCTGGACCAACGGTACTATCACCGTAAAAGGCGCAGGTACTTACACCTTAACCATTACCGACGGCTTCTACTGTAACGGAACTACCGCTACTATCACTGTGAATAACCCGTCTAATGTAACTAAGTTTACTGCTAAGAACCCGACCTTAACTCATACCTTAGCATCTATGGATGCACAGTCCTACACCACCACCTTAGGTGCTCTGTTCGGCGCTGATGCAACCAACGGTCAGTACATTACCGGCACTGTAACCTACACCATCGGTGGAACCACCGGTACTGTAGCAGCAGGCAGCTGGACCACCAAACAGGTAACCATCCCCGGCGGTGCAACTACTGTAAATGTATCTATTAAAGATGGCACTTACTGTAACACCACCAGCGGTACTGTAAAACTGGTTGCTCCGGCTAATGTAACCAAGTTTACCAAAGTAGCAGATAAGACTTACACCTACACCTTAGCTAACGTAGGCGGCAATGTAACCTATAAAGTAAGCGACCTGTTCGCAGGCGTTTCCGGTGCATACATTAAGACCGCAAACGTAACCGTAACCGGTACCGGTGTAACTCATACTGCAAATGCAACCTGGACCAACGGTACTATCACCGTTAAGGGTGCAGGTACTTACACCTTAACCATTACCGACGGCTTCTACTGTAACGGAACTACCGCTACTATTAAAGTAAGCAATCCGACTCCGGTTACCAAATGGTCTGCGAAGACCGGCTTAAATTACGAAATTGATGCAGGCACAAGCAAGACCTTAACCTTGGCTGATATCTTCACCCTGAACAATAGCTATCCGGTTGGTACTGTAACCTACACTGTAGAAGAACAGGGAACCAAGACCGTAAGCGGCAGCGCTTGGGCTAATACTCAGGTAACCTTCCCCGAAGGCGGTACTTATACCGTTACCATTACAGACGACCTGTACTCTGACGGTACTTACACCGCAACTGTAAGCATTACCGAAGTAGCTCCGGTACGTAAGTTCAAAGCAAAAGACAATTACTTAGTATTCCAGCATGGAAGTACTAACATTAACTCCAACAGTTCATTTACCAAAACATTAGGCGACATCTTCTATGACACTGGTTTAGGTACTATCAACAATGCTACTGTAACAGTTACTTCTTCTGATACTTCTAAAGTATCGGTTGTTGTAAATACTTCAGATTGGACTAAATCAGTTGTTACTTTGAAAGGTGTTACCAAAGACGATAATGTTACCTTGAGTATTACTGATAATAGAGGTTGCGCAACCTCTAAAGCTATTATCGGTATCACTCCGATGTGGATTGGTGACGTTGATGGTGATAGTGATTTAGGAGATCAAACTCCTCATGCAGATAATTATAGCAAAAAGAGAATTTATTTTGCTGAACCTAATGGTACTATTCTTACTCCGCAACAGTCTGCAACATTTACTGTAGATGTTACCGAGGCAGGTGTATATGGCTTTGGTACTCGTCAAGGTGTTGCAGGTATTACCGCAACATTCAGAGTTCAAGCTCAAAATGGTTATTACAATGATATGACCATTGAAAGCAACAATTATTCGGATGCACAACTTGCAGACCAAGTAATCTACCTGGGAAGTGGCACAAATACCATTACAATTACCAACACTTGTGGTACGAATATCAGCTTATATGGTAATATGTACTTCATTTTATTAACCGGTAGCGGTGCTGACGATATGGACTTCTTCCCGTTAGTAAAACATACAGACGGATACGCTGATCCCGATGGAGAAGAAGGAGGAACTGTAACACCTCCTGAACAGGAATGGCCTGTACCGGAAATTGAATGGAACGGTCAATTCTCCAATCACTCCATGTATAACGGATACAGCGTTTCTGCATCTCCGGCTGTTAATGCAACCTATGCACCCGGAAAAGTAACACAGCATACCATTTCTTCTCCCAATTCGCCCTATGGTGCAGGTGTATATGTATTACAGCTTAAGATTGCTTCTGGTTTCACCTCTCCTGCAAAAATCAGAGTAACCACCGGTGCAGGATATTATGCAGAATTCAACCTCACAGAAGATGGATGGTCCAGCTCTTGTGCACAAGACCAGCTGATTTATCTGGAAAGTGGAAATAACACCATTTACATCGAAAATATCGGAGATACCAACTTCACATTAACTAATATTGACCTTGGTTATTTCTCTGCAGATAATTCGATGTATTACATGTACAACGCAGCACAAAAATCGAATGGAGCAATTCCTACTCCCAACTAATCGTTGGCTCTGCTTGTCATTCTGAGCGATAGCGAAGAATCTCATGCTGAAATACTGTGGTGAGATTCCTCGGGAACATTCCCTCAGAATGACAGAAGGAAAAAGCTGATTTCGATTGGCACATAGCGAAAACCTAAAAAAGCCCGATGGCATAACGCCATCGGGCTTTTTGCTTGCCTTCCTCTGACGAGGAAGGTGGCATTTTCGTTAGAAAATGACGGAAGGAGAGATAACAAAAAATTGAGTGAATATGGTATCTCTCCCCCAGTCAGCTACGCTGACAGCCCCCTCGTCAGAGGGGGCCGGAGATTCTTCGTCGCTTGCGCTCCTCAGAATGACAGAAGGAACACCAATGGATTAAAACACCCAAAGGGTGTCATTCCGAAAGGCATTGCCTTGAGGAATCTCTCTGTCAGGTTAGAACAGAGGTTGCGATGGGGATTCTTCGTCGCTTACGCTCCTCAGAATGACAGAAGAAAGCAAACTTTTTGGAATGGCAGATTTCGCCATAAATTATTGTTTCCTTTGGGAAAAGTGATGATAAAAAAAGAGCTGCTGCAACATGAATTTCATGCTGCAACAGCTCAAGTATTATCCTTCTGTAATTTTAATTCGTTCAATATGGGTGCATTTTTTTGTGGCATCGTCAACTGTGAAAATAACGCCCATCATCACGGGGTCGGTATCTGCCCAGTCAAATCGGGCTTTCTTGTGGTGAACAATTCTTCCGATGGATATTTCCTTTTTTAAGCCTAACACAGAATCCGATGCGCCTGTCATACCAATATCGGTGATGAAAGCAGTTCCGCCCGGTAATATCTGCTCGTCAGCGGTGGGGGTATGGGTATGCGTTCCGAACACGCCGGTGACACGTCCGTCTACATAGTAGCCAAAGGCTTTCTTTTCGCTGGTGGCTTCGGCATGAAAATCCACAAAAATCATATCTGTTTTATCGTTCAGATATTCCAGCGTTTTATCCATTGCCAAAAAAGGACAGTTGATAGGCGAGAGGTAGATTCTTCCAAGCAAATTGACAACGCCGATGCGAACTCCTTTTGCAGATAAAACAGTGTAACCTTCGCCTTCTAAGGAGCCATCAAAATTTAAGGGGCGGATAATTTGTGTGGGATAACGGTCAAATGCTTTTTCTACATCTTTTTTATTGAAAGCATGGTTTCCCAAGGTGACACAGTCTGCCCCTGCGGCTAAAATATCTTCTGTAATATTTAAGCTGATGCCGCTTCCGGGAAGCGCATTTTCACCATTTACGATGGTGAAATCAATTTCATAATCTGTGATTGTCTGTGGAAGTGCTTTTTTCAGAAAATTGACGCCGCACTCGCCCACAACATCGCCGATAGCTAAAATTTTCATATATGTTTAATACCTTTCTGTTTCCAAAATCGGAAAGAAATCTATGTGTTTCGTTTGGCAGTGTTTCAGGATGCAATCAATATTTTTCGAATTGTACCGCATTGATTATACAAAGCTCTTGCGAGGTCAGCATTCATAATATCGGATTCTACAAAAAGCGTAAGCCAGTATTCCGTTTCGTAGCATTCTTTCAGTGCGATTTGTAATTTTGCAATAAAATCGTTTTTACCATGGGCTTAATTTGCTTCGTGGATATTTGCACCGATTGATGCAGCATTTCTTTCCAGCTGATTCACAAGAGAGTAGTGACCTTTTGTTTGCTCGCATAATTTGATGATATTCACTGCAAAATCTATGGATAACTCTCTTAGCTTTGATTCTGCTATTTCGTTTTTCTCCTTAGTGAAATATTTTGCAAAGTGCAAAATGTGAAATAATTTACTTTGGTAAATTGTGAAATAGAACGCAGAAGCTTTCTGTGAAATGAAATAAATTGGCACACTCAAAGAGTGTATTTCACATTGCGAAGCAATATTTCACGTGTAAGGCACATTTCACAAATCCGAAGGATTTATTTCGTTGAAAAAAGCACTTCCTAAGAAGTGCTTTTTTCTGGTGCACCTTCAGGGATTCGAACCCGGGACCCACTGATTAAGAGTCAGTTGCTCTACCAACTGAGCTAAAGGTGCTTACAACATTTGATATCATAACACATTTTTTTTTGATTGTCAAGCATTTTTATGAAACAAATGCTAAAAACAGCGATATCCGGGAGATACCGCTGTTTTTTTAAGTCAGTCGTTTTCCTTGATGAGAGGATTGTAGTATTTTTGCATAAATTCGTTGTAGGTTCTGGAATATTCCTCGGTTTGACGGATGCTTTCTATTTTGAGATATTCGTGAGGATTGAACAGCTTTTCCGAAGAATGAATCTGCAAAATGGTGACACCCACATTGGAGCAATGGTCTGCCACACGTTCTAAATTGTTAATCATTTCCAAAAAGCAGACACCGGATTCTACCGAGCATTTTTTCTTAGCTAAGCGGTCCAAATGCTTTAGTTTGAAAGTAGCTTTGAATAGGTCGATAACCTGTTCTTTTGGCTCGATTTGCGATGCAATTTTTGTATCGTTGGTGCAAACCGCTTCCATGGTGGTGTCCAAAAGCTCGTAAATGGCAAGAAACATATTGCTAAGCTCCCGTCTTCCGCCTTTGGAAAATTTATCATTGGAGGAAATCATGGTTTTTGCAATGTCTGACATATTGCTTGCATGGTCGGAGATACGCTCGATGTCTGAAATCATGTGCATGTAGCCCATTGTGAGCTTGTTTTCCGATTCGGACAGATTTTTGTCTGTAATTTTTACCAGGTAAGAGGAAAGTTCACTTTCCAGCGTGTCCACCGATTTTTCGATGCGTTTGATTTCATCTGCGGCTTCTTTATTTTTGTGTAGAACGGCTTCCTCTGACAAAATAATGTTTTTCTTTGCCAATTCTAACATGGAGAGCACCATGCTTTTACTTTGTCCCAATGCAACAGCAGGGGAGTAAAGAAAACGGTCGTCCAGCTTTGGCGTTGTGGGTTCCTGTTTTGCATTTTTGGAAAATCCGTTTACCAATTTTACAATGAGTCCGGTAAAGGGCAGCAAAATTAAGGTGGTGGTAACATTAAAAATAGTGTGGAAGTTTGCAATGGTTCCTGAATTTACGCCTCTTTGCATCAGGGCGTGCCACCCGTTGACAAAGAGCGGGCAGATTCCGTATAACGCCACAATGAAAATGGCTGTTCCCAATAAATTGAATACCAAATGCAGAACACTGGCTTTTTTTGCAGGTTTGGTGGCACCCACAGAGGATAAAATGGCGGTGACACAGGTACCGATATTTTGCCCTAAAATGATGGGGATTGCTCCACCCAGGGTAATGGCTCCCGTGGAGGCAACTGCCTGAAGAATTCCAACCGATGCCGAAGACGACTGGATGGTTGCCGTTACAACCGTACCGATTAAAATGCCTAACAGAGGAAGGTTTGCACAAAATGCAAACAGCGTTTCAAACACCGATTTATCAATGTTCCCCAAGCCGTCAGACATAAACATCATGCCTGCGAAAATCAAGCCGAGGCCAATAAAAATTCCGCCGGATTCTTTTTTTGTGTTGCTTTTTGCAAGATATAAGAGAAGCATTCCGATAATAATCAGCACAAACATCAAATTATCGGGCTTGAAAAAAGCCAAAAGGAAGTTTTCGGAAGAAACGTCGTTTAATCTTAAAATGTGTGCAGTAATTGTGGTTCCGATGTTGGCGCCCATAATGACGCCTGCTGCCTGCTTTAAGGTCATAATGCCGGCAGAAACAAAGCCTACCACCATAACCGTGGTGGCAGACGAAGATTGAATGACTGCTGTCACCAATGCACCGACTACAACACCCTTCAGAATGTTTCCGGTTAATGATTCAATAATGCTTTGCATTTTAAGTCCGGCGGTTTTTTCCAGACTGTCACCCATCATATTCATCCCGAATAAAAACAGGCACAGTCCACCAATGACCTGAATGGCTGTGATGATGATAAATCCGATTAGGTTGCTCATAACGTTTGTGTTCGACTGTCAGATTTTTCTAAAAAGCAGACAATCTTCCTTTCTTTTTTTATGTATGATGTTTTTATTTTTATGTAAGAACCAAAAAAAGGATGCTATCAAAAATATATTTTGATATGGGAAGATAAGTTTTTATTTTCTTGCATATTATAACACATATTATGACGGAATGTAAATTGATTTTATCAAAAAAAATCTGTTTTTTTATTTTTTTGAGCAGAGAATAAATTTTTTTCAAATATTTCACAAAAACTATTTATTTTTTTGTTTTAATATGGTATAATAACTTGATAAAATGTTGATTTTTTATGAAAAACATCAAATTTGAGGTGAAACTCTTGTTCTGGAAGCGAAAACAGAAGGAAAATCAATCCTATTCACTGGATAAACATAACATCCCCACGCATATTGCCATCATTATGGACGGCAACGGCAGATGGGCAAAAAAACGGGGGCTTCCCCGTACTGCAGGGCATGCAGCCGGTGCAGACAATCTGGTTAAAATTGCGCGTCACGCTTATGATTTGGGAGTGAAGTGTCTGACGGTATATGCGTTTTCCACCGAGAACTGGAAGCGCCCCGAAGAAGAAGTGACCAATCTGATGAATCTTTGCATGAAACGGCTTCCTCAAATTGTGGATTTGATGGAGCATAGAAAGGTTTCGGTGAAATTTTTGGGAGACCGTTCCCGTTTGCCGGAGCCGTTGGTGAAAATGATTGAGGCGGAAGAAGCGAGAACCGAAGGGTTTGCCCAAACCGGATGCTATCTGAACATTGCATTAAATTACGGTGGCAGAGATGAATTGGTGCATGCAGTGAGCCAAATTGCAAATGAGGTGAAAGGAAACAGGCTTTCTCCCGAACAAATCACAGAAGAGGTGATTTCCTCTCATTTATATACAGCCCATTGCCCGGATCCTGATTTGGTGCTTCGCCCGTCAGGCGAAATCCGGATTTCCAATTTTTTATTATGGCAATCGGCATACAGTGAGTTTTATTATGATAATATTTTATGGCCTGATTTTTCCGAACAGGATTTGGAAAAGGCTATTTGTACATATCAAGGCAGAAACCGTCGGTTTGGCGGAGTATAGAAAAGGCAGGTGTTTTGTATGCTGGCAAGATTTGTAAGTGGAGCCATTGCAGCGGTCATTCTTATTGCGGTGCTTCTTTCTGATGTTTGGGTGATTGGCGCTTGTGCGGTGATTCTTTCGGTATGGTGTTTAATGGAAGCATTTCATGTGTTTTTTTATCATAAAAACCCCGCATTTCTTTTGGTAGGGCTTCTCGCCTGTGGTGCAGCTCCATTCTTGGAACATTGGAAGTTCACACAGATTACCGGATTTTTATTTCTCATTTTAATGTTTCTGGCGGCAGCAATGGTTATTTGTCCCAAAAAAATTCGTTTTTTGGATTTGGCTATTGTGATGTTCTTGTCAGTGGTGATTCCGGTATCATTTAGTATGCTTATGTTTTTAAGAAAAATTCCCACCTTTGGCATTTACTATGTGTGGCTGCCTTTTATTGGAGCTTTTTTGTCCGACATTGGTGCCTTTTTTGTAGGCAGAGCCGTTGGCGGCCCTAAGCTTTGTCCGGAGCTGAGTCCTAAAAAGACGGTTTCCGGTTCGATTGGCGGTTTGCTTGGTGCCTTGGTTGGATTTTTGGCTTATGCCTGCATTTTGAAATTTGGCTTTTCGGTTTCGGTCAATCCGGTTCCGTATTATTTGTTGGCAGTCTTTTCTTCTGTGGCAGGGCAAATCGGCGATTTGACCATGTCTTCGGTGAAACGATATGCCAATGTAAAAGATTTTGGCAATGTGATGCCGGGTCACGGCGGTATGCTGGACCGGTTGGACAGTGTAATATTTTCCGGCCCGATGGTGTATATTTTTATTGTAACCTTAGGGCTTCAGATCATGGGGTAATGAGTGATGCAAACCAAGTCAGTTTATATTGCCGGTTCCACCGGTTCAATCGGAACACAGGCGCTTTCTGTTTGTAAAAAGCACGGCATCCGTGTGGTAGGTCTTTCTTGTGGAAAAAATTTTCGTTTGCTTGCCGAACAGGCAAAGCTGTTTGGTGTAAAAAAGGTTCATATCGGAGATGCCGGTGCGGTGGACAATTTGAAAAAGCTACTGCCCGATTGCGAAGTGCTAACCGGGGAAGATGCTTTAGCAGAACAAATTTACCATAGTGAAGCAGATACTCTTTTAGATGCCATTGTCGGAAGTGCAGGGCTCAAGCCGGCAGTCAGCGGCATCCGTTCCGGAAAAAAGCTTGCCCTTGCCAATAAAGAAACCATTGTTTGTGCAGGGCAGCTGATTATGGATTTAGCAGAAGAACACGGCGTTACAGTATTTCCGGTGGATTCGGAGCATTCTGCCATTTTTCAGTGCCTTTTAGGAAACAACGACCGGGAAGTGAAACGGATTTTGTTAACCGCATCGGGTGGGCCGTTTTTCGGGCGGGAAAGTCTGGACGGCATTCGTGCAGAAGATGCTTTGAAGCATCCCAACTGGGATATGGGGCAAAAAATCACCATTGATTCTGCAACGCTGATGAATAAGGGGCTTGAGGTGATTGAAGCGTACCATTTGTTTGGGCACAAACCCATCAAGGTGTTGGTTCATCGGGAAAGCATTATTCATTCCATGGTGGAATATGTTGATAATGCCATTATGGCACAGCTGGGCACCCCGGATATGACCATTCCCATTCAGCTTTCTCTGACTTATCCCAATCGTATGGAAAGCGATGCCGGAGAAGTGGATTTTGTGAAGCTGGGAACCTTGAGCTTTTTTGAACCGGATGTGGAAAAATTTCGTTGTTTACAGCTGGCTTTTGATGCTTTGAAAACCGGCGGCACGATGCCCTGTGTGTTAAACGGTGCTAATGAAATTGCGGTGGATGCGTTTTTACATGGAAAAATCGGCTTTACTGATATCCCAAAATTGATAGAACAGACAATGAACGCCCATAACGTGATTTTAGATTATACATTAGACGATGTATTTTCTCAGGATATCTGGGCAAAAGAATATGCGAGAAATTTGTTATCCGCTTGGGAACAAAACAAATAAAACGGAGGGACGTTGATGACAGGAATCGTAACAGCAATCTGTGTGATTCTGATTTTTGGTTTAATTGTATTTATTCACGAATTCGGTCATTTTATTACTGCAAAACTCTTTGGTGTCACTGTGCATGAATTTGCCATTGGAATGGGGCCAAAGCTGTTTGGCAAAAAATATAAAGAAACCGAATATTCTGTCCGCTTGATTCCAATGGGCGGCTATGTAAAAATGGAGGGAGAAGACGAAGCCTCTCAGGAGGATGGCGCGTTTTCCCAAAAGAAGCCGTGGCAACGGTTTATCATATTGTTTGCCGGCGCATTTATGAATCTGGTTCTGGGCTTTGTGCTGCTTGTAATCATGAATGCTGCAAATCCGGATTTACCGGTGATTCCAACCATGCAAATTGAAAGTGTGCAGGCAGGAATGGGGGCAGAGCAGGCAGGGATTTTGCCGGGCGATCAACTGCTCAGAGTGGAAGGGCGCCGCGTGCATACCCATTTGGATTTGAACCTGTCTTTGCACGAAAAGGAAAGTGTTTCGGTTACGGTGAAGCGGAATGATGAAACGATGGAATTTACGGTTCCGTTAACCGAAGAAGAGGGCTACCGTTATCTTGGAATCGTCAGAAAAGCGGAAGAAAAAAATCTTTGGAATGTGATTTCTTATTCCTTTTTTGAAGGAATTTCAATTATAAAACTGACTTATCAATCGTTCTTTGGAATGTTTACCGGTGCTGTTTCTGTGAATCAGATGTCTGGGCCTGTGGGCATTGTAAACGAAATCGGCACTGCGGTGAAAAGCGGGATTTTCGATGTGCTTTTTATTGCCATTCTCATCAGCTTGAATTTGGGCGTGGTAAACCTGTTTCCGCTTCCTGCGCTGGATGGCGGACGCATTGTGTTTGTCCTTTGGGAAATGATAACAAGAAAGAAATTAAAACCCGAGCACGAGGGAATTATCCATTTTATCGGATTTGTGATTTTGATAGGACTTGTGCTTTATGTTACCAAAAATGATGTGATAAGACTGTTCCAAAAATAGCAGGTGAAGTTTATGAAGGTATCTAACAAAATAAAAATAGGAAACCGCTTAATTGGCGGCGGCGAGCCGGTTGCTATACAGTCTATGACCAATACACCGACTGCGGATGTTGAAGCAACCGTTAGGCAGATTTTGTCATTAGAGCAATGCGGTTGTGAAATCGTCAGAGCAACGGTGAACGATGAGGAAGCTGCAAAGGCAATCGGAAAAATCAAAGAACAGATTCATATTCCCCTTGTGGCAGACATTCATTTTGATTACCGCCTGGCAATTATGGCGGCAGAGCAGGGGGTAGATAAGGTTCGCATCAACCCCGGCAACATCGGCGATAAGGACCGGGTGAAGCAAGTGGTTGACACTTGTAAAAAATATGGAGTACCCATTCGTGTGGGTGTCAATGGCGGTTCGCTTCCGAAACCCATTTTGGAACGGTTTGGCGGAGTGACTCCCGAGGCTTTGATGGAGGCAGCAAAGGAACAAATCAAAATGCTTGAGGAGCTTGATTTTCACGATATTGTGCTGTCTCTTAAGGTGTCAGACGTGGAAAAAAACATCGCAGCGTACACCTTGGCAAGTGAGGTTTTTCCCTATCCCTTGCATTTGGGGGTAACCGAAGCCGGAGGCGGCATCTGGGGTGTTACCAAAAATGCCATTGGCATCGGAACCTTGCTTCGTAACGGAATTGGGGACACCTTGCGCGTTTCTTTAACAGAATCGGTAGAAGAAGAAATTGATGCCGCAAAAGCAATTTTGTCTGCAACAGGCAGACGAAAAGAATGGGTTGAGGTGATTGCTTGCCCCACCTGTGGCAGAACGAAAATTGATATCATATCTTTGGCAAGAGAAGTAAAAGAAAAAACAAAACAGATACATAAGCCGCTGAAAGTAGCGGTAATGGGATGCGTGGTCAACGGTCCCGGGGAGGCGAAGGATTGTGACATCGGTATTGCCGGTGGAGACGGAAAAGCCGTGTTGTTTGAAAAGGATGAAAAGGGCGTTTCCAACATTACAATGACCATCCCCGAAGAGGAAATTGTACAAACACTACTCAAGAAAATAGAGGAAATGTAGAAAAGAAAGGATCAAGAAAATGGCAAGTGTATTTGAAACATTAAAAGAAAGAGGCTTAATTGCCCAGATGACTCATGAGGAAAAAATCAAAGAAATTTTGGAAAACGAAAAGGTTACCTTCTATATTGGTTTTGACCCCACAGCAGACAGTCTTCACATCGGGCACTTTTTGCAGATGGTGGTTATGAGCCATATGCAGAAAGCAGGGCACAGACCCATTGCAATTTTAGGAGGCGGCACCACAATGATTGGTGACCCCACCGGAAAAACCGATATGCGTCGTATGATGACCAAGGAAGAAATTCAGAAAAACGCAGATAACTTCAAAAAACAGCTTTCCAAATTTGTAGACTTTGGAGAAGGCAAAGCGCTGATGTTAAACAACGCAGACTGGATTCTGGATTTGAATTACATTGAATTTCTCCGTGATATTGGGGTTCATTTCTCTGTAAACAGAATGCTGACTGCAGAATGTTTCAAATCCCGTCTGGAAAGAGGGCTTTCTTTCATCGAATTCAACTATATGCTGATGCAAAGCTATGACTTTTATAAATTGAACACCGACTATGGCTGTCGTTTGGAATTGGGTGGCGATGACCAGTGGTCCAACATTTTAGGCGGTATTGATTTGGTCAGAAGAAAAAATCAGGAAGAAGTGTATGGCATGACCTTTACACTCTTGACCAACTCCGAAGGCAAAAAAATGGGAAAAACCGAAAAAGGTGCTCTGTGGCTGGATCCCAATAAGACAAGCCCCTACGAATTCTACCAGTATTTCCGCAATGTTGGAGACCAGGATGTTATCCGTTGTATGAAACTCATCACCTTTATGGAAATGGATGAAATCCGTGAGTATGAAAAATTGGAAGGTCAGGAATTAAACCGTGCAAAAGAACGTCTGGCATACGAAGTAACCAAGATGGTTCATGGCGAAGAAGAAGCAAAAAAAGCACAGGAAGCAGCCATTGCACTGTTCAAAGCAGGCGGTGTTTCTTCTGATATGCCCACCAAAGAAATTGCAGATTTTGGGGAATCTATCGGAATTCTGGACTTGCTCGCAAACACCGGCATCGTTCCCTCGAAAGGTGAAGCAAGAAGACTGATTCAGCAAAACGGTCTGTCTTTGGGAGAGGATAAGGTTACCGATCCTATGCTGGCTGTTACCAAAGCTGATTTTGAAAAGGACGGCTACATCATTGTGAAAAAAGGGAAAAAAGCATTTTTCAAAGTGGTAATTAAGGGATAAATTTTCTACCAATTCGGGCACGGAGTATTTTTCGTGCCTGAATTTGTTTTGTTTGAAAGGGACACAACTGATGAAATTGAAGGTTATGACTTTTAATATTTGTCATGGAGCGGAGTATCCGGAATTGTTAAAAAAATATACTACACCGCTTTGTTTTGGGTATCATAAAAGTGAACAACTGTTTTTGAAGCCAAATATTGAAGAACTTCTGGACGAATGGCACAAAAACGTCAACCTGACTCCTATTGCCCGGCTGATTCAAACTTTGGATTGTGACATTATCGGCTTAAATGAAGTGCGTGGAGCAGGAGAGGCTGCTCATTATACCAATCAGGCAGAGTGGTTAGCCAGTAAGACCGGCAGATATTTTTATTTCGCAAAGGCAACAGAGTTCCCGGGCGAGGGAAGCTATGGCACTGCTCTTTTGTCACGGTTTCCCATTAAATCCGGAGAAACGATCCCCATTCCGCCTATTGCAGAGGAACCGGGCAGAGAACCGAGATGCCTTTTGAAAGCTGTTGTGGAAGCCCAGCAGGACATTACTGTTTTTGTCAGTCACTTTGGCGGTCACCCACTGGAACAGCGCAATGCAGTAGACTGTTTGCTTTTGGAAATGAAAAAGACAGCCACGCCCATCCTTTTTTTAGGCGACTTGAACGCAGTGCCCGAAAGCGACGTGCTGAAGCCTTTGTATAATCAGATGAAGGAAGCTTTTTCAGAAGGGAATCCGTTTACGTTTCCTTCTTTTCAGCCGGAGCGCAAGATTGATTATATCTTTGCTTCCAAGCCGGCACGGTTTGAAAACAGCGAAGTGGCAGAAACAGTGATTTCCGACCATTATCCTCTTCGGGCAGATGTTTTGTTTTAGAATAAGGAGAAAATGATATGGCAAAGAAATTATTATGTTTGCGTTGCGAGACCCCTATGCAATATTTGGGGAACGAGGAGTTTCAGTTGGGGAAAACAGGATGGCTGATGGGTGATTTACCAAATTTGTTGGCAGGGGCAATGGAGCTGGAAATTTACTGCTGTCCCCATTGCGGAAAAATAGAGTTTTTCCGCCCTGTAGAAATCAGCGAATATCAGATTGCGCAGGTGGAGTGTCCAAATTGCGGTGCTACCCACGATATCGATGACCCTAAATGCCCCTTTTGTAAATATCGTCCATAGTAATTGGAAAGGAAGTTTTGAATGATTTATCTGGATAATGCAACAACAACCCGTCCCTACGACAGTGTCATAGAGCGTGTGAAAGAAGTGCTTTCCGTTCACTACGGAAATCCGTCTTCCTTGCACCGTATGGGCATAGATGCGGAAAATATTATTTCGGAAGCCAGAAAAACCGTGGCAGATTCCATTGGTGCAAAAGAAACTGAAATTTATTTCACTCCCTCCGGAACCCTGGCAAATAATACTGCAATTTTGGGGTATCTTCGCAGAAATAAGCATAAGGGAAATAAGGTGCTCATTTCTTCTGTAGAGCACGCTTCCGTCTATAATATCGGGAAATACCTTTCGGAAAACGGATACCTTGTGGAATGGATTCCCATAAAAGACGGAGAGCCCGATTGGGAATGGTTGGACGAACATCTGGACGAAGAGACTGCCCTTGTGAGTATGATGGCGGTGAATAATGAAACCGGGACGGTGTTTGACATTTCTGCCATCAGAACCATCATTGACAAAAAGGGCTTAAAAGCCGTGCTTCATTCCGATTGCATTCAGGCGTATGGAAAGCTGCCCATTTCGGTGCGGGACTTTGGTGCTGATCTGATGAGCTTTTCCGGTCATAAAATCGGTGCTCCCAAGGGCATCGGCGTGTTGTATGTAAAAAAAGGGGTTCTGCTGGAACCAATGTATTTGGGCGGCGGTCAGGAAAACAATTTGTTTTCCGGCACGGAAAACGTGGCAAATATTGCCGGATTTTCCGAAGCGGTAAAAATTTTTCAGAAAGAAAAGCCCATGGAAAAAATGAGGGAGCTTTCACAGACGTTTCTTTCTTGTCTTTCTCCTGAAATTCCTGTAAACAGCAAACATTCATTGGGCACCATTGTGAATATTTCCTTGAATCTCAGGTCGGAAATTGTGCTTCATATGTTGGAAAGTGAGGGCATTTATGTATCCTCCGGGTCTGCGTGCTCGCAAAAAAAAGGCGGCAGTAATCGCGTATTGGAAGGCTTTTCGGTGCCTAAAAAACAGCAGGATACTGCTGTGAGAATTTCCTTTTCGCAGCACAACACGATAGGCGAAGTAAAATACGCTACAGAAAAAATAAATGGAATTTACCTCAAAAATAAAAAAAATTGAAAAACTTTCAAAAATAGCTTGACAATTTCTTGATAATTCGGTATAATATTGAATGCTAAAATTGATAAATATTGTTTTTTATCAAAGTTTGGCGCAAAAACCTTGATAGCAGGGATTCCGTTTTGTAAAGTAATCAACGATATATATTGGAGGTGCAAAAATCATGAAAAGAACTTATCAGCCGAAAAAAAGACAGAGAAAAAGAGAACACGGTTTCTTCAAAAGAATGAGAACCAGAAATGGTAGAAAAATCTTAGCTAGAAGAAGAGCAAGAGGCAGAGTTAGTCTTAGCGCATAATTCAAAAGATAAGAAATGTCGTCAAATGCTTAATGCTTGCGGCATTTTTTCTTTATCTGCCTGATTTTGTCAAATTAGGAAATTTTATCATGAAATCCGTAGGATTGGCATGAGGTGTGAGGGAAAACGCTTGGTTACTTCTTTAACAGAAAATTATGAGTTTCAAAGAGTTTATAAGAAGGGGCAGTCATATCCCGGAAGATATGCCGTTTTGTATTACTTAAAAACCAATCGTGCGACGGTTCGTATGGGAATTACTGCCACTAAAAAAATAGGCAAAGCTTGTGTCAGAAATCGTGCCAGACGCTTGATATACGAAAATATGCGGCTGGTTATGCCTGCAATGAAGCCGGGCTGCGATGTTGTAGTTGTAGCGCGAAATGCCATTGTGGGGTCAGATTTTTTTGCATTGGGCAAGGAGCTGAAAAAGCTCTTACAAAAAGCGGAGGCGTTTTCTGATGAGTAAGCTTTTTATTTTGCTGGTCAAAGGGTATCAAAAGTTTATTTCACCGCTTTTGGGTGCCCGATGCCGATTTTACCCAAGCTGTTCGCAATATGCCATTCTTGCCGTTCAAAAATACGGATTTTTCAAAGGTTTTTTGAAAGCCTGCTATCGTATTCTGCGATGCAATCCATGGAATCCGGGAGGCATCGACTACCCGTAAACCGACCTGATTGGAAAGGAATATTTTAATGTTTGATTTTATTTATGTGTTTTTGGGCACAGTTATGCGGTTTATCTACAATTTTGTAGATAATTTCGGTATCGCTATTATTCTGTTTACCATTTTGGTTCGTGTGTGCCTGCTTCCGCTTGTGTTTAAGCAGCAGAAATCCATGGCACATATGCAAAAAATGCAGCCAAAACTGCAGGAATTGCAAAAAAAATATCAGTACGATAAAGATAAGCTCAACGAAGAAACCATGAAGCTTTATCAGCAGTACAAATTCAACCCTATGAGCAGCTGTTTGCCGCTTTTTATTCAGATGCCCATTCTCATTGCCATTTATGGCGTAATTCAAAACCCCATTACTTACATTTTAGGGCATCCTGTAACCGAGGAGTTAAAAGCCGCATTAACCGTGCTTTGTCAGACTCCCACCGATACACAGCTCAATGTTGTTGCCTTTGTCAGCAACAATTTTGATAAGGCAAAAGAACTGCTTTCCACCATTACCACCACCTTTACCGCAGAAAATTTTGTGATGAACTTTAATTTCTTCGGTATCAACCTGGGGTACACTCCTTCAACTTCTGTAATGGAACATCCCATTTTGTGGGCATTGCCTGTGTTGGCAGGTCTGACCACATTTTTAACCAGCTACATTTCGCAAAAGCTGAATGCAAAAACACAGACTCAGGAGCAGGCTTCTCAAATGAAGAGTATGCAGCTGATTTTTCCGTTTATGACAGCATATTTCTGTTATATTCTGCCGGCTGCAATGGGCCTTTACTGGATTGTGGGTAACTTGATCCAGATTATCCAGAGCTTGACGTTGGATCGTTACATTATGCAAAAAGAAGTGGACGATTTAGACCAGAAGGAAGAAGAAAAAGCCCTGTTAAGAAAAGAATTGAAAAAGAAGAGAAAGAAATAGAAAGGTAGGAAACTATCCGTGAAAGAAATTATTACCTCTGCCAAAACCGTAGACGAAGCAATCGAAAAAGCAGTGGCAGAATTAGCAGTAGATAGAGATTTAATTGAATTTGAAATTTTAAGCGCTCCCACCAACGGATTTTTAGGCCTGGGTGCAAAACCGGCAAGAATTTTAGCAAGATATGATGTGAAAAAACCGGAAGAAGTAAAAGAAGAACCCAAAAAAGTCGAAGCAAAAGCCCCCAAAGCAAAGGTGGAAAAGAACCCGGCAAAAGAAGTAAAGCAGCCTGAAACAAAGAAACCTACCATCAATTATGAAGACGATGCTGATTTTGTTCCCAGTGAAAACGGTGTAAGCTTTGTGGAAGATTATGTGAAAAAACTGTTTGAATTAATGGGAATGGAAATGACTGCAGAAGTTCGTCAGCAAGGCAGAATTATTTTTGTGAATATTGCGGGGGACGAAGCAGGCAGCATTATCGGAAAACACGGTGACACTTTGGATGCAATTCAGCACATGCTGCAGCTTGCATTCAATAAAAAAGTAAAAGGCGGTGAAAAAATCCGTCTGGATACCGAAGACTATCGTATGAAACGTGAAAAAACCTTGACCGGTCTTGCAAAAAGCATTGCAAACCGTGTGATTAAATCACGTGGAAAATATGAATTGGAACCCATGAAAGCATATGAAAGAAGAATTATTCATTCTGCGCTTCAGAGCTATCCGATGATTACCACCTATTCTGTTGGTGTAGAGCCTCAGAGACGCTTGATTGTTGCATTTAAGCATAGAAATCAGCAAAATCAGGAAAATCAGGAAGCTGCTACAGAAGAATAATCTGTGGATGAAGCCCACAGTCATTTGCTGTTTGTCGGATTGCACCAATCGCTACAACAAAAAAGGGACTGTCCTAAAAAAATGACAGTCCCTCACATACGCTGGTGTAGCTCAGTCGGTAGAGCATCTCACTCGTAATGAGAAGGTCACGTGTTCAAGTCACGCCACCAGCTCCAAAAAAAACGACAAGTTCGACTTGTCGTTTTTTTTTATGAAACAAATTTTTCAGGATTTTTGAAATATACTTTGTGTGTAATTTGTTGCAATTTGAAATATATCGTGCTATAATGTTATAAGTTAATGAAAATTTATGATCTGTTACGGAAATAAACGAAGAGGAGTTCTATTTAATCCTTTAGCAGCGCATAACCGCTAAAGCTTGAGTATATTATGTTTCCATCCTCAAGATCAGCCGTAAAGGAAACCATGTATAATCCCACGTGTTCATTCACTCTGTAAACATCCAATTCGTGTTGTTCTGTGCCGTATTTTTGATGTAATTCTCTTGCAAGGTCATATAGATTGATGTTATACTGCTGACCGTTGTGATCAACTGTAAGAACCTCATCGTAGGCGTACACTTTGACCATTTGTTGATATTCTGTGATGTCAGCAGATGATTTTGTCTGGAAAAACCAGCCTTCATATCTGGATTCCTTTTCGCTGTCGGAAAAGCCGAATATTTCTGAAAAATTTTTTTCATCGTTTGGGATAAAGTCAGGCGTTTTTTTTGCATTATACTTCAAATAATTGTACGAGCTGATGATGGCTTTGGCATCTTCATCGTTGATGTTGTTGTTTGGAATCACAGCTCCATCGCTTATCATATTATTCTTCGTCAGGACATTTTTCAGGATAGCAGTCTGGCTGGCAACCGGCATGTCGATCACATTCAAAGGTGTAACGGTAACCAGCAATACAACCATTCCGGAGATCAGTGCAATCTTGTTTAAGTGCTTTGGCACAATGATTGCTCCACCGATAAATAAGATGCTGATTGCAATTAGCACAAGAGAAATTGTTCTTGGTGTGGTGAGCCCGTATGCATTGATTCTTTCAAACACCGCAAGGGCTTGCATAATCAGCACGGGAATCAGAAAATAACCGCCATACTTTATAAAAAGCTTTGCAAGCTTTTCGGTATACTGCATCACGCTCATCACAAAGAAAATGAAAAAGAGAGATGCAAAGGATGCAAACCAGTTAATTTCACCTACAGGCATATTCAGCGTGAATACGATTTTTGCAAGGTATATGAGCAAAATAGCGATCAGAAGTATGTATAACGGCAATCCGGCATACAAAACAAAAATGCGGAATATTTTTGATTGTGATGCGGGAGTTTCCTTTTTTGGAATAAAGGAAAGAAAGATGTTGGGAAATCCTATCACCCATACAAAAAGGTTTACAAGTAAATATAGCTTATAGCTGTTATCCCAGGTGAATATCAGGGATTGAAAGGCTGCAATGCAGGTGGATAATCCACCGGAAAGCACCCCACATACCGCACCCGTAAAAATAAAAGAGGATACCAGCTTGGGAAATGCAACATCACGGTTTTCTCCTCGCATCAGCGTTGAAAAGATAAAGCAGAGCAGCGCAACCATAATGCCGAAGTATGCCATAATGGTATACAGGGAGTCGTAGTTTTGTTTGATGAGTAAAAATCCTGCGATTGCAGTCAGTGCGCACAGGCTGTACTGTATCAGACTGTTTAGTTTATGGCTGATGTATTCCTGTATGGTTTTCAGGAGAACAGAAAACAACGCAACCAAAGCATAGGTCATACACAAGGGAACGATGATTTCTTCCTTGCTTGATCCAAACAAAATTTCGTGGGATACAGTCAGATAACAGAGCACAGAACAGACAAAGGCAATTAAATATCTTTGAATACCGTTTTTTACATTTGTGAAAAAGTTTTGAACATATTCTCGTACTTTCATGCTGAACACATCCTTTCTATAAGTCTATTTTAGCATAGCGGCTTTATATTTTCAAGATATTACGAAAAAAATCAGAAAGATATAGAAGCAGCCGAGGGAACAAGATTGTTGTTTGTTTTATCTAATGTATTGATTTTTAAGGAGATAAACTATGAAGTATTCAGACAGTTTTGGAAAGAAAAGCTCCCAAATACTTTTGGGGACTGCATATTTTGGAGACACCATTTCCGAGGCAGAGGCATTTGCCATTATGGATAAATATTACGAGATGGGTGGCCGCCATATTGACGTTGCCCGTCTTTATGCAGATGGAGAAGCAGAAAAAGTAGTCGGAAAGTGGCTGAATGACAGAAAGCCTGCCGACATCCTTGTTTCCACCAAAGGCGGATATTATGATATGGATGGAGGAGAGGCACCCCGAATCAACGAAGCGGATATCCGTTTTGATTTGGAATGCAGTTTGAAGGCGTTAAAACAGGAGCAAATCGAATTTTACTGGCTTCACCGTGATGATGAAGCAAGACCGGAAAATGAAATCATTGATATGATGAATCGGCTGGTCAAGGAAGGGAAAATTAAACAATTCGGTGCATCAAACTGGCGTTCACAAAGAATCGAAATGGCAAATCAATATGCAAAAGAAAATGGACTTGCCGGATTTTCAGCAAGTCAGATACGCTTTAATCCTGCCTATTGTCTGGGTGAAAGAGGCGGACTGGTAGGAATGGATGCGGATGAGTTTGCATTCTATAAAAACAATCCTATGCCGGTGGTGGCATATTCTTCCCAGGCAAAAGGATTTTTCTCAAAGATGGCAGAACAGGGCGAAAGTGCGCTGTCCGAGAAAGCAAAAAAGCGGTACCTGTGTGAAGAAAATTTGAGACGGTTAGAGTTGATTAAACAGCTTTCGGCAGAACAGCGCTGCAGTGTTGCAGCTGTGGTATGCGGCATTCTTTGTTCTATCTCGGCTGTGGAGGTATTTCCGATTATCGGCGGAAGAACCCTTTCCCAGATTGAAGATTCTATGAGAGGCGCGGATGTTTCAATTCCGGCAAATGTGATAACCGACGTGTTGGGTTATTAAACGCAAAAGAACAAGTATAATGGAGAATGGGAAAATGAATCTCTTGGATCAGTGTAAAAAATATGGAAAATTGATACTAAAATGGGTGCTTTTCGGCATCTTAATTGGCTTTCTTGGCGGACTATTGGGCACTGCTTTTCATATCAGTGTGGATTTTGTTACCGAACAGCGGGAACATAACCATTGGATGATTTATCTGTTGCCTATTGGCGGGCTTCTTATTGCAGCGATGTATGGTCGCTTTCGTAACTTTGGCAATATTGACACAAAGCGTGTCTTTCAGGCGGTGAAAGAGAAAAAAGATGTTCCGCTTGTGATGATTCCACTGATTTTTTTTGGTACGGTCATTACGCATGCATTGGGTGGTTCTGCCGGCAGAGAAGGGGCTGCACTCCAGCTTGGCGGCAGTATGGGCTACAATGTAGGACAAGCATTGAAGCAGGAGGATGACAGCAAAAAGCTGATGGTGGCAGCGGGGATGAGCAGTGTGTTTTCTGCTTTGTTTGGAACACCGCTTACTGCAACAGTTTTTTCCCTTGAGGCAACCAGAGTAGGAATGTTCAATTTTCGTGGCTTGCTTCCGGGGCTGATTTCTTCTGTGACAGCGTTTTTAGTATCCCGTTTTTGTGGGGTGGAACCGGTTCGTTTTCTGATGCCTTTCGTATCGGGGAATCTGATGTTTTCCATATTAAAGGTAATTGTGCTTGGGATTTTATGTGCAGGAGTTTCTATGGTGTTTGCATGGTCTCTTCACAAGAGTGAACATCTTGCGAAAAAGACTGCTCCGAATGCTTATGTTCGTGCTTTTGCCGGCGGGGTTCTGCTTGTGGGACTTACTTATCTTGCCAAAACACACGACTATAACGGTGCGGGGATGGGTGTAATTGCAAATGCAATCGCCGGAGAAGCAAATTTTGAGGCGTTTCTTATGAAGATTCTGTTTACTGCAGTTACCGTTGCGGCTGGATTTAAGGGTGGCGAGATTGTGCCTACCTTTTTCATTGGAGCAACCTTTGGTTGCATGGCAAGCGGTCTGTTGGGGTTAGACCCCGGGTTTGGAGCCTGCCTTGGATTTATTGCTTTATTTTCCGGCATGACAAAATGTCCGTTTGCTTCCGTATTGTTAGGCTTGGAAGTGTTTGGGGTGAAGGGAATTCTCTTTTTTGCCATCATTGTTCCTGTCACTTACCTTTTTTCCGGACGTCTGGGACTATATAATGAATAAAAAAATCCCGTATGGAAACTCCATACGGGATTCTTGGGACTTATGAGAATTAACCTTTGATTGCCGCGTTGTATTTTTTCGCAACGTTAGATTTTTTTCTGGAAGCGGTGTTTTTCTTCAGAACGCCTTTGGTGCAAGCCATATCAATGGTTTTCACGGTGTTCTGGAAGATTTCTGCCAAGCCTGCTTTGTCTTCTTTGTCGCAAGCTGCTTCAAAAGTTTTTAAGGTAGTTTTTAAGTTAGATTTAATCATCTGGTTCTGCAGAGTTTTGGTTGCAATAACTTTTACTCTTTTTTCAGCGGATTTAATATTCGGCATTTCAAAAATACTCCTTTTCTTAAAATTAAGTTTTTATAAGTATTATTTGAGTCAGAGGTTGCAGCCAAGAACGACTTGGCATTGCACTCAAATAGTATTACCAATATAACCTTTAGTATTATAATGAATAAATTGTAAAATGTCAAGTGATTTCCTTAAAAAAGTTTCAAAAAATTTCATATTTTGTAAAAGAGGGCAGAATTCTTCTTTGCGTTTTTTGAAAATTGCTTGCTTTTTTTGTAGGGATATTGTATAATAAGAAAGTTGATTTTTGGGATTTATCTTACCAAAAGGAGTGTCTTATATGAAAATCATCGGTCTTATTTTGTTAGCAGCGGGAGCGTTTGTTTCCTTTGGAGCGTCGTTTTTGGTATCTAAGCTAAAAAAAAGAGATGCTACAGAGCAAGAGATTGTATCCACAAAGCTCGTGGGGCTGCTTTTTGCTGCAGCAGGTCTTGTTATCGTTCTTTTGAGTTAGACAGAAGACAGGTAGAGGTATGAATCAGAAAAGCAAAGAATTATTGGAATTATTAAAGCAAAATGATTTGATTTTAGCACCAATGGCAGGGGTTACGGATTTAGCATTCCGTGAGATTGCAAGAGAACAGGGTGCTTTTCTTTGTGTATCGGAAATGATTAGCGCAAAAGCGTTGACTTATAAAGACAAGCATACGTTTGATTTGCTGAAAACTTCAAAAGAAGATTCGCCGCTTTCGGTACAGTTGTTTGGTCACGAGCCGGCTGTTTTGTATGATGCGGTCAAGCAAATTGAGGATATGGGTTTTTCTATGATTGATTTGAACTCAGGGTGTCCCGCTCCGAAAATTGTGAAAAACAGTGACGGTTCTGCATTGATGCAGCAACCAAAGCTGCTGTTTGAAATCGTATCTGCCATGCGAAAAGCAACTCAGCTGCCCTTAAGCGTAAAATTGCGCATCGGCTTTGATTCGGAACATAAAAACGTGGTGGAATGCGCCAAGCTTTGTGAAGAAGCAGGAGCGGATTTTCTGACTGTTCACGGAAGAACCAGAGAAATGCAGTATAGCGGAGCTGCCGATTTGTCTTATATCAAGCAGGTAAAAGAGGCAGTTTCTATTCCGGTTATCGGAAACGGTGATGTCTGTGACAGTGCAAGCTATTTCAGAATGAAAGAAGCGACCGGTTGTGACGGAGTGATGATTGGTCGTGCTGCACTGGGGAATCCCTTTATTTTTGACTTGATAAAACATCCAAACCGCACCATTTCCAAAGAAGAAAAAATGGGTGTTTTGTACCGCCAGGCAGAAAAAATGAACGAAACGAAAAAAAATGCCATTAAAGAAGCAAGATGCCACATTTTATGGTACTTAAAAGGGTTCCATAATGCAAAACCATATAAATTGAAAGTGGCAAATTTACTGACACTTTCGGATGTCAAAAATTATATCGATGAAATTCTTTCGGATGATCGTGTATATTAAATTCTAACATTACCGGCTGACTCTTTTGGTCAGTCGGTTTTTATGTTTCAAAAAACTTAACAGTTGTGATAAAAATTACATTCGTATTTTCTGTGAACAAAGGAAACAATAATAACTGTCCAAGGACAAAAAATAACGCGGATGTGATGGAAAATTTTGTGCAAAAATTCAATTAAAAAATTTTATATTTCATTAGTAGTATTTCTGTTTTCTGTGGGTTTTATCCGCTTGCATTTTATGAATGAAATTCCGGTGAACAGCCAAAGCGAAGTCCGATACCTGATTCCTTCCGGAAAAGCAGTTGGGATGAAGCTGAAAACCAAAGGCGTGATGGTGGTAGGAGTAGAACAAAACGGGCACCTTCCGGCAAAAAAAGCAGGTATAAAAGTAGGGGATATCATCCAAAAAGTAAACGAAACCACCCTGCAAAATACCCGCCATTTTGAAGAAATTTTAGAAACCACAAAAGAGGAAACGCTGCTATTGACTGTGCTTCGTAAAGAAAAGGAGTGCACCCTGAAACTGACGCCCACCTTGAACCAAAGTAATCAGTATGTTTGCGGATTCTGGCTCCGTGACAGTGCTGCCGGAATTGGAACCGTTACGTTTTTTACAGAGGATAAATCCTCCTTTGTGGCACTGGGGCATCCGGTCAACGATATGGATACCGACCTCTCCTATTCCGTAAGGCTTGGCTATCTGGAGCTTGTGGATATCAAAGGCGCAAAGCAAGCACAAAAGGGACGCCCCGGTGAGTTGATTGGTGTTTTATCGGGGGAAGCAGTCGGCAGAATTTGTGAAAACACGGCATCGGGCATCCGGGGAAACGTGAAAAATCAAACCATTGTTACAGAAAAAAAGATGCCTATTGCCAAGAAAAACGAAGTCAAAAACGGAAAAGCAACCATTTTATCAACAGTTTCGGAGGAAGGCACCAAAGAATATGAAATTGAGATACTTCGCATTTTAGACAATGGAGACTATAAGGATTTTGTGATTGAGGTAACAGACAGTGAGCTTCTTTCCAAAACAGGAGGCATCGTTCAGGGAATGTCGGGTTCACCGATAATTCAGAATGGCCGAATTGTGGGAGCTGTAACACACGTTTTTGTAAACGATTCCAAAAAAGGCTATGGCATATTTATTGAGAATATGTTAGCGGACAATGAGTAAAAATTACCCGTCACGATTGCTGACGGGTAATTTTATTTGGTAATGTGTTTTTTCGCATTCTAAAATTTGCTGAAATTAAAAAAAACCATTCCAACTATTCGGAATAACTTGAAATTTTCTAACCGATATGCTATAATAAATCAAGCAAGAAGAAGGCAGGCTGATGAAATTTACATTTGAAAATACATACAATCAAAAAGCATTATCTGTTATGGCAAAGTGTATTAGAAAGACTGTCAGAAAAGCAAAAAGCAACCAAAGCCATATTTTTGGTTGGATTGTTGCCGTGTTAGGGATTCTTCTGTCACTTTCTTCCGGTGAGGAAAGGTTTATCATTGATGGAAGAAAAATCATCACCTGGCTTGTGGTTCTTGTGCTTGTTGCTGCACTGTTTTTGGAAGACAAAATCAATGGATATTTTGCAAAAAAACGGCTGCTTCCCGGTACGGAAAAAGCTGTGGTAACCTTCGATTGTGAAAATTCGGACAGCTTTCTTTCAGAAACAGCTGTCGGCAAAACGGAATTTTCGTATGATAAGATAGGGCTGGTGGCAGAAACAGACGCATACTTTGTGTTTATATTCAGCAGCAGTCATGCACAAATTTATGATAAAAACAATCTTTCCGGCAGCACTTGTGAGGAATTCAGGCAATTTATCACCGAACGAACAAACAAGAGCATTATCGCAGTCATATAAAGTGTTTTCCCAAAAAGCGATTGACATTAAATTTATCACAAAAAGGAGAGCTCCGCTATGTTATTTGAAAAAGTGAAGAAAAATTTCGGATTTGGATTTATGCGGCTTCCCATGGATGGCGAGCAAGTGGATTACACTCAGGTAAATGAGATGGTAGACACTTTTTTAGAAGAAGGCTTTAACTATTTCGATACGGCACATGGATATTTGGACGGGAAGAGCGAAATCGCCATTCGGGAATGTCTGGTAAAGCGTTACCCGAGGGATAGCTTTGTTTTGGCAGATAAGCTTTCTCCCTGGTATTACAATGCGGAGGAAGAAATCCGTCCGCTATTTCAAAAACAGCTGGAGGCTTGCGGGGTAGATTTTTTTGATGTTTATTTGTTTCATTGTATGAATCAGGAGTTGTATCAGAAAAATATCCGTTGCAATTCCTTTGAAATTGTGAAGCAGTTAAAAGAAGAAGGAAAAATCGGACACATTGCCATGTCGTTTCACGATACAGCGGATGTGCTCGACAAAATTCTCACAGAGCAGCCTATGATAGAATATGTGCAGCTTCAGTTTAATTATCTGGACTATGATGACCCGGGCGTACAAAGCAGAGCTTGTTATGACGTGTGTATGAAGCACGGAAAAAAAGTGCTTGTTATGGAGCCTGTTAAGGGTGGTAATCTGGTGAATCTTCCGAAAGAAGCGAAAGAGCTGCTTCGGGCAAACAGCAAAGACAGCGAGGCGGCTTTTGCAATACGTTTTGCAGCAAGCTTTCCCAACATTGAAATGGTGCTGTCTGGGATGGGGAATATGGATATGCTTCGGGATAATGTTTCTGCTATGAAGGAGTTTGTTCCCTTGAGCGAAGAAGAATTTGCACTTTCTGAGAAGCTTCGTTCACAAATTCGGGCTGTGCGGCAAATTTCCTGCACTGCTTGCCGTTATTGTGTAGATAATTGTCCCCAAAAAATTCAGATTCCCGATGTATTCTCTGTTTATAACAAACATTTGGCAGCAGAATCCGCCTGGAAAGAAACCAAAGTGATTTTACAAGAGCAGCACGCCAATGTGAAAGACTGCATTCAGTGTGGCGCTTGTGAGAAATACTGTCCGCAAAACATTCACATTAAAGAGACAATGAAGCTTTTGGGCGAAGCAATGGATTAAAAAAATGAGACAGAAAGCAACTGTTACTTCTTGTGATATCCGACTCTAAAAAAGCTTATCTGTGGCAGATGGAACAATATAAAAGATTGAAGGAGAAAAAACAATGAAAAAATTTCTGTTACCGGAAAGTGGTCAGTTTTACAAGGCGAATCTGCATTGTCACACCAATGTGTCAGATGGCAGACTTTCCCCTGCTGAAATGAAGGAAGAATACAAAAAAAGAGGCTATAGCGTGATTGCTTATACCGATCATAATGTGCTGGTTCCTCATCCGGAGCTGACCGATGATGGTTTTGTTGCACTTCACGGCTTGGAATATGATATCACGGAAGAAGCAAAGCAAGATGAGCCGTTTCACCGGTTAAAAACCTGCCATATTTGTATGATCACTACCGATCCGGATTATGTGGTGCAGCCCTGTTTTTGGTATTCCTGGCTCTATCAGCATTTGCCGGACCCATCTGTGGTTCAGCATGATGAGTCTATTCCGCCGTACGAATTTCAATATACTCCCGAGTATATCAACGATATGATTAAAACCGCCCGTGAAAAAGGCTATTTTGTAACCTATAATCATCCGGCATGGTCTCAGGAAGGCTATGAAATTTACAGCAAGTACGAAGGGATGAACGCCATGGAAATCTGCAACTACGGTTGTATTACCGAGGGATATCACGATTATAATCCCCATGTGTACGATGAGTTGCTCCGCCAGGGTAAAAAGCTGTACTGTATTGCAACTGATGATAACCACAACGGTCGCCCCCTGGATAGTCCACATTGCGATTCCTTTGGCGGTTTTACGATGATTAAGGCAGAAAAGCTGGAATACAGAGCCATCGCTGATGCACTGAAAAACGGTAACTTCTATGCTTCACAGGGGCCTGAAATTCACAGCTTATATGTGGAAGACAACAAATTACATATTAAAACCTCTGATGCGGCAAAAATTGTCTTCACCACCGGTGTCCGCCACGGAAAGTGTCAGTATCCGTCGGAAGGGGATACCATAAACGAAGCAGAGTTTGAGCTTCGCCCTGATGACATTTATGTTCGTGTGACCGTGTTTGACAAGAGCGGCAAGCCTGCTGATACCAACGCATATTTTGTGGAAGATATTTTATAAAGGAGACCTCGCTATGAGAACTTACTTATTGCCCGAAAAAGGACAGTTTTATAAAGCAAATTTACATTGTCATACCACCGTTTCCGACGGAAATCTGACGCCGGATGAAATCAAGGAGGCATACAAACAGCGCGGATATTCTGTTGTGGCATTTACCGACCATAATATTTTAGTGCCGCATCCGTATCTGCAAAGCGACGATTTTGTGGCGTTGTATGGTATGGAATACTATTTTGCAGAGGTGCTTCCCGGTCAGTCATGGGAACAATCCAGAACCTCTCATTTGTGTCTGATTTCATTGGATCCTGAAAATGTGATTCAGCCTTGCTTTTATCAACCGAATTGGTTTTATGACAGACTTTTAGAACGTAACGACCCCCGCTATCAGGTGACATTGGATCCTAATGCGCCTGCTTACGAAAGAGTGTTCACACCCGACGGTGTGAATGAGGTGATTCAAACCGCCCGTGAAAAAGGTTTTTTTGTTACTTACAATCATCCCAAATGGTCCAAGGAGGGTTATGAAACCTACAGCCAATACAAGGGAATGCACGCCATTGAAATTTGCAACTACGCCTCCTATGTGAAGGGCTTCCACGAATATAACACCAAGGTGTATGAAGAAAAACTGCATAACGGTGAAAAAATCTTTGGTATTTCTGCCGACGATAACCATAACGGTTCTCCCTTTGACAGCCCGTATAACGATTCCTTTGGTGCTTTTACCATGATCAAAGCAGAAAATTTGGATTACCGTTCCATTACCGATGCTTTGGTGAAAGGTCATTTTTACGCATCTATGGGGCCGGAAATTTACAGCATGTATCTGGAAGGCAACAAGTTGCACGTGAAAACCTCCGATGCAGCCATCATCAACTTTACCTCCGGCATCCGTCATTGCTATAATGAGTATTGTCCGGAAGGCGGCAAGCTCAACGAAGTTATTTTTGATGTATGGCCACAGGATATTTTCTTCAGAGTAACCGTGTGCGACAAAGAGGGCAGACGTGCAACCAGTAATGCCTACTTTGTGGAAGATTATGTGAAATAAACGGGAGGATTTTGATATGAGAAAATATTTATTGCCCGAAAACGGACAGTTTTATAAAGCAAACTTACATAGCCATTCTACCATGTCTGACGGAAAGTTGTCTCCCGAAGAGATGAAGGCGGAATATCAGAAGCGCGGCTATAGCGTGATTGCTTATACCGACCATAACGTAATGGTTCCGCATCCGGAATTAACCGATGAAAACTTCGTTGCTCTCACCGGAACCGAATACGATTTTGATAACGAAACCGAAGAAAATCCCTATCACGTGATTCCGGTTTGTCACATCTGCCTGATTGCATTGGACCCCGATAACGTGGTGCAGCCCTGTTTCAGCCTTCCCAATCGGTATTACGACAGAATCGTGTCATTCAACGACCCCCGATATACTGTTACTTACGATAAAACCCAGCCAAATTATTCCCGTGATTATACGCCGGAATGTATCAACAACATTATGAAAACCGCCCGTGAAAAAGGCTTTTTCGTAACCTATAACCATCCCACCTGGTCGCTGGAACGGTTTGAAATTTACGGCAAGTACGAAGGGATGAATGCCATGGAAATCTGCAACTATGGTTGCGTTACCGAGGGCTATGACGAATATAATGCCGCTCAGTATGACGAAATGCTTTCTGCCGGCAAAAAAATCTTTTGTATTGCAACCGATGATAATCACAACCACTATTCCTTTGACAGCCCTCGTTGCGATTCCTTTGGCGGCTTTACTATGATTAAAGCGAAAAAGCTGGAATACCGTTCCATTACCGATGCACTGGTAAAAGGTCATTTCTATGCCTCTATGGGCCCCGAAATTTACAGCTTATATCTGGAAGGCAACAAGCTTCACATCAAAACCTCCGATGCAAAGCGTATTGTGTTTGCCACCGGTATCCGCCATTGCCATACTGCATATCCCACCAACGGCGATCACATCAACGAAGCGGAATTTGAGCTTCGTCCTGATGATATTTATGTTCGTGTGACCGTGTTTGGGATGGACGGAAAACCTGCCGATACCAACGCTTATTTCTTAGAAGACATCTTAGGCGAATCAGATAAAATGTAAGAATTTTCATAAAATATAAAAAAACACTTGACATTTTGATAAAAGGATTGTATAATACTGTGGTAACCGCTCTGGAGTGGCATAAGAATCTTACTTTGGTAAGGTCACCATGATCCGGGCGTGTCCTAAATAACCATCCGAAAACGGATGCAAAAAATTTAATTGGGAGGTGCTTTTATGTACGCAGTTTTGAAAACCGGCGGAAAGCAGTACAAAGTAGCAGAAGGAGATGTAATTTACATCGAAAAATTAGGACTTGGTGAAAACGAAACCTACACTTTTACCGAAGTGTTGGCAATCGGTTCTGATGATGGCATCAAAGTTGGTGCTCCTTATGTTGACGGTGCAACTGTAACCGCAAAAGCAATCAAAGAAGGAAGAAGCAAAAAGATCATTGTTTACAAGTATAAACCGAAAAAAGGTTATCACAAAAAACAGGGTCACAGACAGGCTTATACCAAAGTACAGATTGAAAAAATCAACGGTTAATTTTTTATGATAAACATTGAAATTAACAGGAATTACATCGGTAATATTAACCGATTTTCGGTAGATGGGCATTCCGGCTATGAGGAAAGCGGCAGAGATATTGTTTGTGCCAGCGTTTCCACTGCCACACAATCCGTTGTGTTGGGGATGTCAGAAATCTTAGGAATCCGCTTGAATATTATCATTGATGACGGTCATCTTGAATGTGTAATTCCTGAAATTTCCGACCAGCTTGTATTGGAAAAGGTAAACATTTTGTTGGAAACAATGGTGTTAACCTTGTACCAGATGGCGTCGGAATATCCTGATTATGTAAAAATGTTAGAAGTGGAGGAATAAAATTATGTTCAAAATTAATTTCCAATTATTTGCTCATAAAAAAGGTGTAGGTAGCACCAAAAACGGCAGAGACAGTGAATCCAAAAGACTGGGTGCGAAAAGAGCAGACGGTCAGTTTGTTTTAGCTGGCAACATTCTGGTTAGACAGAGAGGCACCAAAATCAATCCCGGTGAAAATGTTGGAAAAGGCTCTGACGATACTTTATACGCTTTAATCGACGGTAAAGTAAGATTTGAAACCAAAAGAGATAAAAAACAGGTTAGCGTATACGCTATCTAATCTCAAACATCGCAAAGAGAAAGCTGTATCATTTCGGTGATACAGCTTTTTTTGTGCATTTTTTGGTATCAAAAAGGTCTGTAGCATTTCTCGCACAGACCTTTTTTAGCTCATTTTTATTAGAATTTTCGGATTAAGCCAATCACTTTTCCCAAAATGTTTAGCTTGGTGACAATAATCGGCTCCATGGTGTCATTTTCCGGCTGCAGACGGAAATATCCATCTTCCTTGTAAAAGGTTTTGACGGTAACGCTGTCATCCAGAAGTGCAACCACAATTTCACCGTTTTCTGCTGCAGGCTGACGGGCAACAATTAAGAAGTCGTCGGGAAGAATCCCTTTTTGAATCATACTGGTACCCTGAACCTTTAGCATAAAGACTTGCTTATTGTTGGTCAGCTCAACGGGAATGGTCATAGTATTGTCAAAATTTTCGGATGCCCAGATCGGTTCGCCGGCTGCAACATTCCCCAAAATAGGAACCTCCACCACATTGGTATTGGACATATCCGGGTTGGAAAGAGGAGCTTTGGTTTCCTGCCCCTTCACCACCGAGATGGCTCTGTTTTTGGAAGAGCTTTTGTTCAAGAAGCCTTTTTCTTCTAAATTTTTCAGGTGGGTGAACACGGTTGCGGTAGAACGCAACCCAACCCCCAAGCAAATATCACGAACTGTAGGCGGAAATCCGTTTTTTTCCTGAAAATCATTGATAAAATCTAAAATCAGTTTTTGTTTTTTGGTTAATTCCATATCCATAACAGAAAGCTCCTTATTAGGTGTTTTGTCGAAAAAGACCTGAAAAACAAGGTTTTTTTCAGGTTTTTTCGGTATTTTTTCGCTTTGTTATTCATAGTATAACATATAAAATTTGATTTGTCAAACATTTGTTTGTATTTTTTTGAAAAAAACTCTTGACAAGAACAAATGTTTGTGCTACAATAGCCTCAAGAAAGAAACAAATGTTCGTGTTTAGGAGGTAAAATCCATGAAATTAACGAAAAAAGGAAAAAAATGTTTGGTTTTTGTTTCGGTATTGATTTTATTGGGCGTTTTTGCTCTCAGCCAGGTAGACGTTTTGGCAAATAAAGAAGAAGTGAAATATATTTCCTACATTGTCAGAGAGCAAGATTCTCTTTGGAGTATTGCAGAGGAATTTGGCGGGGAAGAAGACATCCGTAAAACAGTGTATGAGATTCAGAAATTAAACGGTGTCAAGTCGGATTCCTTAAAAGTGGGAACCAGACTGTTCATTCCGAATGTGTAACGAAAAAACCGAAGATGCAGAAACGAAGCATCTTCGGTTTTTAGCATTGTGAGAGTAAAAGTGTGCCGTCGCAGGTTAAGATTTTGGTTAAAATCTGAGTTTCTGTGACGGTTTTTATGATTTTACCGTCTTTTATTACGTGAACAATATAATATTGGTCACCTTGGAAATTCCGGATGATTTTTTGAGCGGGTAAATTCCATCTGGCTCCTAAATAGCAAATTGGGCGGCTGCCTGAAAAGTCAGTTTGTTCTTGCCGTTTTGCTGTTTCACCTATCGTTTGGCATAGGGTCAGCTTGTTCTGACACAGGCAGGAATACAACAAAAAAATACCGATGAGAATTAAAGAATATTGATATTTTGTGTACCAAAGCAGCCATAATCCGGAGGCGAAAATTGCAGAAGAAAGGCTGAGCGACAGCAGTCTCATTTTTTGTTTGGCAGTTGTTTTGTCATATTTTTTTGAAAAGTAAATTTCAAGCGCTCTGCCTCCGTCCAGCGGGAGACAGGGAATCAAATTAAAAAGCCCCAAAAACAAATTGGAGAAAAAGAAATATTCGGCACAAGGAAAGGGCCGATAGCTCTGTATCAGCCAAATGACAAGAGAAATCAGCAAATTAGCAACAGGTGCCGATAAATAAACTGTCAGACTGTCGGGCGGCTTATTTTCCGTCTGGATGCAGATGCCAAAGGGCTCTAACAGAATTTTACGAACGACAATTTTTTCGTTGCACAGAAAAAACAGATGGATTGCTTCGTGAAACAACAAGGAAAGATAGGTGATGAAAAATGGAATCATATTGTGCGTGAGATAAGAAAATATCACAACCAGAGGGAGCAAGGGGCTGATTTTCAAATGCTTCATTGCTTGGGCAGAAACAGAACGGGATTCATCCGTTTTTCTCCTTTTCGGATTTCAAAATGCAGGTGTGGACCGGTGGTGTTTCCTGTGCTGCCTGCAATGCCGATACTATCTCCTTGTTTTACGGTTTCGCCCTCTTGCTTTGTGAATTGTTCCAAATGAGCATAGCAGGTGGTGAACTGGTCGTTATGGGAAATCAGAATATAATTTCCAAATCGCTCATCGGTGCCTGTTTTAGAAATGATGCCGTCTGCCGCTGCTTTCACATCGGTTCCGGCGTTGATGTCGATATCAATTCCGGTATGCTGTTCTGCGATTTGCGTGAGGGGGTTCAGCCGTTCCCCGAAGGGAGAGGTAACCGTTCCGTTTAAGGGATAGATGAATTCCGGATAGGTAAGGTTTTTTTGATAGGATGCGGTCACATCCTTCAAAAATTGTCCGATATCAGCTTCTCCGCGCATAAAATAATCCAGATTTTTTCGGAGCGTTGTTTGTCCGGATGCCAAAATGACAATCAGTGAAAGCATCAGAATGACAATGGGCAGACACCCCATACGGTGTTTTTGTGAGGGCTGTTTTGTTTGTTTGTTTCTTTTCAAAATGATTTCCTGTTCTCCGCCTGACTGTTAGCGGGGGAGAGTTTCCTTTCTGCTTCTTGGTGAGCGAGAAGCGCATTTTTTCTTGTCCTGTTATTTCACAATATGAAAAAAATCTAAAAATATGTTAATTTTTACTGGACATTTTCGCAAAATGTGATACAATAATATATTGAAAGATTATATACTATTATATAGTGACAAATTTTTTATCGAATTTTTCTCAGAAAGGGGGAGCGTTGTGCAGACCAAATTTTTCTCATCATCATCGCTACAGGAAGCGGCAGATTTGATTCATATGGGAGAGACGGTGGTGTTTCCGACGGAGACGGTATACGGCCTTGGTGCAGATGCTTTTAATGCCCAGGCAGTACTGAAAATTTTCAAAGCCAAAAACCGTCCTGCAGATAATCCGCTGATTGCACATATTTCCTCTTTGGATATGATTGATTCATTAACTTGCGATTTTAATCCCATGGCACAGAGCATTGCAGCTTCTTTTATGCCGGGGCCCATTACGTTGGTTTTGAAAAAGAATGGCAGCGTGCCGGATGCGGTAACTGCCGGCCTTCCGACTGTGGGAATCAGGTTTCCGAAAAACGAAGTTGCAAGAACCTTCATTTCTTTATGCAATACCCCCATTGCAGCACCTTCTGCCAATATTTCCGGTACGGTTTCTGCAACGACATTTGAGGATGTAAAGCGGGAGCTTTCCGGTAGAGTGGGAGGCATTATCGAGGGAGAGAATTGTGAGTTTGGGATTGAATCCACCGTGGTGGACGTAACGGGAGAGGCACCTGTTATTTTGCGTCCCGGAAGCATTACACTGGAAATGCTTCGTGAGATTTTGCCGCAAACAAAGCTGCATCCTTCTCTGATTTCAGAAACAAAAGTAGAAAAGCCTGCTTCTCCGGGAATGAAGTATATTCACTATTCTCCCAAGGCAGAAGTGGTTTTGGTATATGGCGAGCGCGAAAAAATTGTTACTTATTTTGAGGAACAGTTACAGCCTTCGGAATGTTTATTTTTATTTCAGGAGGAATTAGAACAATTTTCTAAAAATAAAATGTCTTTAGGCAGCGCAGCCGATTTGAATGAAATGGCACATAGAATCTTCCGGCAGTTAAAGCAGGTGGACCTGCTTGGTTACCAGAGAGTTTATATTCCCGCAGTGGAAGAAACGGGGATTGGTCTTTCTGTGATGAATCGGTTGAAAAAATCCAGCGGAGGGAAGGCGATTCATTTATGATTTCGGTTGCTTCTCTGACACCTCAGAATGTGGAAGGTGTGGCAGCGGTAGAACGAGCTTGTTTTTCTACTCCTTGGAGCAGAGAGTCGTTTCAAAAGGATTTGACCAATGAAAATGCTGTGTATTTTTGTCTGGAAGAAGCGGGCAAAGTAATCGGCTATGTTGGCATGTGGAACATCCTTGGAGAAGGGAATATCAATAATATTGCTGTTTTACCTGATTATCGCAGAAAAGGCTATGGAAGGCTGTTGTTAGAGCGGCTGATTGCCTATGGAGAAGAACACAAGCTTTCTTTTTTAACGTTGGAGGTAAGAGCGTCCAACGAAGGTGCCATCCGGTTATACAGCTCTTGCGGCTTTCGTGAAGTAGGGCGCAGAAAGAAATATTACGACCGTCAGGAAGATGCAATTTTAATGACACGTGTCTTTGAATGAACAAAAAACGAGGGAAAAATTATGGCAAAAATACTGGCAATCGAAACTTCTTGCGATGAAACTGCGGCAGCAGTTGTGGAAAACGGTAGGACGGTTCATTCCAACATCATATATTCACAGGCAGATTTGCACGCAAAATTCGGCGGTGTTGTGCCGGAAATTGCATCCCGCAAACACATTGAGGCAATCGATAAAGTGGTCGATGAGGCACTGCTTCAGGCAGGCACCACCTTTTCGGATATTGATGCCATTGCGGTGACATCCTGCCCCGGGTTGGTGGGTGCGCTTCTCACAGGTGTTTCTTATGCAAAGGCATTAAGCTATGCAAGAAAATTACCGTTAATTTCGGTGCATCATATCAAAGGGCACATTGCGGCAAACTATCTGGAAGATGTCACGCTGAAGCCGCCGTTCTTGTGTCTGGTGGTATCCGGCGGACATACCCAGATTGTTTATGTGAAAGACTATCTTTCTTTTGAAATTCTGGCAAAAACCCGCGACGATGCCATTGGCGAAGCCTATGACAAGGTGGCAAGAGTGCTGGGACTTCCTTATCCGGGCGGTGTGAAGGTGGACAAAATGGCACAGTTGGGAAATCCCGATAAAATCACATTCACCAAGCCAAAATTGGGCGAAACGGATGATTTTTCGTTTAGCGGTATAAAAACTGCCGTAAATTGTTATATTAAGAAAATCATACAAAAGCCAATCACAGACTACAAAGATGACGAATTTTTAACTCAGGAAGGCTTCCAAGGGCTTGGGCTGAAGGCAGAAGGCGGAGGCATCACCAAAAATGATGTGGCAGCCTCTTTTTCCAAAACGGTTACCAAGATGCTGTTAGACCCGTTTTTCAAGCTGGCAAAGGAAAAAGGCATTCGTCAGGTTTGTATGGCAGGCGGGGTTAGTGCCAATTCGTTTCTTCGGAAAGAATTTTTCTCCCGTGGAGAACAGCTGGGGTTAAAAACGGTTTGTCCCCACATTTCTTTATGCGGAGACAATGCTGCCATGATTGGAAGCTTTGCTTATTTCAAATATGAAAAACAGTTGTTTGGGGACACTTCGCTGAATGCGATTCCCTACATTAGTATTGAGGAGGAATATCGGTAAGAAACAGCTTATCCGATTGTATCAGAATGAAGAAAATCTCAAAAAATGCCGACATTTACATTTTGCCGGCAAATAAATTCAAAACCTTTTCGGTAAGCTTTCATTTTTTCACAGAGCTTACGAAAGAAACTGTTACCAAAAACGCCCTGTTTCCCTTTCTTTTGAAATTGGGAAGCAAGGCATATCCCGATATGCTTTCGGTAAACAGAAAGCTTCAGGAGCTTTATGGCGGTGTGTTTGAATGCCGCGTAGCAAAGCGTGGAGATGTGCATGCCTTAAGCTTTGTGTTTGAGTTTTTAGAGCCTGCTTTTTCCGACGGTGAGCAGTTGGCAAACTGTTTGACATTTATGAAGGAAATGCTCACCAATCCGCTGGTAGAAAACGGGGGCTTTTCGGAAGCCTTTGTAGAGAGAGAAAAGGAAAACCTCACCGATTATATTAACGGCATTATTAACGACAAACGGGAATACACCAATATCCGTCTGACAGAAGAAATGTTTGCGGGAGACAATTATGCACTGTATGAGTATGGCAGTGTGGAGGATTTGAAGCAGATTTCTCCCAGGGATTTATATGAAAGTTATCTGGAAATTATAGAAACCGCACCTCTTACCGTGTTTATTTCCGGCGGTGTGCAGGAAGAAGAATTTTTGCAGGTATTTTCTGATTTAATTGAAAAAGAACGTAAACCGTTCCCCCAAAACACCATTTATCAAAAGCATCTTCCAACACCACATAAGGTGGAAGAAAATCAGAATTTGGTGCAGGGAAAATTTGCCCTTGGGTTTGAGACGGGAATCCGTCCCGACCAGGAGGATTATTATGCCTTAAATCTCTTAAACAGCGTGTTTGGGTCCGGCCCACATTCCAAGCTGTTTATGAACGTGCGGGAAAAAATGTCGCTTTGTTATTATGTCTATTCCCGCTTAAACAGAATGAAAGGCACCATGTTTGTGGGCATCGGCACCGATAAGGAGAATTTCCAAAAAGCGTATGATGCCATTTTAGAACAGCTGGAACTGTGTAAAAAAGGCGAAATTTCTGAGGAAGAAATCGAATTTTCCAAAAAGTTTATTATTGGCATCCTAAAACAAACCGGAGATAATCAGCATAATCTTGCCGATTTTTATATGAGTGGAATTTTAGCGGGAAATCCTCTTTCTCCCGAAGAATATATCGAAAAAATAGAATCCTTAACCAAAGAGGATATTGTAAGAGTTGCCAAGGGAATCACCCTGCAAACCGAATATTATTTATCATAGGAAAGGAGTGCTTTTTATGGAGTTTACCAAAACCTACGAAGAAAAACTGGGCGAAACTCTTTATAGCGGCAAGCATGAAAGCGGACTGGATGTGTTTGTGCTTCCCAAAAAAGGGTTTTCCAAAAAATATGCCATTTATTCCGTAAAATACGGTTCCATAGATACCTCCTATCTGGTAAACGGCAAAGAAGTGAATGACCCCATGGGGATTGCCCACTTTTTAGAGCATAAGCTCTTTGAGCTGCCCGGTGGTGGAAATGCTTTTGACTTGTTTTCCAAAACCGGTGGAAATGCCAACGCATTCACCTCTCATGATATGACAGGGTATTTGTTTTCCTGCAGTGATTATTTTAACGAAAATTTAGATATTTTGCTGTCATATGTCAATGACCCCTACTTTACAGTGGAAAATGTGGCAAAGGAGCAGGGCATCATTGCACAGGAAATTAAAATGTACGATGATGACCCCGAGTGGAGATTGTTTAACAACGCTCTGGAGGCTCTTTATTTTGAAAATCCTGTTCGTAATGATATTGCCGGAACGGTAGAATCTATTTCACACATTACCAAGGATTTTTTGTATCAGATTTATGATACTTTTTATCATCCGGAAAATATGGTGCTGTTTGTTGCAGGGGATGTTGACGTGGATGATGTTGCAAAATTGGTTGATAAAAATGTGAAAAAGCGTGACCGTTCCTTTCTGGTGGAGCGAAAAATTTATCGGGAGCCGGACTGCGTGAAGCAGAAACGGATTGTGAAAGAAATGAGCGTTTCACAGCCCAGCTTTATTCTCGGTTTCAAAGATAACCATGTGGGGCTGACCGGAAAAGAGCTTCTCAAAAAGAATATGGAAACAGCACTTCTTCTTAAGATGATGTTTTCACCGTCGGCACCGCTGTATAACGAGTTGTATCAAAAAGGACTAATCAACGACACCTTTGGGTTTGACTGTCTGAATTCAGATTCTTATTTTGCCACCTTCTTAAATGGGGAAGCAAAAGAGATTGACCGTACCGTAGAAGCGGTGCTTGCGGGCATTGAATCGGTGAAGAAAAACGGTTTTTCCAAGGAAGAAATCGAGCGGTGCAAAAAAGCATCGCTGGGCCGCCAGATTCGTGCATATGATGCCATCGAATCGGTTGCTAACAGCTTTGCGGCAAATTATTTCTATCAAATCGGTGCGTTTGACTTTTTAAGCGTGTATCCTGCCATTACGGAGGAAAGTCTTATGAAACGTCTGATGGAAGTGTTTAACGAGCATTATGCCGTATCGGAAATGAAACCTGTATCCAAAGGGGAATAAAAGGAGAGAAATTCATTTTGAATACCATTTCTTTTGAACAGCTGGGGCTGCACTTTCACATCAATCGGGTTGCTTTTCAGTTCGGCAACCTGAAGGTGCATTGGTATGCTTTAATTATTTTAACTGGTGTTATCCTGGGCTTTTTATATGCCACGATATTTGCAAAGAGAGAAAATTTGGAAACCGATACCCTTTATGATGTTTTGCTTTGGGGGCTTCCCAGCGCAATCATTGGGGCACGGCTTTATTATGTGGTGTTCAATTTTTCGGAATATGCCGGAAGATTTTGGGATGTTTTCAAAATCTGGCAAGGTGGAATCGCTATTTACGGCGCTGTAATCGGCGCAGCGATTTCTACCTACATATATGCAAAGGTGAAGAAAATTCCCGCATTACAGCTGTTTGATATGGGCGCTTTTGGCTTGATGGTGGGGCAGGCAGTCGGACGTTGGGGGAATTTTGTCAACCAGGAAGCCTTTGGAACCAATACCGACTCCGTTTTTGCTATGTCGGGCAATCTCATCCATGCCCAGCTTGTAAAAATGCAGAGTATGGGGATGGCTGTGAATCCGGATATGGGGGTTCACCCTACCTTTTTCTATGAATCTATATGGAACCTGTTTGGAGCAATCTTGTTAGGATTGTTTCACAAAAAGAAAAAACATCACGGGCAGATGTTTTCAGTGTATCTTGTGTGGTACGGCATCGGTAGATTTTTTATTGAAGGGCTTCGTACCGACAGCTTATATTTTTTCTCTTTCCGCATTTCACAGGTTGTTGCGTTGGTTACAGTGATTTTGGGAATGATTCTTTTGATTTATTTTTACAAAAAGCCGCTCTGTAAACCATTGGAACAAGAGATTGATGTGGCTAAAAACGAAGAAGAAAAGGAGACAGCAGAAGAAACAGCTCCACCCTTAAACATCATTGATAAGGAAATCAAGCGAAACGAAGATAAAAGGAGAACATAAATGGTAACCATTGCAAATGATGCAAAGTACGCAATTTGGCTGACAAAAATATTGGGCTATGGTAATCCCAAGGGAAAACAGCTGATCAATACTTACGGTTCAGCACGGGCTGTTTTTGATTTGAAGCCTTCTGAAATCGACAAAATTTCTTACTTAACGCCGCAACAGAAAACGGCACTTTATAACAAAGATTTAGATTACGCTTTGGGTGTCATTGAACAATGTATGTTGAACAATGCGTCTGTCTATTGCTATGGAGAAGAAGGATATCCCGATTGTTTGTCGGTGATTTATGCACCGCCCATTGTGCTTTATGAAAAAGGACATCATTACGATTACGATACGGCGCCCACCTTTGGCATTGTGGGAACCCGTGATTTGACTGAATATGGCAGACGGACATCCTACGATTTTGCATATGACCTGGCAAAAAACGGCATGATTATTGTTAGCGGTATGGCAGACGGATGTGATTCACAGGCACATTTTGGAGCGTTGAAAGCAGGACAGGCTACGGTTGCTGTTTTGGGAACAGGCATTGACGTGGTGTATCCCAAAAAGAATCAGGAACTTTATGAATATATTTGCGGTTACGGAGCAGTGTTGAGTGAATATCCGCCCGGAACGAAAGCTACGCACTACAGCTTTCCGCAAAGAAATCGAATTATCAGTGCGATTTCTATGGGAATACTGGTGGCAGAAGGGGACTTGGACAGCGGTTCTCTCATTACAGCCGACCATGCAAACAATCAGGGAAAGGATGTATTTGTCATTCCCAACAACATCTATGCAGAAAACAGCAGAGGAACCAATCAGCTGCTTAAGGAATTTGCTTTGGTTGCCACTTGTCCCCAGGATATTGTGCAACGGTATATTGAGCATTTTCCCGAATATTTATATCAGGAAGCCAAAGAGCATAAGGTTTCACAGGAGCAATATGTCAAGGCATTGGCAGAATTGTCGCCTGATGAGAAGAAACTGTTGGAGCAAATTACGGAAAAACCAAGATATATTGATGAATTAGTCAGACGTTCCGGTCTTCCGGTTGGGAAGGTGAACGGACTTTTGACCTTGCTTATGATGAAAGACATTATCTACAGCGTGCCGGGAAATTCCTATGCACTGAAGCTGTAACTGGTTGATGAATAAAGGAGAGTAAAATATATGGCACAGAACTTAATTATTGTGGAATCCCCGGCAAAAGCCAAAACCATCGAAAAATATCTTGGTCCCGGCTATGAGGTTATTGCATCCATGGGGCATTTGAGAGATTTGCCGAAAAAAACCATGGGCGTTGACATAGAAAAAAACTTTGAACCAAAATATCAGATTATGCCGGAACGAAAAGAACTGGTGAAAAAACTGACTCAGCTTTCCAAAACGGCTGACCGTATTTATCTGGCGACAGACCCTGACCGCGAAGGAGAAGCAATCAGCTGGCATATTGCCAACATCCTGAAAATCGACGAAAAAGAGCCTTGCCGAGTAACCTTTAACGAAATTACCCAAAATGCGGTTACCCAGGCAATGAAAGCTCCCCGTGCCATTGATTTGGACCTGGTGGATGCACAGCAGGCACGCCGTGTATTAGATAGAATTGTGGGGTATAAATTAAGTCCGTTTTTATGGAAAAAAATCCGTAAGGGATTATCTGCCGGCAGAGTACAATCGGTTACTGTGCGGATTATTTGCGACAGAGAGGATGAAATCAATTCCTTCAAACCGGAAGAATACTGGACCATTGATGCAGAATTTCTAACAGCGGACAAAAAGAAATTTGTTTCCAGATTATACGGCAAGAACGGCAAAAAAATGGAAATTCACGACGGCGAAACCGCCGGAGCAGTTCTGGCAGAATTAAAGGAGTCTCAAATTGCGGTAAAAAGCGTGAAGAAAACCGTGAAAAAACGGTACGCTTATCCGCCTTACAGCACCAGTACCTTGCAGCAGGATGCTTCCAGAAAGCTCAATTTCACCTCTCGCAAAACCATGTCTGTTGCACAAACACTTTATGAAGGGGTAGAAATTGAAGGAAAAGGGCTCTTGGGGCTGATTACCTACATGAGAACCGACAGCCTGCGTGTATCTCAGGAAGCGGTATCTGCAGCAAAAGAATACACGTTACAAAACATTGGCAAAGACTATTATCCGGAAAAGCCCAATGTGTATAAGAAAAAAGGCACAACCACGCAGGATGCTCACGAAGCAATCCGCCCCACTTATATTGAGCTGGAACCGGATATGATTAAATCTTCTTTGACCAATGACCAATATAAACTTTACAAGCTGATCTGGAATCGTTTTCTTTCTTCTCAGTTAAAGCCGGCACTGTTTGATGTGCTGACGGTAGAGGTGGAAGCAAACAGCGAAAAAAGCACTTACAATTTCCGTACCTCTGCACAGAATATGAAGTTTGACGGATGTATGAAATTCTATCTTTCTCCTGATGAAGAAGAAGACGATAAGGTGAAAATTCCCACCCTTTCTGATGGAGAAAGCCTGAGCCTTTCCAAGCTCACCGACAAACAGAATTTCACCACACCACCCAGCCGATACACAGAAGCAAGTCTCATCAAAGCGCTGGAAGAAAAAGGCATTGGCAGACCGTCTACCTATGCACCGACGATCTTTACCATTTTAAGCCGTGAGTATATTGAAAAAGAAGGCAAAACGCTGAAGCCGACCCAACTGGGAGCATTGGTGACAGAAGTTATGAAAAAAAGCTTCCCGAGTATTGTGGATGAGCATTTTACCGCAACTATGGAAGAAGATTTGGACGGAATTGAATCGGGCAAATACTGGAAGGATGTATTGGGCGAGTTTTATGCCGATTTTCAGAAGGGCTTGTCAGTTGCAGATGAAACTGTAGAAAAAACACCTGAAGTTTCCGATGTTTTATGTGAAAAATGCGGTGCACAAATGATTATCAAAAGCGGACGATTCGGGAAATTTTTGGCGTGTCCTAACTATCCGGACTGTAAAACCACCAAGCCTCTGGTAAAAGAAATCGAAAACATTCCCTGTCCCAAGTGCGGCAGCAAAATTCTGGAAAGAAAATCCCGCACCGGAAAAATTTTCTACGGTTGCGAAAAATATCCGGAATGTGATTTTGCTTCCTGGGATAAGCCCACCGGAAAGGTATGCGAAAAATGCGGAAGCTATATGATTGTGAAAAAATATCAGCGCGGCGGTAAGGAATATTGCTCCAACGAGGCTTGCGAACTGAGTGCACCCAAGCCAAAAGCAAAAAGTACAGCAAAAAAGACCACTGCGAAAAAAACAGCAACCAAGAAAAAATCAACAAAGGAATAGAGTATGAATCAAACCATTCACATTGTGGGGGGAGGCTTGGCAGGGGCAGAAGCTGCATATGCCGCAGCCCGTCTGGGCGGTCAGGTAAAGCTTTATGAAATGAAGCCGAAGAAAAAGTCTCCTGCACATAAAAGCGATGATTTGGCAGAGCTTGTCTGTTCCAATTCCTTAAAAGGAAACCGAATTTCCAATGCCTGTGGACTTTTGAAAGAAGAGCTTCGTTATTTAGGCTCTCTTTGTATGGAAAGTGCAGAGCTTTCCAAGGTGCCTGCCGGAGATGCGTTGGCGGTGGATCGGGACAAGTTTTCTCGCTATATTACCCAAATTATTCAAAAACATCCCAATATTGAAATTATTTCGGAAGAAGTAACGAAAATTCCGGATGGAATTTGCATTTTAGCAACCGGGCCGTTGACCTCCGAACCCCTTGCAAAAGAAATTGCCAGCCTTTTGGGAGAAGAAAGTCTGTATTTTTTTGATGCAGCAGCTCCCGTTGTGGCGAAAGACAGCATTGATATGTCGGTGTGCTATAAAATGGCGCGCTACGGTAAAGGCACGGCAGATTACATCAACTGCCCCTTCACAAAGGAGCAATATGACGCTTTTTACGAGGAGTTAGTTCATGCGAAGTTAGCGCCGCTTCATCTGGAAGAAGAACAAAAAATCAAAGTGTTTGAAGGCTGTATGCCGGTGGAGGTTATGGCAAAGCGAGGCGAAAAAACCTTGCTGTTTGGTCCTATGAAACCGGTTGGCTTGCCGGACCCGGTGAGCGGAAAAGAGTATCACGCTGTGGTTCAGCTCCGGCAGGAAAACACCGAAGACACCATGTATAATTTGGTGGGCTTTCAGACCAATCTGACCTTTGGAGAACAAAAGAGAGTGTTTTCAATGATTCCGGGACTTCAAAATGCAGAGTTTCTCCGCTATGGCGTGATGCACCGGAATACTTACATCAATGCACCCAAACACCTGTTACCCACCAATCAGCTGAAAATCAGACCAAATCTGTTTTTCGCAGGGCAAATGACAGGGGTAGAAGGCTATGTGGAGTCCATGGCGTCCGGTTTTTTAGCGGGAGTGAATGCCTATCTTTATGCAAATGACAAGGAATTGCTCACCTTCCCGAAAGAAACAGCATTGGGAGCATTACTCCATTATATTACAGATGAAACCATTGAAAATTTTCAACCGATGAATATGAATTTCGGCATTTTGCCGAAACTTGAGGAACGAATCAAGTCCAAGCAGGAACGGTATGAAAAAATTGCCGGCATTGCTTTGGATAAGATGAAGCAGTTTATCAGGGAAAACCAGATTTTAAGAGGGGAACCGTAAATGGCACAAACAAAGAATTTAGAGTCCAAACTGGACGAGATTTTATGCGAGGTGGAGCGTCCTGCCCGTTATGCAGGAGGAGAATATAACAGTGTGGTAAAAGATTGGGATAAAACCGATCTTCACTTTGTGTTTTGTTTTCCCGACTTGTATGAAATCGGGATGTCTCATCTGGGCATCAAAATTTTATATGAAATCTTAAACCGTCGTGACGATATCTGGGCAGAGCGGGTGTTTATGGTAGGTCAGGATATGGAAGACAAAATGAAAGAACACCACATTCCGCTGTATTCTTTAGAAAGCAAAATGCCCTTAAAAGCACATGATGTCATTGGCTTCACTCTCCAGTATGAGCTGTCTTATTCTTCCATTTTGTCAATGCTTGCTTTGGCAGAAATTCCGCTTCTTTCCAAAGAAAGAGACGAGACATATCCTCTGGTATGTGCCGGTGGCCCTTGTGCATTCAATCCTGAACCGCTGGCAGATTTTATCGACTTTTTTATGATTGGCGAAGGGGAAGATGTGATTGTCAGCGTGTCTGACATTATTCTGGAAGGTAAGAAAAACGGTTGGGCAAAACAAGAAATTTTAGAAAAACTGGCAGCATTGCAGGGTGTTTATGTTCCCTCTTTGGTAGCGGTGGAATATCATCCTGACGGCACGGTGAAATCCATTTCCAAAACAGTAGAAAAAACGGTGATTACAGACCTTTCCAACGCAATATATCCCACCAAATTAGTGGTTCCCTTTGCAGAAGCGGTTCACGACCGTATTACCTTAGAGGTTATGCGTGGCTGTATGAGAGGCTGTCGATTCTGTCAGGCAGGGTATATTTACCGTCCCAAACGGGAAAAAGATTTTGAAAAGCTGTCTGAAATTGCCAAGCTTTCTTTCTGCAGTACCGGATATGAGGAAATTTCGCTTTCTTCGTTAAGCACCAGCGATTACTTACAGTTAAAGGATTTGAAAACCAGGCTCAACAGCTTTACCAAAGAAAATATGATCAATCTGGCATTGCCGTCTCTTCGGATTGACAATTTTCACGAAGAGGCGTTGGAAAGCTTGTCCGAAGTGCGAAAAAGCTCTCTGACCTTTGCGCCAGAGGCAGGCACCCAGCGGATGCGGGATATTATCAACAAAAATATTTCCGAAGAAACCATCTTAAACACCATGAAGTTTGCTTATGAAAACGGCTGGTCTACCGTGAAGCTTTATTTTATGATTGGCTTGCCCTTTGAAACCGATGAGGATGTTTTGGGCATCTGTGAACTGGTGAAAAAGATTGAGGCAATTTATTACAGCGTGCCCAAAGAACAAAGAGGGAAGCGGTTTGGCATTACTGTTTCGGTTTCTACCTTTGTGCCAAAGCCGCATACGCCGTTCCAGTGGGCACCGCAGGATTCTTTTGATACCATTTTAAGAAAGCAAAATCTATTAAAAGAAAATTTACGCTCCAAGCATATTCGCTTAAACTGGCACGATGCGGAAACTTCTGTTTTGGAAGGCGCATTTTCCAGAGGAGACAGACGGCTTGGAAAGGTGCTTTTAGAAGCTCATCAATTGGGCTGCAAGTTGGACGGCTGGAACGAATATTTCTCCTTTGAAAAATGGCAGGAAGCATTCAAAAATGCCGGTGTAGATATGACATTTTACAATGAGAGAGAGCGTTCTATAGACGAGGTTCTCCCCTGGGAAGTAACCTCTTGCGGTGTGACCAAGGAATTTTTCAAACGGGAATTAGCCTTGGCGAAAGAAGCACTGACCACGCCAAACTGTAAAGATAAATGTGCCGGCTGCGGTGCAAACCGCTATCAGTGTGACAGCGTTTGTCACAACCGGTAACCCCATTCTTTTTGGGAAAGGAATGAGCGAATTGAAAAGATTGGTTATTGAAACCGACAAATTAAGAGAAAATGTTCAAAACCTCAAAGAATATTGTAAAGATACCACTATAATTGGGGTGGTAAAGGGCGATGGATACGGCTTGTCACTGGTTCCTTATGCAACCTTTTTGTCAGAGCAGGGGATTACACACTTTGCTGTTTCGGAGGCGTCTGAAGCATTGGCATTGAAAGAATGTGAACAGTTTTATCAAGCCGTTGTTTTGTTGATGACACCCCAGAATGATGAAAAAACGGTGGAACAACTGCTGAAAAAAGGGGTTACCCTGACAGTTGGAGCTTTGCCACATCTGGAGCTCATTGAAAAAATTGCAGAAACCAAAGAGCTTGTTGCCAATGTGCATCTGAAGGTGGATACCGGCTTTGGAAGATTTGGCTTTTCCTATCGGAATGAAAAAGAAATTGTAACAGCTTTTTCAAAGCACGGAAAAACCGTGAATATTACCGGGGTATTTACGCATTATTCCTGCTCTTTTGAACCCAAATATAAAATTACCAAACAGCAGGATGAGCGTTTCGACAGCGTGCTTGAAATCTTAACAAAACAAAACGCTTCGCTGATGGAAAACCTTTTGATTCACAGCGCCAATTCCTGTGGTGCACTTTTGTATCCCAATAAGAATCGCAATGCGGTTCGTATCGGGTCTGCATTTTTGGGACGTCTTCCCATGAAAGCACCGGTGAAGCTTCATCGCATTGCTTATCTGGAAACCAAGGTGTTGGATGTAAATGAAGTGCGTAAAGGGGATAACATTGCATACGGCAATGTTTATCTTGCCAAGGAAGATATGAAAACCGCGGTCATCGGCATTGGCTATAAAGACGGTTTTTTTACCACCAAGCAGAATGATGCTTACCGTTTGATTGATATTTTGCGATATCTGTATGCCGATTTCAGAAGCCTTGGTAAGAAAACATTTCTCTACCAAGGAAAATATGAAATTTTGGGACGGGTCGGGATGTATTGTGCCATTGTAAAAAATGACGGAAGCTTGTCACCAAATGATATTGTAAAGGTAGATTGTAATCCTTTATTGATAGATTTCTCCATCCGTCGGGAATACCGATAATATTACATAGAAAGCGAGGACACGGCTATGGAAATTGTCAGCTATATTCTGTTGGCACTTTCGGTTGTGATTGTGGTGCTTTTGATTCTTGTTTTAACCACCAAAAATAACCAGAACGATTTTTCCAATTTACGAATGGAACTGACCAATCAACTGAAAAACATGTCAGACATGCTTTCGGAAACTCAAAAACAAACTGCACATCAGCAGGATGTAAGAATCGGCGATTTGAATACCCGTTTTGAATCCTTTCAGAAGGAGGTTTCCGAACGGTTAAAATCTTCGGAAGAACGGCTCAATCAGTTTTCCTTGAACAACGAAAAAAAACTGGAGCAAATTCGGGAAACAGTGGAAGGAAAGCTGACCCGAATGCAAGAAGATAACAATAAAAAACTGGAAAAAATGCGGGAAACTGTGGATGAAAAGCTGCAAAAAACACTGGAAGACAGAATTGGAAAGTCCTTTCAGTTGGTATCACAGCGACTGGAAGAGGTTTATAAAGGTCTTGGGGAAATGAAAACCCTTGCTTCCGGTGTGGGCGATTTGAAAAAAGTGCTTTCCAATGTGAAAACCCGCGGAATTTTAGGCGAAATTCAGCTGGGCTCTATTTTGGAACAGATGTTTTCGCCCGACCAGTATGAGCAGAATGTTGCAGTGAAAAAAGGCAGCTCCAATGTGGTGGAGTTTGCCATTCGTTTGCCCGGCGACGGAAAAGAACCGTTGTATTTACCCATTGATGCCAAATTTCCCGTGGATGCTTATGCGCAGCTTACCGATGCTTATGATACCGGTGATATCACACAGATTGAAGCGGCAAAAACTGCGTTGGACCGTCGCATCAAACAGTTTGCCAAAGACATCAGTGAAAAATATATTTCACCGCCGGAAACCACCGATTTTGCCATTATGTTTTTACCGGTGGAAGGCTTATATGCCGAAGTGGTTCGTCACGGAATGGTGGAGGTGCTGCAACGGGAATATAAAATCAATCTGGCAGGTCCAACCACCATTTGCGCTTTTTTACAGAGTTTGCAAATGGGCTTCAAAACCCTGGCAATTCAAAAGCGTTCCAGCGAAGTGTGGAATGTTTTGGGTGCTGTAAAAACCGAATTTGAGAAATTCTCCGATGTCATTCAATCTGCACAGCAGCGGTTGGATCAGGCGCATGGCGAGCTGGAAAAGCTGGTAGGGGTCAGAACCCGTGCCATCCGCAGGAAGTTAAACAGCGTTTCTTCACTGTCCGAGGAAGAAACCAGAAAGCTTTTGCCCGATGTGTCGGAATCGGACGAAGTGGTTGAGTAGTGTAAGAGAAAGAAGGCAGTTTTTATGAAGTTTAATTCCAATATCAATTTATCCATGCTGACCGATTTTTACGAGTTTACCATGTCAAACGGCTATTTCAAAAATGGAATGAAAGATACCATTGTGGCATTTGATTTGTTTTTTCGGAAAATTCCAAACGATGGTGGCTATGCCATTATGGCAGGCTTGGAGCAACTGATTGAATATATCAAAAACCTGCATTTTTCCAAGGAGGATGTGGCTTATCTTCGGAACAAAGGAATCTTTTGCGAAGAATTTTTAGAATATCTGGAAAACTTCCGGTTTTCTTCTTCTGTATGGGCAATTCCGGAGGGAACACCGATTTTCCCCATGGAGCCGGTTGTCAGCGTAAAAGGACCGGTCATTGAAGCGCAGCTGATGGAAACCATGCTTCTTTTAACAGTGAACCATCAGTCCCTCATTGCGACCAAGGCAAACCGCATTGTGCAGGCAGCTGAGGGCAGAGCGGTGATGGAATTTGGTTCTCGTCGTGCACAAGGCTACGACGGTGCAATTTACGGTGCAAGAGCCGCTTACATTGGCGGATGTGCCGGAACAGCCTGCACCGTTACAGACCAGTTGTTTGATATTCCCGCTCTGGGAACGATGGCACACAGCTGGGTGCAGATGTTTGATTCCGAATTGGAAGCGTTTTTAACTTATGCGAAAAACTATCCGGAAGATTGTACCCTTTTGGTAGATACCTATAATGTGCTAAAGTCGGGCATTCCCAATGCCATTAAAGCCTTTGATCAGGAAGTTGTTCCCAGAGGGTTCCGCCCCAAAGGGATCCGCATTGACAGCGGAGATATTACCTATCTTTCAAAAAAAGCCAGAAAAATGTTGGATGATGCCGGCTATCCTGGTGTAAAAATTGTGGCATCTAATTCGCTGGATGAATACATTATTCGCGATATGCTCAACCAAGGAGCCAAGGTGGATACATTCGGGGTTGGGGAACGGCTGATTACCTCAAAATCTGAGCCGGTATTTGGCGGCGTTTATAAATTGGTTTCGGTATTTCAGGGCGAAAAAGAAATCCCAAAAATCAAGCTTTCGGAAAATGTGTCTAAAATCACTATTCCCGGTTTTAAGAGCTTGTATCGTTTATATTCCAATGAAACAGGGAAAGCCATTGCCGATGTGATTACATTGCACGATGAAAGCTTTGACGGTGTCACCGAATATGAGCTGTTTGACCCGCAGTTTACCTGGAAACGAAAAAAAGTGACCAATTTTACAGCAAGAAAGCTGTTGGTTCCGATTTTTGAAAATGGGAAACAGGTGTATACTTCTCCCACCTTGAAAGAACTCAAGGATTATTGCAAACAGGAGGTAGATACCCTGTGGGATGAGGTGAGACGTTTCGAGAATCCGCACACTTATTATGTAGATTTGTCCCAGAATCTTTGGGAAATTCGTGATAAAATGTTACAGGAGCACAACTCATAATTTTTATGTCTTTTGCATATTGATAGCAGTAAATCGGAAAAATTTGCTTAAGTTTTTCTTTTTCACCCGGGGAATTGACAAAATATGTGAAAATATGCTATACTATTTGTTAATGATGAGAGGAGGGAAAAGATGGAACTGTATTTGACGTACATTCTTCGTCTGGTAGTTGCCAGCGTGTGCGGTGTTATTATTGGATTTGAGCGTACAAACCGTGCAAAGGAAGCAGGTTTACGGACCCATTGTATTGTTGCTTGTGCATCCTGCCTCATGATGTTAGTTTCTATTTACGGCTTTATGAATATTCCCAATATTACCAACCGCGACCCTGCCAGAATTGCAGCGCAAATTGTCAGTGGAATCGGTTTCTTGGGTGCCGGTATGGTGTTTGTAAAGCATCAGATGATCAGCGGCCTTACCACAGCTGCAGGTATCTGGGCAACTGCCGGAATCGGCATGGCGATTGGTTGTGGCATGTATGTGGTGGGAGTTTCCGGCACATTGCTGATTCTTCTGGCACAAACAATTCTGCACTTCAGAGGCAGATTCACCGCAAAGCCGAAGAGTAAGATTATGACCGTAAAAAATATTGAAAATGCGGACATTATCAAAGAGAAATTTGCGGAGAACAAGATCACCGTTTACGATACCAATATCGTGAAGAAAAACGGGATGTTTACCTATGTGTTCTACATAGAAATTCCTTGCGATTTGAACGAAGAAGAATTTCTTCGCGGAATCCCGTATGACTGTGCATTAAAAAGTGAACTTTAATTGAAATACAGTAACTGCACGAAACCGACCCCTAAAAGTTAGAGTGAAAATCTAACACTTAGGGGTCTTTTTTTTGTGGCAGAATATCGTTTTGAAATGTTTTGTTATTCTTAAAAAACGAAGAAACAAAAGATTTTGGTACCAATGTTTTGTTGCTTGACCACATAAAAAAGAGCTGTGACAAAATGAATGTCATTTTGCCACAGCCTACTGAAAAGTTTGAGCTTTTTGCTATACTTTTTTATATTCTTTTACCATCAGCGCACGTTTGTAGCCACGGTCTTCGGAAATGGAGTCGATGTAGAACTTTCTGCCATAGTAGAAACGAACCAAATCAAAATATTTTGCGGCGGTGTGAAGCTCCAGCCGGCTGACACCTTTTTCCATCATTACAGTATCCACAACGCTCATTAAGCTTTTGCCAACCCCATGATTCTGAAATTCGGGGCTGACACCAAACCGGCTTAAATATGCAGTGCCGTCGGGCTTCACTTTAATACGGACACTTCCGGCAGGCACTTCATTGATAAATGCCACAAACACCAGTTTGCTATCTAAGTCTCTTAAAATATCTTCGTAGGTTTCGTTCAAGGCTTCGGTATCTTCTAACCCTGCATTTTTAATGTACTTCTGAAACGAAATTTTGGTGATTGCCTGAATTTCTGGAATTTCCGCTTCGGTTGCAAGACGAATATGAAAGCCGTAAAAATCTTTTTCTTTTGCCATTGTTATACAAATCCTCTTTCTCTTATTTGTAGGAGTCTGCCATCAGCATGGTCATAATTGCCTTTTGTGCATGGAGACGGTTTTCTGCTTCTTGGAAAATGCGGGAGTGGGGTCCGTCGATGACATCTTCGGTTACTTCAAATCCACGGTATGCCGGCAGACAATGGAGGAAAATGGAATTTTCGCTGGTTAAAGAGAACAGCTTTTTGTTTACCTGATAGTCACCAAATTCTTTTACCTTGGTTTCTTTTTCCGATTCCTGCCCCATACTTACCCAAGTGTCGGTATATACAATATCTGCACCCTTCATTGCTTCTTCGGGGTCAACGGTTTCTACAATTTTGCAGTTTTTTGCTAAATCTTTTGCCTTTTCAATCTGGTCGGGGACGCATTTATATTTTTCGGGAGTTGCAATGTAGCAGTCGATGCCTGCCATTGCACAAGCGTGTGCCAGAGAATGTGCCATATTGTTGCCGTCACCCACATAGGCAAATTTTAAGCCTTCCAGCTTGCCGAATTCTTCGTAAATGGTTTGCATGTCTGCCATTGCCTGACAGGGATGCTCCAAATCAGTTAAGGCGTTGATAACGGGGATAGAGCCGTATTTTGCCAAATCGTAAACATCATCCTGAGAGAAGGTACGAATCATAATGCCGTCTAACATGCCCGACAGCACGTTTGCAGTATCGTAAATGGTTTCGCCTCTTCCCAGCTGGATATCATTAGAGCTTAAAAACAGAGGATGACCGCCCAGCTGATACATTCCCACTTCGAAGGAAACACGGGTTCTTGTGGAGGATTTTGCAAAAATCATCCCCAGGCTTTTTCCGGAAAGATAGGGGTGAGGGGTGCCGGCCTTCTGCATCTTTTTCAGTTTGTGTGCCAGGGTTAAAATATCGTCAAATTCTTGTTTTGTAATATCGGTAATACTGATAAAATGTTTCATGTCTATAAATTCCTTTCTTAATAAGCGGTGAGAAGCTCTGTAAGCTTTGCTGTGAGTAAATCAATTTCGTTTTTGGTGATAATCAGCGGGGGAACCAACCGGAATACAGTTTCGCCAACGGTTCCAACCAAGAAGCCTGCTTCAAACAGCTGTTTGGAGAGAGCTTTTGCAATGGGCTGAGCAAATTCAACCCCAATCATCAGCCCTTTTCCGCGCACTTCCCTTATCAATGGGAATTTTTCTTTGAGCAAATTCAGTTCATTCATAAAGTAAGTGCCCATTTCTTTGGCGTTATTCAAAACACCGCCGAGGAGTTCGTTTACCACACAGATTCCGGCTGAGGTTGCCAACGGATTTCCGCCAAAGGTGGTTCCGTGGTCTCCGGGGGTAAATGCAGCAAACTGCTCTTTACAAAGGATTGCACCAATGGGAATTCCACCTGCCAACGCTTTCGCCAAGGTGAAAATATCCGGTTCCACTCCGACGGTTTCATAAGCAAATAGGGTGCCGCAACGTCCCATGCCGGTTTGCACTTCATCAAAAATCAGGACAATATCTTTTTCGGTACAAATTTTTCGGATTTCCTGTAAGTAAGCTTTTTGCAGCGGTCTTACGCCGCTTTCGCCCTGGATCACCTCCAGCATCACTGCACCGGTTTTCTCGGTAACAGCTTTTTTGAAGGCTTCGATGTCATTTGCCGGAACATGAATGAATTTTTCCACCAGAGGAGCGTAAGGCTTTTGATATTTTTCCTGTCCGGTTGCAGATACGGTTGCCAGAGTCCTTCCGTGAAAAGAATTCTCTAATGTAATCACTTCCGGCTTTTTCTGCCCTTTATTATAAAAATATTTTCGTGCCAGTTTTAAGGCGCCTTCGTTTGCTTCTGCGCCGGAATTTGCAAAGAATGCCCTGTCGCAACAGGAATTTTCGCACAGCATTTTTGCTAAATTTGCCTGAGATTCAATGTAGTACAGACTGGAGGTATGTATCAGTTTTTTCGCTTGATTGCAGATGGTTTCGGTAAGCTTGGGATGGTTGTGGCCCAAGACATTTACTGCGATTCCTGCCATAAAATCGTAATACACTTTGCCGTCGGTTGCGGTCATGGTCATCCCGTTTCCTTCGGTGAAGCAAACGGGGAGCCGCTCGCCAAAGGTATTCATATAATACTTCCGGTCAGTTTCTCTGATTTGGTCTAACATAATTTCACCTTCAATGAATAATTATACATTTTTAACTAATAATAAACCTATTATACTACATATTTATACATCTGTCAATAACTTTCGGGATATTTTTTGTTTTTTGCAAAAAGATATTTACAAATCGGTTATATTATGTTATAATACTATATTGAAATCGTATCGTTAGTTTTTCTGCGTTCTGCAGAAGATGAGAAACCTGTGATTGAAAATTTATACAAAAAATATACAGTGTCCGTATTATGCGGAATTTTTGAAGAAAGGAACACGGCAGATTTTATATCGCCTTTTTGATAAATTATGAGCGACAGACAAAAACACATCAGAAATTTCTCCATTATTGCCCATATTGACCATGGGAAATCTACCCTGGCAGACCGCCTGTTAGAAAAAACCGGGGTTGTTTCTGCCAGAGAAATGGAAGAACAGCTTCTGGATAATATGGAGCTGGAGCGTGAGCGCGGCATTACCATTAAGGCAAGAGCCGTTCGTTTGGTGTATCAGGCAAAAAACGGAGAAGAATATATTTACAATTTGATTGATACTCCCGGTCACGTGGACTTTAACTACGAAGTGTCCCGCAGCTTAAAAGCTTGCGAAGGAGCTATTCTTATTGTGGATGCTGCGCAGGGGATTGAAGCGCAGACCTTGGCAAACGCTTATCTGGCAGTAGATAACGATTTGGAAATTCTGCCGGTGATCAATAAAATTGACTTGCCCAGCGCCAGACCGGATGTTGTAAAAAACGAAATTGAAGATATTATCGGGATTCCGGCAGATGAAGCACCGCTGATTTCTGCAAAAAACGGGACGAACATTGAAGATGTGCTGGAAGCTATCGCAACTGCCATTCCGGCACCCTCAGGGGATGAAAATGCGCCCCTTAAGGCATTGATTTTTGACTCTTATTATGATGCTTACAAGGGCGTTATTATCTACATTCGTGTGATTGATGGAAAAATCACCCAAAACACTACCATGAAAATGATGTCCAACGGCAAAGAGTTTGAAGTGGTGGAATTGGGATACTTAAATGCGCTTGGCATGACGCCCTGTCAGGAGCTTTGTGCCGGCGAGGTTGGCTATGTAACCGCTTCCATTAAAACCTTGCGGGATACCTCTGTGGGAGATACTGTTACCGATAAGTTCAATCCTGCAAAGGAGGCTCTGCCGGGATATAAAGCTGTTCAGCCTATGGTGTTCTGCGGGCTATATCCGGTGGACGGTGCCCGTTATGACGATTTGAAGGATGCTCTGTTGAAGTTACAGTTAAATGACGCAGCATTGATTTTTGAACCGGAAACCTCTATTGCATTGGGCTTTGGGTTCCGCTGCGGATTTTTGGGATTGTTGCATCTGGAAATTATTCAGGAACGTCTGGAACGGGAATTCAATTTAGATTTAATTACCACTGCTCCCAGCGTAATTTATAAAATTACCAAAACAGATGGCACCACCATGAATCTGGATAACCCCACCAATCTTCCCAATCCTTCGGAAATTGCTTCTATGGAGGAGCCGTTTGTTTCGGCAACCATTATGTCGCCTACCGATTATGTGGGAAATATTATGGAGCTTTGTCAGGAACGTCGTGGTGTGTTTATTGATATGAAATATCTGGATGAAACGAGAGTTTCCATCCATTACGATATGCCGCTCAATGAAATTATATATGATTTCTTTGATGATTTGAAATCCCGCACAAAGGGATATGCTTCTTTGGATTACGAGCTGGCAAGCTACAAGGAGTCCAAGCTGGTGAAATTAGACATTCTCTTAAACGGCGAAATTGTGGATGCACTTTCCTTTATTGTGCATACCGATAAGGCTTATGCCCGCGGCAGAAGAATTGCAGAAAAACTCAAGGAAGTAATTCCGAGACAGTTGTTTGAAATTCCCATTCAGGCGGCAATCGGCAACAAGGTCATTGCCCGTGAAACCGTAAAAGCAATGCGCAAAGACGTGCTTGCAAAATGTTACGGTGGGGATATTACCCGTAAGAAAAAGCTTCTGGAAAAACAAAAAGAAGGTAAAAAGCGGATGCGCCAGTTTGGCACGGTGGAAGTGCCACAGGAAGCGTTTATGTCCGTGTTAAAGCTGTAATGATGAAAGCGGGACTTTATTTTCACATTCCTTATTGTGTCAGAAAATGTGAGTATTGCGACTTTTATTCCATTTCGGACCTTGGGAGCCAGCAGACCTATTTTGAAGCAATTCGCAAGGAAATGGAAGGCTATCGCTACAAAAACATTTTGGTGGATTCTGTTTTCATCGGGGGCGGAACTCCTTCTTATGCAGATGCAAAAGAGGTGGAAAGTCTGTTGGAGCGGGCAAGGGAGATTTTTTCGTTTTCTCCCGATACCGAAATTACCATTGAACTGAATCCTAAAACCTTTGACGAAGAAAAACTTTTGGTGTATCGAAGAAGCGGTGTAAACCGCATCAGTATGGGGCTTCAGTCTGCCAATGATGATGAGCTTTCAAAGCTGGGCAGAATTCATACGGCAAAGGAATTCCTTTCATCCTATCATTTGCTGCGAAAAAACGGCTTTTCCAATATCAATACCGACATTATGTATGGGTTGCCCGATTCCACTGTCACTACATTGCAAAAAACGCTGACCTTTTTGAAGGAATTGGACTGTGAGCATATTTCAGCCTATGCACTGACCTTGGGTGAAGATTCCCCTCTTTATCAAAGAGGGTATCGGTTTCCCGACGATGACGGTGTGTATGAGCAATACCGTTTGGTGTGTGAAATGCTGTCCGATTACCGCCATTATGAAATTTCCAATTTTGCAAAAGTGGGAACTTCTCCTTGCAGACATAATCTGAAATACTGGCAAAGAGCGCCTTACCTTGGTTTTGGTGCGGCAGCGCATAGCTTTTATGAGAATTGCCGCTGGGAAAACCCTGCCGATATCCAGGGTTATATCAAGCAGATGGAAAGAGGAGCGCATTCTTTGATTACCAATATTTCGGCAGAGGAAGCAATGTGGGAAACATTGATGCTGTCTCTGCGGACAGACAGCGGTGTCAGCTTTTCCCAGCTGCCTGAGCATTTTTGGGAACAAAACCGCTCGCTACTTCAGCAATATGAAGCACATGGTTATGTCAAAACCGGCGAAACAGGTTTTTCGCTTACGGAAGACGGATATTTTGTTTCCAACAGTATTTTGACTTCGCTGAAGCTGGACACCCTTCACAATCAGTAGAAAAACGATAGCGTCACAAGATAGATTATAAGAAAGTTTACGAGAGAGACGATTATGAAAAAACAGTCTAAACAAAAGAAACAGTCACCAAAACAAAAAAAGAATATTGTAACCAATAAAGAAACCCTTTCTGTGATCAGAAAGCTGTATTCCATTCCCAATTTGGCAATCAGTTTTGTTGTGATGTGTGCCTTTTCGGTGTCACTTGCTTTTTACAATCCGATTTTGGCGGGAATACAGTTCTTCGTGTCTCTTTTGATATTTGTAATATTTCTGATGAGTGGCAACAATTCTGCCAGAAAGTTTCGTGAATATATCGAAGGTCTTTCTTTTGACGTGGAATCTGCCAGCCACAATTCTGTGTTAAAGTCTCCTTTCCCCATGGCAATTCTGCGTGAAAACGGAGAAATTATGTGGTATAACGATTCTTTGGCGACACTTTTGCCGCAGGGAGATTATATCGGTAAAATTTTCAACCAGGTATTTTCTGAGTTTGAATTGCCCGCAGAAAGCGGAAACAAATCGGAGATTTTTCTTCAGGAACGGAATTTTACTGTATACAGCGTGCTTGCCGATGAATCAAAATCTGCAGAGGAACGGGTATATGTTTACTACTTCATCGAAACAACTGACCTCTGTGAGCTGAAACAAAAATACGAAGAGGATATGATTGTAAAAGGTTATATCTATGTTGATAACTTAGACGAAATCACCAAGCATATCTCCGATTCGGAGCGTGCTGTGATTGCTTCTCAAACCGAAAAACTGATTTCCGATTTCGTTGGAATGCATCAGGGAGTTCTTAATAAATTTGACCGTGACCGCTATTCCTTCATCATGGAACGGAAATTTTTTGAAGAAATTCTGAAAAATAAAATTCCCATTCTGAAAGAAGTGAAAAATATTGAAACCTACGACAGCCTGCCTGTTACCTTGAGCATTGGTATCGGCGTGGGAGAAAGTCTGGGAGAAACCGAAAACTTTTCCCGTGTGGCGCTGGATATGGCGTTGGGCCGTGGCGGTGACCAGGCGGTTATCAAAAAAGGAAACGATTTTACTTATTTTGGCGGTCAGAACAGAGAAACCGAAAAACGAACCAAGGTTCGTTCCAGAATTATTGCCTTGTCGTTTAAGGAAATGGTAGCAGAAGCCGATAAGGTGATTATTATGGGGCACAAAAGCGCTGACATGGACTCTTTGGGGTCTTGTCTGGGGCTTGCCCGAATTGCCTCTGCCTACGATAAACCGGCGTACATCATTATTGATGAAAGCAATGTCAACACCGAAGCGGTATTCCAAAAAACCCGTGCAGATAAGGATTTTGACGATACTTTTGTCACTCCTGCACAGGCAGAAATGCTGCTAGATTCCAATACGTTGGTGGCTGTGGTGGATACCCACAAAGCATCCTTGACAGCTGCGCCTGAGATTTTGACAAAGGACGTGAAAATCTTTTTGGTTGACCACCATCGTAAAGGTGCCGACTTTATCTATGATGCACAGCTTACCTTCCACGAGCCTTACGCATCTTCTACTTGTGAATTGGTGGTGGAGATGCTTCAATATCTGGATGATAAAGTGAAGCTTAAAAGGCTGGAAGCAGAAAGTCTTTATGCCGGCATTTTGATTGATACCCAGAATTTTTCTATGAAAACCGGTGTCAGAACCTTTGAAGCGGCATCGTATTTACGAAAAACCGGTATGGAACCCGGTGTTGCAAAAAATCTGGTTAAAACCGATTTTGACAATTACATCAAAGTGTCTGAAATTGTCCGTTCTGCTGAAATTTATAAAGACTCTATTGCTATTGTAAGATATTACGGTGAAGAGGATAACAGCATCTTTATTGCACAGGCGGCAGATGATTTGATTGATATTAAAGGTATTGAAGCAGCATTTGTTATTTTCCGACGGGGCGAGGACACCATTATCAGTGCCCGTTCCAACGGGAAAATCAATGTGCAGGTCATTATGGAAAAAATGGGTGGCGGCGGACATCAGTTGGTTGCAGGCTGTCAAAGCAAAGAACTGACAGTTGACCGTGCCATTATGCAGATTAAAGAAATATTAGACGAAATGGAAGAAGTGTAATTCTTCTGTGAATATGAGAAAGGATGGATGAAATATGAAAGTAATTTTACTGCAGGACGTAAAAGGAAGCGGAAAAAAAGGGGATGTTATCAACAGCTCTGACGGTTATGCAAGAAATTTTCTGTTTCCGAAAAAATTGGCAGTGGAAGCAACTGCTGCAAATTTGACGGAGCTTAAAAATCAAAAAGACTCTGTTGCGCATAAACGTGCGGTGAATCACGACAACTCCGAGAAATTAAAAGAACGTCTGGAAGCGCAGACTTTTACCATTTCTGCAAAATCCGGCGATAACGGAAAACTGTTTGGTGCAGTGACCTCCATCGACCTGGTCAAAGCCATTCAGGAGCAGAGCGGCATTGAAGTGGAAAAGAAAAAAGTGGTATTGAAAGATGCTATCAAGATGCTGGGTGTATACGAAATAACCGTAAAGCTGTTTGAAGACGTCAGCGCAAAAGTGAAAGTTGAAATTAAAGGATTATAGTAAGCTATGGATATTGTAAGAGATTTACCCTACAGCCTGGAAGCCGAAACTGCGGTTTTGGGTTCTGTGATTATTGATAAGGAACGTTTGCTGGAAGTGATGGAAGTGATTTCGGCAGACGATTTTTACCTGGAAAAAAACAAGGCGATTTATCAGGCGATCTCCAATTTATTTAATTTGAATATTCCGGTTGATGTGGTTACTCTTTATGAAGAGTTGACCCGTCAGGGCATTTATGAGCAGGTTGGCGGAAAAGAGTATATTTTGGACATTGTAAACTCTGTTCCCACTACCGAAAATGTGAAGCACTATGCGCAGATTGTATCCGATAAAGCACACTTAAGAAAATTAATCGGCTTGTGCCAGGAAATTGAAACCGCAGGCTATGAATCCAAAGGGGCACAGGAAGTAACCGAGCTTGCCGTGCAAAAGATTTTTGATTTGGTTTCCGAGCGGGATATGGGCGGTGCGGTGCACATTAAACAGGTTTTGTACCAAAACTATAATAAATTGGCAGAAATGATGGGAAAACAGGGAGAAGTCTCCGGTATTCCTACCGGTTTTTCTGAACTGGACAGACGCCTTTCCGGACTTCAGCCCTCTACTTTGGTGTTGATTGCAGCCCGTCCGGCAATGGGGAAAACCTCTTTTGCCATTAACATTGCACAAAATGTCGCCATTGGGCAGAACATTCCGGTGCTTATCTTCTCGTTGGAAATGTCCAAGGAGGAATTGGTAAACCGTATTATTTCTTCGGAAGCAAGAATTGAGTCAGACAAAATTCGTTCCGGAGAAATCAGCCCCGAAGATTTGAATAAGTTTTTAGATATTATGGAGCCCTTATCCAAGGCACCCATTTACATTGATGATACTGCATCCATTACGGTGACAGAGCTTCGTGCCAAAGCAAAACGGCTGAAGCTGGAAAAAGGACTGGGACTCATTGTGATTGACTATCTGCAGCTGATGAACGGTCGTCGTTCGGAAAGCCGCCAGGTAGAAATTGCGGAAATCAGTCGTAGCTTAAAAATTTTGGCAAAAGAGCTGGAAGTTCCTGTGATCGCAGTTTCCCAGCTGTCCCGTGGTCCGGAAAATCGTGCCGACAATAAGCCGATGCTTTCCGACTTGAGAGAATCCGGTGCCATTGAACAGGACGCCGACATTGTAATGTTTTTATTCCGTGAGGAATATTATAAGCCCGAAACCACCGAAAAACATAACATTGGCGAATGTATTATCGCAAAGCACAGAGCCGGCGAAACCGGTTCCTTTGAAATGACCTGGTTGGGCAAATATACCAGCTTCTATGATTTGGAGACTCGTCATGATCCCTATTGATGTTACAAGGTTTGATTTGTTTCGCAAAGTACAACAAGCAGTGGCAGACAGCCATATGCTGTCTGATGGGGATTCGGTTCTGGTTGGTCTTTCCGGAGGCGCCGATTCTGTTGCTCTTTTACGGATTCTTCTGGCGTTGAAAGAGCAATATCACCTGTCTGTTTCCTGTGCACATGTGAACCACAGACTCAGGGGTGATGCGGCAAAACGGGATATGCAGTTTGTCACGAATCTTTGCAAAAAGACGGAGGTTCCCCTTGCGGTTTTAGAAGAAGATGTGAAGGACTATGCCCTTCGTTATCATCTTTCTTTGGAGGAAGCAGGGCGCGCAGTGCGATACCGCTTTTTTACAGAGCAAAAGACCGATAAAATTGCAGTGGCACATACCAAAAATGATAATGCAGAAACCGTTTTTATGAATTTGGTAAAGGGAAATCTACCCATGGGCATTCCCCAAAAACGAGAACAGATTATCCGCCCGCTTTTGGGGATAACCAAGGAAGAGCTTGTTTCCTTTCTGGCAGAAATCGGGCAGGATTATGTGACCGATGAAACCAATTTTTCCAAAGAATATTTGAGAAATCGTATTCGCCTGGAAGCAATTCCCTATTTGGAAGAAAATTTTAACAAAAACTTCACACAAACCGTATATAATACCTCTGACATTTTGTGGCAGGAGCAAGATTATCTGGAGGGCATGGTTTCGGAGTTTCTGAAAACGCATGCAACGATTCAGGCGCAACGGATACAGATATCCAAAAAGGCAGTTGCCGAAGCCCACGTTGCCATTGCAAGAAAGGTAATCCGTCGGTGTTATTATCTTCTTGCAGGGGAAAAAGGACATATTTCTTACGAGCAGATTCATCGCCTGCTTGCTCTTTGCAAAAGTGGGCAAAGTGGGCAGAAAATAGAGCTTCCCTCCAAGGTGGAAGGGGCGCTTTGTAATGATTGGCTGATGTTCTCTCGTAAGCAAGAGGAAACATCTTATACTTATCCTCTTTCTTTCGGGGAATGGGTGGATGTGCCGGAATGGGATTGTGCTTTTTGTCTTGCCAAAGAAATGCCGGAGGATTGCGATTATTCTTATCCTATGGTTGTATCATCCGGTGACAGTGTATGGGTAAGAAATCGAAAAAACGGCGATAAAATTTATTTTAGTAATCAAAATATTCATAAAAAAGTTTCCGATTTTTTATCGGAGAAAAAAGTTCCGCTTTGGGACAGAAACCGTATTCCATTGGTTTTGGTCAATGATGACATACGTGTCATTACAGGATATTTTTGGGAAAGTATTCCGAAAAAAGCAAATAATATCATACATGTTTTGATAAAATTTAAGAGAAAAGGAAATTAGTGTTATGGCAAAGATGGAGCAGGATGTTAAAAAAGTTTTGTTTACAAAAGAAGAAATCGAGGCAAGAATAGTAGAACTGGGAAAACAAATCACCACTGATTATGAGGGAGCAAAAAGCCTGCTGGTAATTGGAATTTTGAAAGGTTCTTGCATATTTTTTGCAGATTTGGTTCGTCAGCTGGATTTGCCTGTGGAGATTGAATTTATGAGCGTGTCCAGTTATCAGGACAGCAGTGTATCCAGCGGTGAAGTAAAAATCACCAAGGATGTATCTCACTCAGTTGCCAAACGGCACGTTTTATTTGTGGAAGATATTATTGATACCGGCTTTACCATGTCCAAGGTAATGGAGATTTTCAAAGAAAGAGGTGCTGCTTCTGTGAAGCTTTGCTCTCTTTTAAGCAAGCCTGACCGTCGTAAAGTAGAGATTGATATTGATTACTTAGGTTTTACCATTCCTGATGAATTTGTCATTGGCTATGGTTTGGATTTTGCTGAAAAATACAGAAATCTGCCGTATGTTGGCGTTCTGGATGAAAGCGTATATCTGTAATTTTAGATATTTTTATATTGGAGGTAACGGATGAAGAAGTTTTTGAAGAATATCGGTTTTTATGTGCTGTTATTTGCCATTTTTATGACAGTGCTTTCCATTTTGACCGTAGGAGATCAGCCGGAGATTGTGAAATATTCCGATTTTGTGGTGCAGTTTAAGGCAGGCGAAATCAAATCCATCACATACTATCAGGGCGAAAACCGTGTGGAAGCGGTGCACAATTCCAAAGGAATGGAAAAAAATATTGAAGTTGTGATTCCCAGTCTGGACACCATGAATCAGGATTTGGGTGTGGATATTTCCAAATATATGGCAGAGGGGAAAGACACTCTGACCTATTCGGTTGTTCCGCCTCAGACAGCACCCTGGTGGTTTGCCATTATTTCACCCCTTGGGCTCATTATCATTGCTGTTTTGTTCTGGGTGTTCTTTATGCGTCAGGCAGGTGGTGGCGGCGGTGCAATGGCTTTTGGGAAAAGCAAAGCACGTATGACCGACCCCTCCAAAGCAACTGTTACCTTTGATGATGTAGCAGGTGCAGATGAAGAAAAAGAAGAACTGAAAGAAGTGGTGGATTTCTTAAAAAATCCCCAGAAATATCATGCCATCGGTGCAAGAATTCCCAAAGGACTTTTGCTGGTTGGCCCTCCGGGAACCGGTAAAACACTGCTTGCAAAGGCTTGTGCCGGCGAGGCAGGTGTTCCCTTCTTTTCCATCAGTGGTTCTGACTTTGTGGAAATGTTTGTCGGTGTGGGTGCATCCCGTGTAAGAGATTTGTTTGAAAATGCAAAAAAAGCATCCCCTTGTATCATTTTTATCGACGAAATTGATGCTGTTGGCCGTCACAGAGGCGCAGGCTTAGGTGGCGGACACGATGAAAGAGAGCAGACTTTGAATCAGCTGTTGGTGGAAATGGATGGTTTTACCGAAAATCAGAACATCATTATTGTAGCTGCAACCAACCGCCCCGATATTTTAGATCCGGCACTGCTTCGTCCCGGTCGATTTGACCGTCAGCTTGTGGTGAATTATCCCGATGTAAAGGGCAGAGAAGAAATTCTCAAGGTTCACTCCCGTAAAAAACCGTTGGCTTCCGATGTGGATTTATCTGTTATTGCAAAAACCACTGCCGGCTTTACCGGAGCCGATCTCGAAAATCTGTTAAACGAAAGTGCACTTCTTGCAGCTCGTGAAAATAGAACCCAGATCAATATGCAGGATGTTTCCGAGGCGATGATTAAGGTTATCGCAGGGCCGGAAAAGAAATCCAAAAAGGCGAGCGAAAAGGAAAAGAGCTTAACGGCATATCATGAAGCAGGTCATGCTATTGTGACAAAGCTTCTGCCCAATCAGGACCCTGTGCATCAGATTTCCATTATTCCCAGAGGCAGAGCAGGCGGTTATACCTTGTCTCTCCCCAGTGAAGATAAAATGTATGCTTCCAAAGTGGGTATGATGGAAGAAATTGTGGTTCTTTTAGGTGGTCGTGTGGCAGAAAAACTGGTGCTTGACGATATTTCTACCGGTGCTTCCAACGATATTCAGCGTGCAACCAAAATTGCCCGTGAAATGATTACCAAATATGGTATGAGTGAAAAATTAGGTCCCATTTGCTTCGGCAGTGAGCAGGATGAGGTGTTTATCGGAAAAGATTTTGGTCAGACCAGAAACTATTCCGAACAGGTTGCCTCTCAAATTGATGAAGAAATCAAAGCAGTGATTGACAGTTGTTATGAGAAATGTCAGGCACTATTGTCAGACAATATGGAGCTGCTGCATGAGCTTGCAAAACTGCTTTTGGAAAAAGAAAAGGTGGAAGGCGACGAATTTTTGGCACTCTATAATAAGGTGAATGGCATCGTGGAAAATCCTTCCAACGAAGAAACAACCCAAGAGGCACAAGATGGCAACGAATAAAAAACCAAAATTCTATGCAGTAAAAGTGGGAGCTGCTCCCGGTATTTATGAAAGCTGGGCAGAATGCGAGCCCTTAATTAAGGGCTTTGCCGGCGCAGAATACAAAAGCTTTTCCACCCGTGAAGAAGCAGAGTATTATCTTACGGGAAAGGCTCTTGCTGTGGAGCAGTTGCCTAGTGAAGATACTCTTTTTGCCTATGTAGACGGAAGCTATAACATAGAAACCGGTGTTTACGGATACGGTGTTGTTTTGATTTTTTCCGACGGACATATCGAGGAGATGTCCGGCGGAGATAAAAAAGAAGAAGTAGCTTCTATGCGAAATGTGGCAGGAGAGCTGAAAGGTGCTATGCTTGCCATGCAGTATGCCGTGAACCACGGATTTCGGAAAGTGAAAATTTTTCACGATTACGAAGGCATTGCAAAATGGGCAAAGGGTGAGTGGAAAACCAATCTGGATGCTACTGCTTCCTACAGAGAATTTGCCTGGATGATTGGTGCAAAAATTGAGCTTTCTTTTGAAAAGGTAGATGCTCACACCGGTGTATTTTATAATGAGCGGGCAGATGTCTTAGCGAAACAGGGCGCCGGAATTACGGAATAAATTATCACAAAAAATGACATTATTTGCATTGCAAGTATTGTCATTTTTGTTTTTTTGTGATAGAATAGATTTAACGAAAGTTAAATCTATTTGGCTAAATTCGCGTTCCGCGAGCTAAATTGAGCAAGCTCAGCTAAATTGCCTACGGCAGCTAAATGTGCTTCGCACGCTACAGTATGAAACTCAGATAAAAATAAATTTTTTCGATTATAGGGAGAAGAATGAAATGTATAAAAAAATAGAGCAGTTAAAAACAGTAACCAAAAAAACTAACGAAGGCAAAGATAAAATGTTCAAGACCAACCTTGCAGACTTTGACGGTTGGAATCCGAAAGCCAGACTGTTTTCTTTGGTGCAGGTACCGCCGGGGGAAGAAGTAGACTTTCATATGCACGTTGGTGAGAGTGAAACATTCTTTATTCTTTCCGGCAAGGGCATCTATACTGATAACGGAACTCAGGTTGAGGTGGCACCCGGAATGGTAACCTTCACACCCTCAGGGGAAGGCCATTCCATTAAAAATACGGGCGATGATATGCTTTCCTTTATCGCTTTGATTGTAGTTGATTAAATGCCGACGTTTTGATTGGTGATACCCGGCTTGTCAAAAAAAGTAATCATGCTTAAAAATGTGGCAATGCCACAGTTCAAAAAAATATATAGATATGGAGGAATTCAAGATGAATTCACAACAAGCAGTTCGTGCAGCGGTAGACGCTCACACTATTATTCCTGCGTTCAACATTCCCTATTTGCCGATGGTTGAACCGGTTGTTCAGGCGATTGTAGATGAGGATTCTTTGGCGATGGTTCAGGTTGCCCGTCTGGAATGGGAAAAATTTGAATCACAAAGTCCCGAAGCAGTTGCAAAAGAATATTTCAAGTTTGCAAAAGAAGGTTACACCCTTCTTCATCTGGACCATGTTCCCGCCATTGACGAGGATATGAAAAAAGTAGATTATATGGATATTATCAAACGGGCATTGGATGTGGGCTATCAGTCTGTAATGGTTGACGGTTCCAGACTTCCCCTGGACGAAAACATTGCAACTACAGCAGAAGTTGCAGCACTGGCAAAAACCTTTGGAGCTGCAGTGGAAGCAGAATTGGGAGCAGTATCCGGTCACGAAGGAAGTGGCATCGGCTTAAGCTATGAAGAACTGTTTACCACCAAAAAAGGTTTCACAGTTCCGGAAGAAGCAAAACGGTTTGCAAAGGAATCCGGCTGTGACTGGTTGTCTGTTGCTGCCGGAAGTTTCCATGGCGCCATCGCGTCCAGCACCAAGCATCTGAAAAAGCCCAATGCAAGACTGGACATTGAACATATTAAAACATTGTCTGAAATTACCGGCAAAATGCCCTTGGTACTTCACGGCGGAAGCGGCATTGAGCAAGACTACATCTTAAAAGCAATGGCAAACGGTATCGCAAAAATCAACGTAGGAACTGAAATCCGCCAGCCCTATGAATTTGCACTGGAAGAAAAACCGGGTGATATTGCCTATGCACAGCAGAAGGTGTATGACCGTACCCGTTGGGTAATTCATGAATTTTTGCGCACCACCGGTAACCACAGCAAATTAAAATAAAATTGTAAGCACACCTCACGGTACAGTGTAAGGAGCCATTATGAAAACAGTTTTTATTTTGAATCCCAAGGCAGGTAAGGGACGGCAAAAAGAAAAAACAGAAGAAATTCTGCTCAAAATAATTGCCGAAAAGGAGCTGGATGCACAAGTTTACGTCACCGCCTATCCGGGCGATGCCACAAGGTTTGTGAGAGAGCATTGTAAGACTTATGGAGCGGCCCGGTTTATTGCTTGTGGCGGAGATGGAACCTTAAGCGAAGTGCTAAACGGCGCTGTTGGGTTTTCGGGGGCAGAGGTTGGTGTGATGCCGCTGGGAAGCGGAAACGATTTTTGCAGAAATTTCCCGTGTGATACTGCATTTGGCGATGTATATTTGCAGGCAGTATCGGAAGCTGTTGCTTGTGACGCCATTCGGTATACTACCACGGTGAACGGAGAAGCTGTTACGGGGTATTGTGCAAATATGTTTAATATTGGCTTTGACTGTAAGGTGGCAGATACCACCAATCATCTGAAAGATAAAACTGTATTTGGTGGTTCTTTTGCATACTTTTTGTCCATTCTTATGAATCTGATTCAAAAGAAGGTGACGTTTCTTACGGTAACAGCAGACGGGCTTTGTGAGCATAGCGGAGCAACGCTTTTAACCTCTGTTGCCAACGGAAAATACTGTGGCGGCGGGATTATGAGCAATCCGATGGCATCCTTACGTGATGGGAGAATCAATTTCAATATCATCAGAAACATTTCCCGTTTGCGGTTTGTTTCGTTGCTCTTTTCTTATATGAAAGGGACGCATATGTCCAAAAAAGGAATTGAGAAGTACATATTGTCCAAGCATTGCAAAACCTTGACGGTAACGCCGGAGAACGGCATTATGAGGCTTTGTATTGATGGAGAAATTGTGACTGCCGGTGAAACCACCTTTGAAATTGTGCCCAATGCGATTCAGTTTGTGTTGCCCGGGGTGAAAAACCAAAGCACGTTAATCGGAGTATGCAGATAAAAAATCAAAAAAATACTTGACAATCGTTTACAGATATGGTATACTATGCTCTAATGAAAGGCTGTGACGAAGAGGGCAGATTCAGGCGAACCTTTGAGAGAAGTGGCGGTTGGTGCGAGCCATAGGGGACAGAGTTTGTTTGTAGCTTCTGAGCCGGGAGGAAGAAAGTTTTCAAAAGAAATGAGTAGAACCTCTCCGTGATTGCTGCGTTAAGGCATAAGAGGTTGTTAGACCTTAAGAGTGGCGATAGAATTATCGCAATTTGAGTGGTACCGCGGGTGAATAATTGCTAAAACACTCGTCTCAAAGAATTTTACCGATGCTTTGAGGCGAGATTTTTTTTGCCTCAAAAAAGGAGGATTTTTTAATATGGAAAACTCAATGGACATCAGCTTAAAAATTAAGGAGATGGCATGGCGTATTCGCGAGCTTCGGGAAATTGAAGGCTTTACCCCCGAAGATATGGCGGAAAAGACAGGTGTATCGTTGGAAGACTATCGGAAAATGGAAAATGGAGAAGCAGACCTGAACTTTGCTTTTATTTACCGTTGTGCAGAAGTGTTCCGGGTAAACGTTACCGATATTATCGAAGGTACCAGCCCCAATCTTCGCTCTTACACAGTGACTCGTGCAGGAGCTGGTCAGCAGATTGCAAAGGCTCATGGCATGGTATATTACAATATGGCACATGCTTTCCGTAACAGAATCGCAGAGCCCTTGTATGTTGTAAGCACCTATGATGAAGCAGCACAAAATAAAGACATTGAACTGACCACTCACGAAGGTCAGGAATGTGATATTGTGATTGAAGGCAATCTGATGGTGCAAATCGGGGAACATAAAGAAGTGCTTGGCCCCGGCGACAGCATTTACTATAACAGTAGCACTCCCCACGGTATGATTGCTGTAAATGGAAAAGACTGTAAATTCTACGCGTTTGTGCTTCGTGCCGATGCCGAAGTTGCTGAAAAAGTGGCAGAAGTGGTTCCTACAGAGCAGATTATCGGCTCCATTCATCGGGATACCAAAGACAGAATTTATCATAAATTTATCGACGTGGTGGAAGACGAACAGGGAACACCTACCTCTATCACCTTCAAAAATACAGAAAAGTTCAATTTTGCATTCGATTTGGTGGATGAGCTGTCCAGAAAAGAGCCGGACAAGCTTTGTATGCTCCACATTTCCAAAAACAAAACCGAACGTCGCTTCACCTTTACCGATATGCGTAAAAAATCCAGCCAGTGTGCTAACTATTTTGCATCCTTGGGGATTAAAAAGGGCGACCGCGTTATGCTCATTTTAAGACGTCACTATCAGTTCTGGATTGCTATGCTGGGGCTGAATAAGCTGGGTGCTGTTGCCATTCCGGCGGTTGACCAGCTGCACGAGCATGATTTGGAATATCGTTTCCAGTCTGCAGGGGTTAGTGCAATTGTTTGTACTGCAGAAGGCGAAGTTTCAAACTATGTTGATATGGCGGCGAAAAATTGCCCCACATTGCAGCATAAAATGCTGGTTGGCGGCAAAAAAGAGGGCTGGAGAAGCTTTAACGAAGAATATAAACGCTTCAGCACACATTTTGAACGTACCGAAGATTCTCCCTGCGGTGATGATACCATGCTGATGTATTTCACCTCCGGAACCTCCGGCTATCCGAAAATTGCTACCCATAACTATAAATATCCTTTGGGTCATTTTCATACTGCTAAATATTGGCACAATGTAGACCCTGACGGATTGCACTTTACCATTTCCGATACCGGTTGGGCAAAGGCAATGTGGGGCAAATTATACGGTCAGTGGCTGTGCGAAGCGGCAACCTTTGTATACGATTTTGACCGATTTGATGCAGCAGAAATTCTGCCCATGTTCCAGAAGCATCACATTACCACCTTCTGTGCACCGCCTACTATGTTGCGCATGATGATAAAACAGGACATTTCCAAATACGACTTTTCTTCTGTTCGTCATATGACTACCGCTGGAGAAGCACTGAATCCGGAAGTGTACCGTCAATTTGAAAAAGCAACTGGCTTACAGATTAAAGAAGGTTTCGGTCAGACCGAAAGCACCATGATTATCGGGAACCTGGTTGGTAAGCCTCATAAAATCGGTGCAATGGGAAAACCGGCACCGATTTACAAGGTAGAGCTTCATAATGCAGACGGTGAACAGGTAAAAACCAGTGAATCCGGCGAAATTGTTATCAATGTTAAAGACGGCGCACCTTGCGGTCTCTTTACCGGATATTACGGTGACGAAGAAAAAACCAAAGAGGTATGGCACGATGGCTATTATCACACCGGTGACGTTGCCTGGTGCGATGAAGACGGATATTATTGGTATGTTGGCCGTGTGGACAATGTTATTAAATCTTCCGGATACAGAATCGGACCCTTTGAAATTGAAAGCGTTATTATGGAGCTTCCATATGTTTTGGAATGCGGTGTTTCTGCTGTTCCCGATGAAGTAAGAGGGCAGATTGTAAAAGCCAGCATCGTATTGGTTAACGGCACGGAAGGCACAGATGAGCTGAAAAAAGAAATCCAGAATTATGTTAAGGAAAAAACAGCTCCCTATAAGTACCCCAGAATTGTTGAATTCAAGGAATCGTTGCCCAAAACCGTAAGCGGAAAAATTCAGAGAAACAAATTGTAAAAAATATAAAAAAATGACAATATTTGCTTTGCAAGTATTGTCATTTTTAATTTTATGTGATATAATGTATTTGGTAATTTTTACAGCCAAAATATCTAACAGCAAAGGAAGAAAAAAATGAACACACAAACGACAAAAAGTTGGCGCACAAACAAATGGATGAGAGCAGCAATTCCGGCGCTTTTACTGCATTGCAGTATCGGAACCGTTTACTGCTGGTCCATTTTCAGCCAGGAAATTGCAGATTATATCGGCTTTTCAAAGGGTGCTACCGAGTGGGCATTCAGCCTTGCGATTTTCTTTTTGGGGATGTCGGCAGCCTTTTTGGGAAATATTGTAGAAAAAGATATCCATAAATCGTCTTTGATTGCTACCATCTGCTTTGCAATCGGCATGGCGGGAACCGGTGGATTTATCTACTATGGCGGTCTTCATCAGGGAAGTGTGGTTTCTTTAATCGGCATTTATCTTTGCTATGGCGTCATTATGGGCATCGGCTTGGGAACCGGCTATCTTTCTCCCGTCAAAACGCTGATGATCTGGTTTAGCGACAAAAAAGGTCTTGCAACCGGCCTTGCAGTTGCAGGCTTTGGTGCAGCAAAAGCGATTGCCAGCCCCATTATGCAGTCAATGCTTTCTTCCATGGGGGAAAGCGGAATCTACAAAATGTTTTTGATTTTGGCTTGTGTATATTTTGTCATGATGTTTATCGGGCATCTTTTGCTGAAAAAGCCGGACGATTGGCATGAGCCTACGGGAGCAGAAAAGAAAGACAGCATCATGACCGTCTTAAAATCCAGACCGATTAGCAACTATGTTGGGATCTGGCTGATGTTCTACATCAACATTACATGCGGGCTGGCCCTTTTGTCGCAAGAAAAAATGATTGTAAAATGTATCGGCTTAGCAAGCTTTGTAGGGGTTATTTCTACGGTGTCTGCAATCTTTAATGCTGTGGGACGTCTTGGCTTTTCTGCTTGGGGCGACAAGATGAAAGACAGAAACACCATCTATAAAATTATTTTTGCTTTCTCTATTTTGTTTACTGCCATTGTCATTGTAACAAATGGTATTGCAAACGGCGCAAACAGCGGCTTTTTAGCAGCGTTAGTGCTGATTCTCATTATGTTTGTCAATGCAGGCTATGGCGGCGGATTTTCCAATGTTCCCACCTTGCTGTCTGACCATTACGGCATGGGAAGCATCAGCGCAATTCACGGAATCACCCTTTCTGCATGGGCATTTGCAGGGCTTAGCGGAAATCAGCTTGCTACCTGGATTGTAAATAATTTTGGAAATCCCGTTACACAAAATGGAGTTACGGTGAATCCCCAGGGATACCAGATGGTGCTTTATGTTACCATTGCACTTTACATCGTTGCAATGCTTCTGAGTATGTTTTTGGTAAAAAGCAAAGCAGAAGTAAAGCAGAAGGCTTAATAACTGCCGGCAAGATACCATTATTTTTGAAAAAACAAATTATTGACATCTAAGGCGAACATTCTGTGTATGATAAATAAATTTAAGATTAAACGGAGGAATCAAAATGAATCATTTTATTTTCAATAAGGAAAGAATGGATTTCCGCTACAGTTCCGGCACTACCATTTATAATGAAAAACTTTGGGACGGAAGATTGGTGAGTATCAATTACTGCGCAACCGGCATGCCTCCCCATGACCACGACTGCGTGATGGAGGCTCCTGTATGTGCTTTCGACTTAGCTGTTGACGGCAAGGACGCCACCTTCGGCTGGGAATTTGAAAACTGGGAAACATCGGAGGAAACATCCGGCAGAGCTTATGCAGAACTGACCTTAAAAAATCATAGATTGGCATTACAGATGCGCGTGTTGACCTTCTGTGGAGAAAACGGATTTTTCTCCAGACATATTTATCTGAAAAATCTTTCCGATAAACCTCAGTCCATTACCAAAATTTCACCTCTTTGCGGTACCTTGTGGGAAAAGAAACACGATGTGAAAGATTCGCTGGGTGACTATGATAAATCCTTGGTTTATGTAGGTTGTTTCAAAGATAATCACTGGGGTGCAGAAGGCAATTTTGATTGGTATAACGTGCCCTATAATGCATGGGTTTCCTTTGGCGGTGAAAACGGAAGAAGCGGTCATGGCCATCCCTTTGCGATTGCAAAAAATGACCTGTTGGGCGGTTATTTTGTGTGTCAGATGGAATGGGGTGCAAACTGGAAATTCGCATTCAAAAACGATTTTAGAAACTTTGCTGCAACCGATAACAACGGCTTAAAACCCTATATCCGTGTAAAATTCAATCTGTCTCCCGAAGCACCTGCCCCCATGCGTGTTATGGAAGCAGGAGAAGAAGTGGAAGCACCCCGCATCCATTTTGGCTTTGGCTACAACGATTTTGACGATACCATTTATGCACTGCATACTTATCAGAGAAAATATCTGTTGCACAGACCCAATCGTGGTTATGATATGATTTCCTATGACCATTGGGGCTATATGGAACACGAAATGACCGAAGAAAAACTGCTGATCGAAGTGGAACGTGCCGCAAAATTAGGCGCAGAAATCTTCGTGATTGATGCCGGCTGGTACGGCAGAGCTGACAAAAACTTCTGGTTAAGTGTTGGCGATTGGCATATGTGTCATCTGGAAAATGACTTACATCCCGTTGTAAAACGAGCAAAAGAACTGGGTATGAAATTCGGTCTCTGGGTAGAACCGGAAGCTTGGGGGATTGACAGTTTAGCTCGTGAAGAACATCCCGGATGGTTGCTTGAGCGTTATGGTCACGGCATTGAAAGAGTAATTGATTTTTCTCATCCTGAAGCAGAAAAGTATATTGAAGATGTGCTTTGCTCCTTAGTAGAAAAATATGATCTGGATATGATTCGTCTGGACTACAATAATGGTTACATCGGCGAAGGAGGCTTCAATGAAAACGGTGACTATTTAGAAAACAGTCATTGGCGTAATGTAGAAGCAATTCACAGAATTTTTGACAATATTCATAAAAAATATCCCGATTTACATTTGGAAAACTGTGCTTCCGGTGGCGGCAGAACGGACCTGGGTATGATGACCAGATTCTCCAAAACGCAGTTCTCCGACTGGTACAAATTCCCCCGTGTTGCACGCACCTTCAACGGAATGTCTATGTGCTTACCGCCGGAATGCCTGATGTTTATTTATGGCTCTGCTATGAGCGCATCTGCTTACGGTAATGCAGAATCACAGCTGCAGATGACCGTTCAGGGAATTCCGCAGTTGTCCGGTGTTGCCCGCTATGAAGAAGAAGTAAATCCCGAGCTGGAAGCGATGATTCAGAAATATCTGAAGCTGTTCAAAGAATATATCAGACCCATTCAGAATAAAGTAAAACTCTATCATCATACCCCTGTTGTGGGTGGATTCTCCGGCAGAGGCTGGGTGGTAACCGAAGCAATGCTTCCGGACGGCTCCAAAGGATATGTGAATATCAACCGTCTGCCCAATGCAACAGAAGATGTATGGCAGTTAAAGCTGAAGGGTTGCGATTGCACCAAAGATTACATTTTGACTGACGTTGCTACCGGCAAGCAGTTTGCTGTCAGCGGTTACAGCTTATATACAGAAGGAATGCCCGTTGCATTGGACGGTGCGCTGACCTCTCGTATGTTTTTAGTAGAACTGAAATAATAATCAAGGAGAATTTACTATGGCATTTTTTGAAGCGAATTTCTACAGTGAATCTTTAGGTCTTCAGACAACCGTAAATGTAATTATGCCGCAAAGACACACCGATGGACAAATTGGTGTGGAGGGGAAGGCTGGTAATGCAGAATATAAATGCTTATATTTGCTTCATGGCTTAAGTGACGACCATTCCATCTGGCTGCGGCGCACCTCCATTGAACGCTATGCTGATGAATACGGCATTTGCGTGGTGATGCCGTTTGGCGGAAAAAGCTTTTATACCGATATGAAATATGGGGAACAGTTTTACACCTATATTTCCGAAGAGTTGCCCCGCTTGATGTATGAATTTTTCGGTATTTCCCAAAAGAGAGAAAACAACTTCATTGCAGGGCTTTCCATGGGTGGCTATGGGGCTTTGAAAATCGGACTGAAAAATCCGGAAAAATATGCTGCTTGTGCCGGACTTTCTTCGGTTGCGGATATTCGCAGCTGGACCAAAGGCTGTCCTGATCTGATGGCATCTGTTTTCGGAGCAAATCCGCAAGTTCCCGACTCTGAAGATTTATTCTGTATTGCAGAAAATGCCGACAAGAATGCACTGAAACCCCGTGTTTATATGGGAGTCGGAACAGAAGATTTCTTATATGAAGATAATGTGCGGCTTCGTGACAAATTCCAGACCCTTGGGTTTGACTATACCTATCGGGAATCCTCCGGCACACATTGCTGGACTTTCTGGGACGAATACATCCAGTATGTGATGAATTGGATGTTTAACGAAAAATAAGCTTTTTGTAAGTCGGGGCTGACCGATGAATTGTCGCACAGCATAAGAGGAATATGTTTTATGAAAAAAGTAGTAATTGCCATTGATTCTTTCAAAGGAAGCCTTTCTACCTTCGGGGCAGGAACGGCAATCGAGGAAGGAATCAGACAAGTATATCCGAATGCCGAGGTAATCATTTCCCCCATTGCTGATGGGGGAGAGGGGACTGTAGAAGCGGTTGTTTCTGCTACAGGTGGCGAATTTGTCACCTGTAGCGTTTGCGGTCCTTTGGGGAACAGAATCGCCGCATCCTATGGCTTTATTTCGCAGACCAAAACTGCCGTGATTGAAATGTCTCAGGCAGCAGGAATCACCTTAATCAGCGATGCTGAGAGAAATCCCTTACATACCACCACCTTTGGTGTGGGAGAATTGATTCTGGACGCCATCTCCAAAGGCTGTCGCAATTTTGTGATTGGCATTGGAGGAAGTGCCACCAATGACGGTGGAGTAGGAATGCTTCAGGCATTGGGCTTTGAATTTTTGAACAAAGACGGAAAACAGGTTTCTTATGGTGCAAAAGGTCTTCAGGAAATTGTTGCAATCAAAACAGAGAATGCAGTAAAAGAGCTGAAGGAATGCCAATTTTCAGTTGCCTGTGATGTCAAAAATGTGCTCTGCGGAGAAAACGGCTGCAGTGCGGTTTACGGGCCACAAAAAGGGGCAACACCCGAAATGATTTTAGAAATGGATTCCTGGCTGAAGGATTATGCACGTCTGACAAAAGAGGTTCTTCCTGCTTCGGACGAGAATTTTCCCGGTACCGGTGCCGCAGGAGGAATGGGATTTGCACTTCTTTCCTATCTGGATGCAACACTATGCTCCGGTATAGAGCTTGTAATCAGAGAAACCGGGCTGGAACGTCATATTCCGGATGCCGATGTTGTCATCACCGGTGAAGGACGGTTGGACGGACAGTCCTACATGGGGAAAGCTCCCATTGGTGTGGCAAAGCTTGCAAAAAAATATGGAAAAACAGTGCTTGCATTTTCGGGCTGTGTAACCGATGATGCAGTACTGTGTAATGAACATGGAATTGATGCATTTTTTCCCATTGTGAGAAAACCGTGTACTTTGGAAGAAGCGATGGATGTGGAAAATGCTCATAAAAACTTAAGGGACACCGTTTGCCAGGTGTTTCGTTTGCTGAACGTGTACGACAATCGTTCAATCAATTAAAAACTATCAGACAACTTGACATAAAACAGCAAAAGGAGATACTGCTTATGAAATGTGAAAAAATCCTGTTAGATGAGGGCGTATATTTAGAAACCTACATTGCAGACCAAAACCCTTGGTTCAAAAGAAAAGCAATGCTTGTGATTCCCGGCGGAGGATATGAATTTGTAGACAATTTTGTAGAGGGAGACCCTGTTGCACAGGCGTATATTCCCTATGGCTTCAATGCTTTCATATTACGCTACACGGTGGATCGTTCCAAAGCGTTTCCGGGGCAGCTGATTGAAGCTTCTAAAGCAATGAAATACATTCGTGACCATGCGGAAGAATATGGCATTGACCCCGAAGAGGTTTATGCCATTGGTTTTTCCGCCGGAGGACATCTGTGCGGTTCGCTGGCGACTATGTGGATGAGAAAAGAAATTCGGGATGCTGTTCCGATGCCTTATGGCTATAATAAGCCAAAGGGAGTCATTCTGATGTATCCTGTTATCACAGGCAATCCGGAATTTTCTCATCAGGACAGCTTCCGCAATTTACTTTGCAACAACAATCCCACCGAAGAACAGCTGAAATCGGTTAGTTTAGAGAATTTTGTAAACGAAGATACCGTGCCTGCCTATATCGCTCACGGCACAGGAGATGACTGTGTGCCCGTTGAAAATTCGCTGATTATGGCGAATGCCTATACCAAAGCCAAAGTTCCTTATGAACTGCATATTTATCCTGACAGAAAGCACGGCTTTGGGCTGGGGAACGAAATTACCGGTCAGAATACCGATTATCACATCGGGGAAAACATTAGTCGTTGGGTGGAAGAAACGGTTATCTGGATGAAAACGCTGTAGTTGTTTTTTCTGACATGATACAGTTGGATGAAGTGTCTGTTTTTTGTGATGCAGGGAATGAAAAAGATGTGAAAAAACACCTTTACTCCCGGCAAAATTTGTTTTAAGTAGGAAACCAATATGAATTTTTTAACACTCTTATTCGGTATCTTTGCACTTCTCGGTGCCTTGGACCGAATCACCGGCAACCATCTGAAGCTGGGAGATGAATTTGAAAAAGGTGTGCAATCAGTAGGGCCCTTGGCAGTTGCAATGGTAGGGATGCTTACTGTTGCACCGGTTTTATCCCAATTTTTGATTCCGCTCTGTACGCCCTTTGCCAAGCTAATTGGTATTGACCCGTCTTTTATTGGCGGATTTGTTGCCAATGACATGGGCGGTGCTGCGATTGCCGCACAGCTTTCCGGTACGGTGTGGAGTCGGTTTCACGGTCTTGTGGTTGCCGCAATGATGGGTGTAACCATTTGTTTTACCATTCCGGTAGCATTAAAAATGGTGGATCAGGCATATCATAAGGATATGTTAAGCGGCATTTTATGCGGTGTTGCAACGATTCCATTAGGCTGTGTTGTTGGTGGCTTGGTGATGAAGTTGCCGATTTTGCAAATTGCTTTGAATTTGATTCCTGTCATGATTGTAGCGGTTCTTACTTGTGTTGGCTTGGCACTGAATCCGGATTTATGCTGCCGGATTTTCGGCTTTATCGGAAAACTTGTAATGCTTGTGATTACGGTAGGGTTGGGGGCAGGAATCTTTACACATATTACCGACATTGTGCTCATTCCCGGTATGGCACCTGTAACAGAAGGGTTTTCGGTAGTTTGTGAAATTGCAATGATTTTAGCGGGCGTTTTTCCGTTGATTGCAACCCTGTCAAGACTCTTAAAAAAACCATTTTCCCGTCTGGGTGAAAAAATGGGAATGAATGAAGCGTCAGTTTTAGGACTTCTTTCCTCACTGGCAAACAGTATCCCCACTTTTACGCTGGTGGAAAAAATGAATTCCAAAGGTATTGTGGTAAATCTTGCCTTTGCCACTTCTGCATCTTTTGTGCTTGGAGACCATCTGGCTTTTACCATGGCATACGACAGCAGTGCTGTATTGGGCATGATTGCCGGAAAACTTGCCGGCGGTTTTTTTGCAGTTTTGTTAGCTTTTGTGTTATACAGAAAGCAAGATGTCGGCAAGGTAGAAAAAAATTGCAAAAAAGCAGTAGAGTTTCAATGATTTTTCTTGACAAATTGCAGTTTCAAATTTATAATATAAGAGAATATACGCTTATTTAAGAAAGGGTGATTAACGATGGTAATTGGTACCACAAAAGAAATTAAAAATCATGAATATCGTGTAGGGCTTATTCCTGATAATGTCGAAGTATTAGTGAAAGACGGTCATACCGTTTATGTTGAAACAAATGCCGGTGCAGGCGTCGGTTTTACAGACGAAATGTATGAAGCCGCCGGTGCCGTCATCTTAAAAACCCCTGCTGAAGTTTTTGAAAAATCGGATATGATTATTAAGGTGAAAGAGCCGGAAGAATGTGAATATCCTTATTTAAGAGAAAATCAGATTTTATATACATATTTGCACATTGCGCCCAATCCTTCTTTGGGGGAAGCGCTGCTTAAAAGCGGCGTGAAGGCAGTTGCATATGAAACCATTACTGACCAGGAGGGCAACCTTCCTTGTCTTCGTCCCATGAGTCAGATTGCCGGCAGATTGAGCATTCAGGAAGGTGCAAAATATCTGGAAAAATCATTTGGCGGACGTGGCATTCTTTTGGGTGGCGTTCCCGGCGTGGAACGTGGTAAAATTGCAATTATCGGTGGAGGTATTGCAGGCACTTACGCTGCAAAAGCGGCAGTAGGAAGTGATGCGCAGGTTACGCTTTTAGACATCAACTTAAACCGTCTTTCTTATCTGGAAGATGTGTTTGGTGCTTCTGTTACCACCCTCTACAGCTCCGAAGCAAATATCAGAAAAGTATTGCAGGAAGCAGATTTGGTTATCGGCTCTGTGCTGATTCCCGGTGGAAAAACACCTAAGCTTGTTCGGAAAGAGCATCTGAAACTGATGAAAAAAGGAGCGGTGATTGTAGACATTGCCATTGACCAGGGCGGCTGCTGTGAAACCTCACGTACCACCACACATGATGACCCGGTATTTATTGAAGAGGGCGTTGTGCATTACTGTGTAGGTAATATGCCCGGTGCTGTTCCTTATACCTCCACTATGGCACTTTCCAATGCGACATTCCCATATGCAAGAAAAATTGCAAATATGGGTCTGGAAGCGGCAATCAAAAAAGATCCGGGCTTGTTAAACGGTGTGAATATGTATCAGCATCAATGCACCAACAAGAATGTTGCCAAGAGCCTTGGTTACGACTACGTGGATTTGAAAAAATTGATTTAGTCTGATAGAAAAACGGCAATTCCTTTTGGGTGTTGCCGTTTTTTTCATCATAAAAGTGGAAAACACGGAAGAAAAAAGGAGACAGCATGCAAACGATTTCATTTATTTTAAGCACCGTGGGGTTGCTTGTTTTAATCGTGGCATCCCTGATGAAAGGGGAAACGATTAAAAAAACACTCTGTTTTGTGCTGCTGGGGAATTTTTTGGTGGCAACCAGCTATCTGTTTACCGACATCGGCGTGAACGGAGCAATTTCCAGCTATATCGGGTGCGTCCAGGCAACCATCAATTTATGCTTTGAAGCAAAGAAAAAGCCAATTCCCGTCTGGTTGATGGTGATTTACGGATTATCCTTTGTGGTTGCAAATATTGCGGTGTTAAGTGCACTGGTGGGAATCATTGCCATGCTTGCAGCATTGTGCTTTGTGGGCTGCGTTTCTGCGAAAAACGGCAAAATTTACCGAATCTGGCAGGCGGCTAACAATCTGCTTTGGATTTTGTATGATATTTTATCCGGTTCCTATGGTCCGTTATTTACACATACTGTTTTATGCTTGTTTACCATTACAGGCATCTTGATCAACGATTTGAAGAAAACGAAAAAGGCAGTGACACATTTTCAAGAAAGGAAGCCGCAATGAAACTGTATATTATTCGCCATGGCGACCCCGATTACTCTATCGATTCGCTTACTGAAAAAGGATGGAGAGAAGCAGAATTGCTTTCGGAAAGAATGAAAAATATTCCCATTGACGATTTTTACTGTTCGCCGTTGGGACGTGCACAGGACACGCTGAAGCCAACCTTAAAAAAGCTTGGTAAAGAAGCAGAAACACTGGATTGGCTGCGGGAATTTGAAGGGAGAGTGGAGTCTCCGTTTAGCGGAAAATCCAGAGTGAGCTGGGACATTCCGCCATCTCGATGGTGTAACGATATGGAATATTACACCTTGAATGGTTGGCACACTCCCCAATGGCTTTCCCAAAGTACAGCGATGGAGCATTACCCCAAAGTGACAAAAGGGATTGATGAATTGCTTCTTCGCTACGGTTGGAAACGGGACGGCATGGCGTATTACGGCGGGGAAGACAAATCCATCGCCTTGTTCTGTCATTTTGGATTGGGAATCACGGTGATGGCATATCTTTTGGGGATTTCTCCTGTAGTGGCGCAAAACAATTTCTTTTTGGCACCTACCTCCGTCACGACGTTGGTAACCGAAACCGATGCAACGGGCTGTTCTCATTTTCGTGCAACGGGAGTGGGAGATATTTCTCATTTATATGTAGGAAACGAGCCTATGTCGGAATCCGGCTTGTATCCGAATTTTGAAAAATAATCATAGCGACACATATGAAATCAATACTATGAGGTGATTTGTTATGCAGAAACAGTTATCGAAAGAAGCACTCCAAATTGTGAAAAAAATGCAGCAAAACGAATTGACAGAAAGTGTTATTTATGAAGAAATTGCGCGTTTTGCAAAAGGAAAGGACAATCAGGAAACATTATTACGGCTTGCAAAAGAAGAAAAAGCTCACTATGAAATCTGGAAGAAATATACCGGAATCCAAATGAAACCCCAGAAAAGCAAAATTACCCGTTATAAATGGATTGCCCGGATTTTTGGGTTTACCTTTGCTGTAAAGTTGATGGAAAAAGGAGAAGCAGGCGCCCAGCAAGAATATGAGCTGCTTACCCATGAGGTAGAAGAAAGTGTTATGATTCGCCAACAGGAAGAAGAACACGAGCAGGCACTTTTGTCTATGCTGGACGAGGAAAGTTTGCAGTATGTGGGCAGCATGGTCTTGGGAATGAACGATGCCCTTGTGGAATTGACCGGCTCCCTGGCGGGATTTACCTTTGCAATGCAAAACACACGGCTGATTGCACTGTCCGGACTCATTATGGGGATTTCCGCAACCTTTTCCATGGCATCCAGCGAATTTTTAGCGGCAAAAAGCGAAGGCAGAACAGATGCCATGAAATCCTGCACTTATACCGGTGTTGCCTACCTTATTACCGTGGCTTTGCTCATCTTGCCTTATCTTCTTTTAGATAACAGTCAATATTTAACCGCTCTTTTCTGCATGCTTGGCGTTGTGGTATTGATTATTGCAGGGTTTACCTATTATATTTCTGTTGCCAAGGATGAAAAATTCAAGCCGCGTTTCTGGGAAATGACGTGCATCAGTGTTGGTGTTGCGGTGATTTCCTTTGTGGTTGGATTATTGGCAAAGCATTTTTTGGGTGTTGATTTATAAAAAAGGAGTTGGCATGTTATGAAAATATCGGTGTTGGATGTAAAAACCTTGGGAAATGATTTGGATTTTTCCGGGATTCACAAGCTGGGAGAAGTAACGGTTTATGACCTTACCACACAAGAACAGGTGATAGACCGTATCAAAGATGCAGAAGTGCTCATCTTAAATAAAGTAAAACTGAATCAGGAAAATCTTCCTTATGCAAAAAAATTGAAGCTCATTTGTATTACTGCTACCGGTTTTGATAATGTGAATATTGATTATTGTAAAGCGCATGGCATTGCTGTGTGCAATGTAGTGGGCTATTCCACCGACAGCGTAGTACAGTTGACTGTTTCTATGGCATTTTCCCTGGCAACCAATCTGCTGTCTTACGACAGATATGTAAAATCGGGGGATTACACCGAAAGCGGCATTTTCAATCGTGTGGAACCGGTATTTCGGGAACTATCTGCATTGACCTGGGGTGTTATCGGACTCGGCACCATCGGTACCAAGGTTGCCCGCATTGCCAACACGATGGGGTGCAGGGTTCTTGCATATAAAAGGACTCCGGTGAAAGAATTTCAATGTGTGGATTTAGATACCTTATGCCGTGAAAGCGATATTATCACGGTGCATACCCCCTTAAATGACGGAACCTTCCGACTTATCAATCGGGAACAGCTCGCCAAAATGAAGGAGTCTGCCATTTTAATCAATGTGGCAAGGGGTGCCGTGTTTGATGAAGAGGCTGTGACCGAGGCTGTATTAAACGGAAAATTAGGAGGCCTGGGTGTAGATGTGTATTCCACCGAGCCGATGCAGCAGGACAGCCCCTATCAGAAGCTTCTGGGTCGTGACAATGTGTTGTTTACTCCTCATATGGCTTGGGGGGCATACGATGCACGCCAAAGATGTATCAACGAAATTGAAGAAAACATCAAAAGCTTTTTGTCAGGCGGTGTAAGAAGCCGTGTTGTATAACGAAGAAACGGAGGGGCTTACATGAAAAAAATATTGTTATTGATGCTTTGCTTTTGTATGCTGCTTGGGGTTACGGTTCATGCAGAAATGGAAATGTGTGAAGGCGTTCCCAAGCCGGAACGGTTTGTTCGCCTGAAAATTCCGTTCCCCGATGAATTAAAAGATAACGATTCCTGGCGTACTGTGGCAAGATATCAGGATTCCAAACAGGCAATCCCGTTGTCGGATTGCTTTGACGGTTCTGTTTATGCCATTGTACCTTATGAACATAAAGACAGAGCCATCGAAGCTTTTGTGCCGGATAAAATTCCGTTTACCGATGTTGATACCTCTGCCTATGAATTTTATGTTATGGACAATTTATCCCGTGTGGGAATTATTCTGGGAAATGAAAAAGGAGAAGCCTTACCCTTTGCCAACGTAACCCGTGCAGAAGCGGTTGCAATGGTGATGCGCTTTTTAGGACTTTCTCCTGCGGTGAATGTGCAGCTTCCTTTTGCGGATGTTTCCCGCAGCGATTGGTTTTACGGAAATGTGGGTGCTCTTTATCAATCAGGCATTGTGAAGGGCGATTCTGACACCACCTTTTCACCCCATAGAAATGTCACCAGAGAGGAAATCACGGTCATGACAGTCAGAGCCTTGCAGTATGCGGATTTGCGTTGTCCGTTCCGCAGAGAAGAAAATATTGCAGATTTGGATAGCGTGTCCGATTGGGCAAAGGCTGCCTATGAATACATCGGCGTAAATTATGTGTCTGACGCGGAGGGCGAAAATACCGACCGTCCTTACAGAGTGCTTTCTCCCAAAAAAGCTGCTACCCGCTATGACATTGCATATATGTTGGACTGCACCCTGAAAAACTGTCAGCTGTTTGCCACCGATTTGGCAGTGGCTTATGGCTTTGATCAAGCAATGCCTGTGATTGACGGCTCCACCTCTACCTATCCTTTCACTGAACAGGTATACAGAGCTTTGTTTGTAAACGGTAACACGCATCCGCTATATCCAAAAAAGCATTCCAAGAGTCATGCTTCTTATGAACGGTTAATCAATGGGGAAGTGGATATGCTTTTTGCATCGGTTTATCCTGCCAGTGACATTTTAGCATTGGCAGCAGAAAAAGGCGTGGAATTAGAGCTGATTCCCATTGCATATGATGCGATGATTTTCTTTACCAATCCTGAAAATGCGGTCGAGGGGCTGACCAAGCAGCAAATTACCGATATCTATGTAAACAATCAATATGAGACCTGGAAAGATTTGGGTGGAGACGAGTTTACCTTGTATCCCTATTGCAGAAATAACGATTCCGGCAGTCACGCGCAAATGGAAAAACATTTCTTAAACGGCAACCAGATTCATCCGGACATCCAGTCGGAAACCATTTCCACGACAATGTCTAACATTTTAACCGATGTGATGGCTGTTCCCAATCGGGATGCGAAGGGATATGGACTTGGCTACAGCATTTATTATTATTTTCATAATATGGATTTATTTTACGACACAAAATCCAATCTGAAGCTGCTTTCCATTGATGGAGTATATCCCACCGACGAGACCATCGCTGACGGAACTTATCCGCTTTCCAACAATACTTATGTGGTGCTTCTGAAGGACACTCCGAAGGACCATCCTGCACGGAAAATGGCAGAATTTATGGTAAGTGAAGCGGGGCAGGAATGTGTGGAGCTTGCCGGATATGGTAAATTACGCTAAAATTCACTTTATTCTAAGGAAAAAAATTGTTTTCTATTGACAAATTATTGAGAAAGTGATATCATATTCTGTGGTGCAATGTGGCACTATATTACACGATTAAAAAATATCAAATAGATTTTTGTGTCGGTTTTTCCATTGGGAACAGGCAAGTTTTCATAGGGATTTTCCGTGCAAAAACCAACAAAGGAGACAAGTTACACTATGGCAAAAAAAATGATGACCATGGACGGTAACCAAGCAGCTGCATACGCATCCTATGCGTTTACAGAAGTTGCCGGTATTTATCCTATCACACCGTCCTCCCCCATGGCAGAAAATGTTGACCAGTGGTCTGCAAAAGGTCAGAAAAACATTTTCGGAAACGAAGTAAAAGTTGTAGAACTCCAGTCTGAAGCAGGTGCTGCAGGTACCGTTCACGGTTCCTTGCAGGCTGGTGCATTAACCACCACCTATACCGCTTCTCAGGGTCTTCTTCTGATGATTCCCAATATGTATAAAATCGCTGGGGAACTGTTGCCTTGCGTATTCCACGTTTCTGCAAGAGCATTGGCTTCTCATGCGCTTTCTATCTTTGGCGACCATTCCGACGTTATGGCTTGCCGTCAGACCGGCTTTGCAATGCTGGCTGCAAACAGCGTTCAGGAAGTTATGGATCTGGGTTGTGTTGCACATTTAACTACCATTAAATCCAGAGTTCCGTTCCTGCATTTCTTCGATGGTTTCAGAACTTCTCACGAAATTCAGAAAATTGAAGTAATCGACTACGAAGATTTGAAAAACTTAACCGATCTGGATGCTGTGAAAGCGTTCAAAGAAAGAAGCTTAAATCCGGATGCTCCCGTTCTCCGCGGTACTGCACAGAATCCGGATATCTTCTTCCAGGCAAGAGAAGCTTGTAACGGTTACTACGATGCAGTTCCTGAAATCTGCCAGAATTATATGAAAGAAATTTCCAAATTAACCGGCAGAAATTATGACTTATTCAATTACTACGGTGCAGCTGATGCAGAAAGAATCATCATTGCAATGGGTTCTGTTTGTGATGCAGCGGAAGAAGTTATCGACTATTTAACCCAAAAAGGCGAAAAAGTCGGTATGTTGAAAGTGCGTCTGTATCGTCCTTTCTCTGTAAAACATTTCTTAGGTGCAATTCCGAAAACTGTTAAGAAAATTGCAGTATTAGACAGAACCAAAGAACCCGGTTCTCTGGGTGAACCCTTATATCTGGATGTTTGCGCTGCATACTCTGGTGTTGAAAACAAACCCGTAATCGTTGGCGGAAGATATGGTCTCGGTTCCAAAGACACTTATCCCGAACAGATTATTGCTGTTTTAGATAACTTAAACGAAACCGAACCCAAAAACAACTTCACCATCGGTATCAACGATGACGTGACTCATCTGTCTCTTGCTGATGCAGCTCCCGTTGATGTTGCTCCGGAAGGCACTATCAGCTGTAAATTCTGGGGTCTGGGTGCTGACGGTACTGTTGGTGCAAACAAAAACTCCATCAAAATCATTGGTGACCATACCGATATGTATGCACAGGCATACTTCTCTTACGACTCTAAAAAATCCGGTGGTATCACCGTTTCTCACTTAAGATTCGGTCATACTCCCATTCGTTCCACTTACCTGATCAAGAAAGCTGACTTCTTGGCTTGTCACAAAGCTTCTTACATCAATCAGTACGATATGCTGGCAGATGTTAAAGAAAACGGTACTTTCTTGTTGAACACTCATTGGACCGATGAAGAAATTATGGCAAATCTGCCCGCTAATGTGAAGAGACACTTAGCACAGAAGAAGATTAAATTCTACGTTATCGACGCTGTTTCTTTGGCAAAAGAAATCGGCTTGGGCGGCAGAATCAACACCATCATGCAGGCTGGCTTCTTCAAATTGGCAAATGTTATGAACATTGACGATGCTGTAAAATATATGAAGGAAGCAATCAAAAAATCCTACGGCAAAAAAGGTGACGATATCGTTAACATGAACAACGCTGCAGTTGATGCAGGGGTAGAAAAAGTTAGAGAAATCGTTGTTCCTGCTGATTGGGCAAATGCAGTAGATGCTGATAAAGCAACCAAAGAAAACAACGCGCCTGCATTTGTTAAGAATGTTGTGGAAGTGATCAATAACCAGGAAGGTGACAAATTACCCGTTTCTGCATTCAAAGGCATTGAAGACGGTACCTTCCCCCAGGGTACTTCCAAATATGAAAAACGCGGTATTGCAGTGGATGTTCCCCAGTGGATTCCTGAAAACTGTATCCAGTGTAACCAGTGTTCCTATGTTTGTCCTCATGCAGCAATCAGACCGTTCTTGCTGACTGCAGAAGAAAAAGCAAACGCTCCGGAAGGATTTGTTACCAAAAAAGGCTTGAAACCTTACGATAACTACGAATTCAAAATCCAGGTTACCACTTTAGACTGTACCGGTTGCGGCGTTTGTGCTAAGACTTGTCCGGCAAAAGAAAAAGCACTGGTGATGAAACCCTTGGAAACTCAGGTTCAAGTGGAAGTTCCCAACTGGGAATATGCAATTTCCTTACCGGAAAAGAAAAACCCCATGAACAAAGACACCGTAAAAGGTTCTCAGTTCGAAGTGCCTTATCTGGAATTTTCCGGCGCTTGTGCAGGCTGTGGTGAAACTCCCTATGCAAAACTGATGACTCAGTTATACGGCGACAGAATGATGATTGCCAATGCTACCGGTTGTTCCTCCATCTGGGCAGGTTCTGCTCCGGCTATGCCGTACACCACCAACCAGAAGGGTCAGGGTCCGGCTTGGGCAAACTCTCTGTTTGAAGATAACGCAGAATTTGGTTTTGGTATGTATACCGCTTGCGAAACTGCAAGAGCTGCTATCTTGGAAAAAGTAAAAGATGTAATCGAAAATGCAAAAGATGAAGCTGTAAAAGCAGCTGCAACTGCTTGGGTAGAAGGCTTTGACGATGGTGAAAACACCAGAGCATTGTCCGACGCTTTGGTTGCTGCTTTGGAAGCTTGCGATTGCGATTGCGACAACAAAAAATATATTTTGGAAAACAAACGTGACCTGATTAAGAGATCTCAGTGGATTTTAGGTGGTGACGGTTGGGCATACGATATCGGCTTTGGCGGCTTAGACCACGTGTTAGCTTCCGGCAAGGATATCAACGTTTTGGTATTTGATACCGAAGTATATTCCAACACCGGCGGACAGGCTTCCAAATCTACTCCTATCGGTGCAGTTGCACAGTTTGCGGCATCCGGTAAGAAAGTGAAGAAAAAAGACCTGGGTATGATTGCAATGAGCTATGGCTATGTGTATGTTGCTCAGGTTGCAATGGGCGCAAACCAGGCACAGACCTTAAAAGCCTTCAGAGAAGCTGAAAAGCATAAAGGTCCGTCCATCATCATCGCATATGCTCCTTGTATCAACCATGGTATTAAAGGCGGCTTATCCGGTGCACAGATGCAGGAAAAGAAAGCTGTTGAATGTGGCTACTGGCACTTGTACAGATTCAATCCGGCATTAAAAGATGAAGGCAAAAATCCCTTCACCTTAGACTCCAAAGCTCTCACCGCTTCCTTCCAGGAATTCCTCCAGACAGAAGTTCGTTACACTGCCTTGCAGAGAGCATTCCCCGAAGAAGCAAAAGAACTGTTCGAAGCGGCAGAAGCTGCTGCAAAAGACAGATATCAGTCCTACCTCGACAAGGCTGGCCTGTAAAATGCAATGCACAGCTTGATAGAATAAAAAACGAGAAAAGGAGTAGGATTATCCTACTCCTTTTTCGATTGAACAATGAAGCCGATTAGACATATACCGGGTACGCTTCTTGCAGCCTTTGAAATTACCGTAGAAAGTGAACTTTAATTCAGAAAAAAGGAACTGTTCGTTACCGAAACAGCTCCTTTTTTCTTTTAGAGAGGATTTCAAAAAAATGAGAGAATGGCTTGCTACAGATTGACGGCTTTTGTTTCTTTGGATTCCTTGATTGCAACATCCAGCCGTTTTTTTGCAAGGTTTAAGTTCATAATGGCAATGTCAATATAATCGTCGCGGGTCGCTTCGTTGAATTTGTTCCATGCAATTTCTACCTCCTGCTTTGCCTCCAGCAGTGCATCGGCATCCGGGTTGGTTTCATTTTTTGAAAACAGCATGGATATTTTTTTTATCAGGGCTTCCATAAGATAACCGCCTTTCGTTTGGTATAGTTTAGTATATTCTAAAATCAGCTGTTTTATACTTTTTTTGGAAAGTTATATTGAGGTTGTCTTACAATCAGCTTTTTTTAGAAGGTTTTCGTGCTCCGTAATATGCTGTTCAAACAGCTCATCAATGGCAGGGAATGTTTTTTCCAGTTCTTCGTATTCACCGGTCAGCATATATTTGGTATGCTCTTCGATGTGAATTTCGTGATGGTCACGCGGCTTTGCAGAGCAGGCAATGCCTTGGCGGAGCTTCAGGTTTTCTCGGGTGGCTTTTGCAGAGTTCAAAAGCTCCGGTTCTGTATTGGATTCCCAGTCACCCATATTGAGCAGAGATAAAATTTTAGATTTACTGCCGGGGGTAATTTTTCCTGTTTTCGGATCGGAAAAAAGCCCCATACCATAAAGCTCTCGCACCAGTTCACGGCGGATTGACAATGAATTTTCAATTTCATTCCTTGTGGTAAGCTCCAGACTTTCGGGCAGTAAATTGTGCTGACTCCAACGGACTGCGGCGTTATCCAGCTCGTCTCCGCCCAATTTCAGCATTCGTTCAAACAATGCAAACTGTTGATACAGTCGCAACCATTGTTTTGCAACCTCTAAAACAGCATTTCGGATGTTTTCTGCACTAAGTGCCAGACGGTTGTCATCTTGCTGTGCCAAAATACCCAATGCGGTTCCGGAGGTGATGTTGGAAGGTGCACGGGAATACTGCGACAGCTCAGAAATTCCGGAAATGGAAATAAAGGCTTCTTCCAAGCGGTCCTGCTTGGATAAAAAGCTGTAGGGCAGGGCAGGAGTATCCAAAAACCGAGGAGGTTCACTGCCTCTTCCGTAAACAATGGGCATGCCGGGCGGCATTCCGTAGTATTCCAGACTGTCCACATCTACACTGCCGTCTTCTACCACGGGGATTCCCAATGCCGCACGGTTTAAGTATTCGTTGATGCGGTTCTGAATGGCGTTGTAGTCTCTTTGCACGGGAATTAAACGCTCAATGACACTGATTCCGAAAAAACATCCGGGACGTGCAATGGCCACCTGCTTCACAAAGGGGTAGCCTCGTTTCTGATACTTCTGATTGATATATGGAAGAACGCCTTCATAAAGCAAAACCTCGTTGTAGTAGGCAACAATCAAAAGTCTGCCGTCAGGATACTTTTTGGTGGGCTTTTCATAATATTCCAGCACGATGTCGTAGCCATCTTTGATTTCTTGTCCAACACTTTCTGCAGTGCTTGTCCAGCCCAGACCGCCGGTAATGTTTGACACATTGGTCAACGAAAAAAGATTCACCCGGTGCGGCTCTACTTCTACACCCCATTTTTCCTTGATTTCATCCACATGGTAGGGATGGGCATGGATGATGCTTCGCTGTTGGGAAACCAGCTCGGTATACAGGCTTTCCGGATAAATTTCGTAGGGGGAGCAAATGATGGTATCTGTTTCACCGGCATTTACGGCACCGCTTTCCCCATTGAAAAGAAGATCTCCGTGTTCTTTGTTCCAAACAATTTTATAAAAGGAAGTTCCGAGAATTTCCGACAGCGAAACTGCCTGTCCGATTAATTCGGGAAAATTGAGCCTTTTTTGAATGCTTTTTAAGACAGCTGTGGAGATTTTTGCATTGGAGATATCGTCTAAGTCCGTGCTGTCTGTCATTGCACCGATTTTTGGAATTACGCCGGAAAGCTTTGCAATACGGGTTTCAATAATCGGTGCAATGTTGTTATAAACAGCCCGCTCCTGATAGTCGTACAGTTTTTCAATGGAAAAAATCTTTTTGCCGTTATAGTCAGCATCACAATATTGGTTTCCGTTTAAGAAATTCAGGTTCAGGCTCCATTTTAATTCCAACGGATTTCGTTTTTGTGCGCGGTCAGAAAATTCACGACACACAAATTTTGCCAAATTTTCAGACATTGACTTTTCCCTCACCGGCTGTTTTTTGATAGGGGTTTTGGTTAAACATCCCGCGTTTAATGGCAGATTTTTTTGCAGATTCAAGGTAGGCAAGCAGTTTTTTTCGTTTCTTTTCTGCTTCAGGACTTTCGGGACGATATTTGGTTGAGGGGGTTCTTCGTGCGCTTTTGTTGTTGGTGCTGGCAACGTTGTAATATCGTTTTTTTTCAAGAAGTTCTTGCTGTTTTTGTTTGTCAGTCATCGTTTTCACCTCGTAAAAAATATGGTTTTTCCGAACTACTCACGATGATTGTATCAGCTGTAAACCAATGATACAAGTTCATTATTTTGCTTCAATTATTTTCAGATTTTGCGGTTCAATTTTCGCATCGTTTTTCATAGTATCACGAATTTGTGCCAATTCCTGATTGGTAAGTCCGTTCGATTTTACCCGCACAGTTGCCTGGGGTGAATTTAAGAATACGCTGACCTCCTGAAAGCCTTTTTCTATGAGGATTTGTTCGGCAAGGGCTTCTTGTTCAATATCTTTGGCAATTCGAATCAGCTCACCCTGTGCTTCCGCTTTTTTGACAGGATCAGCGTTGACATCTTCCGATACGGTTTGCAAAAGCGAGACTGCTTCGCTGCGGCTTTTTTCTAAAGATAAATCGCCGGAAACATATTTTGCTTCTCCGTAGTTGGTGTTTTCATCATAGCTTTCGTTTGCCTGGGGCAGGCTGAGAGAAACCGATTGTGATTCGCTGTGGTTAATGTAATTCACCACTCCTGCGGTTGCTAAAAGCGCAGTACAGATGACTGCTGCGACCTTTCGTTTTTGCAGTAATAACATACTAAAAATCCTTTCTTTTATGATAACATTAAATTTTTTTATGGGGAAACAACAACTTCAACAGTATGTATCGGTGTTCCCAAAGCATGGGCTGCTGCACGAAGCAGAACTTCCTCTGTTGCCTTTTGACAGGTGCCAAAGCAAAACACACAGGCCCCTCTTATTTTTGGCTGGTGTTGGTTCTTTACAATTACGTTTTTGTTGCCGTCGAAGACGGGTTTTGATTCAATTTGCGCTTGCGTGCCGCTGTCGGTGGTTTGTGTGTTTACGTTTTCTTCCCTGACGATTTCTGTTTTTCCTGCATCCTCGTAGGTAATAAAGAGCTTCACCTGACAGCCGGCCAGTTTGGAGAGAAGCTTTTCCAGTTCTTTTTGTGTATGAACTTCTTGATTTATCATATTCGGTTGGTTTACAGTTGATGTCTGTTTTTTTTCGTGGGACGGCAAAAGCATCAGCAAGCATCCAACAAGAAATAACAACGCAATCCATTTTGATTTTTCTGTTTTTTCAGGAATTTTTATGTGATTCTTCAGTTGTTGGAACCACTTCATAGGGAAATTCTCCTTTCAATACTGCATCAATCGTTTCGGGAGACTCACAGCTTTTGATTGTGATTTTTTCAATATCATATTGTGGGGAAAGTCGCACCAGAATTTTGCTGTAGGAGACACCTTCGTTGGAAAGTCGGGCGCCGATTTCAGCTGCGATTTGTGTTTCATATTGTTGTATCAGCAAATTCTCCTCGTTTGTAACGGTGATTTCCTCCGGAAAAGAGGGAAGTGAAAAATCGGTATGAAAAAAAGAGGTCAGAAAGAAGCCAAATAAAAAAAGGCTGACCGCAAATTGAATGTATTTCCGGAAGGTTTCTCCGATTAACAGCTCCTTTAGAAATTCGCTGATTAAAATGACCACCACCACAGCCTTCAGATTTGTAATCCAATGCTCCATAAAACGTCTCCTTTTTTATACGCCCATCAGAATCATCATGCTTAATATCACTAAGACAGACATGGTTCCCATAATGCCGGACATCATTCCTGTAGCCGAGCTGATATTTTCGTAGAATGCGGTGGTTTTTGCATCGTTGAAAAAGCCGGCAAACACACAAAGAAGCTTAAAAAGCAGCAAGCCGGCAAGCACTTTTAAGAGGGGGACTAAAAAGATGTAACACAAAACAAGAATGCCTGCCAGCCCTGCCTGTGCCTTGATTTGAGAAACGGTCTGAATTAAATATTCTCCCGAATCGGCAAGGACATTTCCCAAAAACGGAATACAGTTTCCCAGCGCCATTTTTGCGGTTTTTACGGTTAATTCATCAGAAGCCTTGGAAATAGAGGTAATGATGGAAAGCACGGTGGTGAAAATACCGATTAAAAGCGGTAACGCAGTTTTTATCAGGGAAGCAAGGGTCGATTTTACGGCAGAAAAATAATCCTTTTCCAGCAGTGCGGACACAACCGAAAAAACAAAATATAAAATGATTGCCGGGAAAAAGAGCTTTTGAATGGCATACACCAAAAGATTGATAAATCCTAAAATAAAATAAGTGCTTTTTGCAGCAGTCAGCACTCTGCCGCCATTTGCAATGAGTCCCGTCAATGCCGGAATGGTCAGGTATACAAATTCAGACAAATGGGTAATCAGCTCGTCGGCACCCTGGGATAACTCGGTAAAAATTTTTCCTGCCGTCAAAGCGGTTACAGAAAAACACCCCAGTGAAACGGTCCGGTCCAGACTTAAGGGAAAGTCCATACAGCTTTTGATTCCGTAAAATATCAGCACCAGAAACAGCACAGGAAATCCCTTCGACATGGTTTTTATTTCTTTTAAAAACAGCTCAAAAATATTTTTCATGATTTTGCCAAACGAAAAGCCCTCTGCAAGCGTTTCTTCAATTTGTTCTTTGCTTTGAGATTGCTCCAAAATTTGTTCGGTGGGATTTACCACCTGATTGCCATAGCAAAGGGGACTTTTTCCAAAGGATACAAGAATAGCCAGCAACACCAGCAGGCAGCTGCGTCTTAAAAGAGTGTCCATACGGTGTCCACCACCTTCCCCAAAAGCGGTAAAATCATGACAAAGATAACAATTTTTGCTGCAAATTCTGCTTTTTTTGCAATCGCGGCTTCTCCTGCATCCGAAATCACGTTGGTAAAATATTCCGCCACAATGCCAATCCCGCAAATTTTTAAGACCAATGTAACAGAATCTTTGTCCATTCCTGCAGAGGAAACCATATTTTTCAAATGAAGAATGACTTCCTTGATGTCCTGTCCTACCAGTAACAAAATGACTATTCCGGTTGCCAGAGAAATTATCATGGAAAATTGAGGCGTTTTTTCTTTCAAAAATACCGAAATCACAGCTCCTGAAAAGGCAATCCCCATAATTTTTGCAATCAGCTCCATAAAAAGACTCCTTCCTCTTAAAAGCCAAACAGACTTTTTATGGTGTCAAACAGGTAAGCGATTTCTCTGACAATCACAATCAAAACAACGACCAGTCCGGCAAGGGTTACCATGGTGGCTTGCTCGTCCCGTCCCGATTTGGTAAGCAGCTGATTAAGAATTGCCACGATGATTCCGATTGCGGCAATCTTGAAAATAAGTTCTACATTCATTGATACATCCCTCTTATAATAATAAAATGGTAATGACAGCACAGCTTCCGCCAACAATGCCGGAGGTCAGGCGGTAATAGTTTTTTGCTTCTGCTTTTTGGGCTTCATAATATTGCATCAGTTCCGTTTGGGTTCTGCGATACAGTTCTGTTGCAGGAGCTTCTTTTTCAGTGCCAAGCTTTGACAGGTAGTAAAGCACTGTTTTTTTGGGGGCAGGGGGTAGAAAAAGCTTTTTTTCTGCGGCAGATAACAGGGCCTTTCGAACGCTGCATTGCTCTTTTTCTGTCAAAAACTGTTCCCATAAAGGCACAAGAAAAGCGTAGTCCTTGGTGCTTTGTGATATGGCTTCCTCCAGTGGTAACTTCCAGCTATTGACAGCAGAAGTTAACCGCCGCAAAAAATCTATGGTTTCTGAAAGAAGGGATAGCTGCAATTTCTTTTCATGGTTCAACCGGAGTGTTAAGAAAATTCCTCCCGAAAGAAACAAACAGGCTCCCAAAAGCTTTAGCATAGGGGGTTCTCCTTTACTTTTTCAATGTGGCAAATTCGGTCAGAGTGGTTTTCGCCGGATAAATAAATGTAATATCCAAACACGTTTTCTTTTATGAGACGTGCAATGTTTTTCCGGAATGCGCCCCGTTCATCTCCGTGGATGGTTGCAAATATCTGAACGCCTGAATAGGTGGCAAAAAGCAAGCTTTCTTCGTCTTCTGCCGAGCCGATTTCATCCACAGCAATGAGCGTAGGAGAAAGGCTGGCAACAGCTCTTTTGATGCCGTCCGGTTTGGTATATCCGCATAAAATATCGGTGCGTTTTCCTAAATCGTTTTGGGCGATTCCAAACGCTGTACCGCTCAGTTCATTTCGTTGGTCAACTACGGCAACCTTCCATTTTGACATCTTGTCGGAAACCTGCCGTATCAGGTCACGAAGCAATGTGGTTTTTCCGCATCCCGGAGGGGAAATAATCAGAACGCCCGGCAAGGTTTCTTCTTGCTGCAGCAGCTCAAAAACACGATTGGCACAGCCCTTTTTTTCCCGTGCAATGCGAAAATTGAGAGAAGAGATATCTCTTACATCGGTTAATTTTCCACGTTGATAAACCCCTGTTCCACACACGCCTACACGATGTCCACCCTCTAAAGTGAGAAAGCCGTTTGCGATATCTTCAAAGTAGGTGTATAAAGAGCTTTTTGTGAGTCTGTCCATCAAATCATCCAAAAAAGCTTTATCCGCAATCACAGGAGAAATGAGTTCTTTTTCAGACGATAAAAACATCACTTCCCGATTTCTTCTGAAGCGGATTTCTTCTGTGTTATCCGAGAGATAGGGGTGTAATATCTGTGGTAAAAACAATTTGACAGTTTGTAATTTTTTTTGGTTCATAGGCATCTTCCTTTTTAACACTATATGTGAGGCTGTCCCTTGGTATGACACTTTGTCCCGCATTTCTTTTTTATGAAAAAAGTCAACAGGAATTGACTTTTTTTACAAATTATAGTATACTGTGAAACAGAAACAACTGTTTGAAATGATATATGTGGCATTTGATTGCTTTGAAGAAGAAAGGGGAGCTAAAGTTGAACTATCAGGAAGCAAAAGAACTCAGCCGTCAATATAAACAGCAATATGTAGCGGGGTTGGAGGCAGTGATAGAGGAACGGGAACAGCATTGCGAAAGCGTTCGCCGAGAATACGCCAAGCATATCTTTCAAAATCCCGAAGGCTATCGCGATGAGTTGCGAAAGATGTTAGGATGGCCGTTGGTGGATTACCAGACCAATGGCGTAGTGATTCCCAAAACTGAAAAGCTTTCGGAAGAAGATGGCTATTCGGTTTATCGTATGCAGTTTGAAATTCTGAAAGGACTGACATTGACAGGTCTTTTTTTCAAAGCAGACGGCGGCAAAAAACCTTTGGTCATTGTCCAGCACGGAGGTGCGGGGACACCGGAGTTTGTTGCAGGAATGTACGGTTCCTCTGAATACTATTATGATGTGATTCAAAACTTAATCAAAGAAGGTGCGCACGTTTTTGCACCGCAACTTCTTTTGTGGGACGATACCTATTCGGTAGACTATGACCGAAAAGCCATTGATGCAAGATTAAAACGAGTGGGTTCTTCCATTACTGCGGTAGAAATTCACGGGATCATCGAAATTTTGAATTATTTTGAACAGGAAGATTCTGTAGCATCCTTTGGCATGGTAGGGCTATCTTACGGTGGGTTTTATACCTTGTATACCGCTGCTTTGGATACCAGAATCAAAGCGGCTGTTTCCTGTGCGTTTTTGAATGAAAGAAAGCGATATGCTTACAGCGATTGGACATGGTTTCAATCTGCAAAGAGGATGGATGATGAAGAAATTGCCTGCTTGATTTACCCCAGAAAATTATGGATAGAGCTTGGTAACCGTGACGATTTGTTTGACATAAAATCAGGGTTGTCTGCTTATGGAAAATTAGAGAAACTATGCGAAACGGTAGGGCATGAGTGGCTGAAGTTGGTTGTGTTTGACGGAATTCACGAGTTTTGTCAAGATACTGAGCCGTTAAAACAACTGGTAAATCGTCTTCAAACACAAAATTCATAAAAAGGAAAAACGGAGAAGAATTTTATGAAACCATTTGAAATTATTTTAGCATCCCAGTCTCCCAGAAGAAAAGAATTACTGCAGAAAAACGGGGTTGATTTCCGCGTTTTTGTCACCGATGCAGATGAAACCGTCACGGAACCCATGTTGCCGGACAAGCTGGTGGAGGAATTGTCTTATCGCAAGGCGAAAAGCTGTGCGGAGCAGTTTTTGGATGACAATGTTTTCATTATTGCAGCGGATACGGTTGTAGCACTCGGGACTGAAATTTTCGGCAAACCAAAAGACGAAGAAGATGCCCATTTTATGCTCTCCAAATTAAGCGGGAACCCCCATAGTGTGTTTACCGGTGTCACATTGGCAAGGGTTTGTGGCAATGCGGTAAATTACCGAAAAATTGTTTGCGAAACCAAAGTGTATTTTAAGCCGTTGACCGATGCGGAAATCCTGGAATATATCGCTACCAAAGAGCCCTTTGACAAGGCAGGAAGTTATGCAATTCAAGGCATTGCTTCCAAATTTGTAGAAAAAATTGAGGGCGACTTTGACAATGTGGTGGGGCTGCCTGTAAAAGCCATTCTGCCCATGATCAAAGAAGAAACAACGCTGTAAAGGAGGCTGTTTCAGATGGAGTCGATTTCCTATTGTAAAACAAAATTAAAAGAAGAATTTATCATCAAAAACATTTTCACCATACATTATCTGGAGTACACCAAGGATTTTAAGTTTACGGGAGAACAGCACGATTTTTGGGAGTTTTTATATGTAGACAAGGGCGAAATCAACGTAATTGCAGGAGACACTACCCACCGTTTGCAGAAAGGGGAGGTCATTTTTCATCAGCCAAACGAATATCACAACGTGTTTTCCAACGGTGTGATTGCTCCCAACATTGCCATTGTATCGTTTGAGTGTAAATCTAAGGCGATGAGCTTTTTTAAGAACAAAGTGTTTCATGTGACCAAAGAAGAAAAAAACATTTTATCCTCCATTATCAAGGAGGGGTCAAAAGCATTTTCCACTTCTTTGAACGACCCCTACATCGGGGGACTGGAGCGAAAAGAGGAGCAGTCATTCGGTGCAGAACAAATGATTCTATTGGGGCTTTTGCAGTTTTTGCTGTCATTATACCGCAACAACGCCATTTCCGGAGCAAAGCGTGACTCTCTTTCTGTTCTGAAGGAACGTATGGACAATGATATTGTAGAGGATGTCATAGAATTTCTTCACGAAAACATCGGAAACCCTTTGTCTTTTCCCGATGTTTTGAAATATTCCAAAACCAGCAGCACCGGCTTAAAAATGCTGTTTAAGGCAAAAACCGGAATGGGCGTTATGCAGTATTTTAACTTGTTAAAAATTGATCGTGCAAAAATGCTCATTCGGGAGGATAATTACAATTTTACGCAAATTGCGAGCATTTTGGGATACGACAGTATACACTATTTTTCCAAGCAATTCAAAAAGATTACCAAAATGACACCGTCGGAATATGCCTCCTCGGTGAAAATTGTGCTGCAATAATTGTTTGTGGGCACAAGAGTTCGTCATTCAAACATAAAAAAGAAGAATAAATTTTTAGAAATCTATTGAAAAATCTTTGCATATATAGTATAATATTACAGAATACATATCAATGCACCTTGGTGCAAGGAGGAATTATTATGAAAAAGACATTACTGTTTGCATTGGCAGCATTGCTGGTGCTGACTCTGTTCGCAGGCTGTAACGGCGGCGAAAGCAATACGCTTACCATGGCAACCAACGCCGAATTTCCGCCCTATGAATTTATGGAAGACGGTAAAATCGTTGGTATCGACGCAGAAATTGCACAGGCAATCGCAACCAAGCTGGGCAAAGAATTAAAAATTGAAAATGTTGATTTTGATTCTTTGATTCCCGGTGTTCAGACCGGTAAATATGACTTTGTTATGGCTGGTATGACCGTAACTGAAGACAGAAAAGAACAGGTTGACTTTACTCAGACCTATGCAACCGGCGTTCAGGTAATCATCGTAAAAGAAGGTTCCAAAATTACCACTGCTGATGACTTGTTCAAAGAAGGGGCAAACACCAAAATCGGTGTTCAGCTGGCTACCACCGGTGACCTGTACTGCACATGGGATATTGAAGACGAAGGCTTAGGCACCGTGGAAAGATACAATAAAGGCGCAGATGCTGTTATGGCATTGAATACCGATAAGGTTGACTGCGTAGTTATTGATAACGAACCTGCAAAAGTGTTTGTTCAGAACAACCCCGGCTTAAAAATCTTAGACACCGAATACATTACCGAAGATTATGCTGCAGCAGTTTCCAAAGATCAGCCCGAATTAAAAGCTGATATCGACAAAGCACTGGGCGAACTGATTGCTGACGGTACTGTAAAAACCATTATTGAAAAATATATTCCTGCTGAATAATTTTCGGCACAGCGATTACTTAAAAAGCATTTATATTCTGACAATGTCAACCGGGGCGATTGCCCTGGTTGACATCTGTCCTTTTCTTGAAAGGAATTTTTAGTATGCCGGAATGGATTGTAAAACTGCAAAAAGATTTTGTCACTGCATTTATTGAAGACAACCGATGGAAATATCTGGTGGAAGGGATTCAGAACACCATTATTCTGACCTTTTTTGCCTTGATTTTAGGGGTTGTTTTAGGAGTTATCATTGCGGCTGTCAGAACTACATATGATAAACAGTATGAAGAAATCAAAAACCCTGTGGGAAAAATTTTCTTAGCGATTGGGAACTGGATTTGCAAAGTGTATCTCACGGTTATCCGCGGCACACCTGCCATGGTTCAGATTTTGATTATCTTTTTTGTCATTATGGCAAGCTCTGACAATAAGATGCTGTGCGGAATTATCGCATTTGGTATCAACTCCGGTGCTTACGTTGCAGAAATCATTCGCGGCGGCATTATGAGTATAGACGGCGGGCAGACCGAAGCCGGTCGTTCGCTGGGGCTTAACTACGTACAAACTATGTGGTTTATCGTGCTTCCTCAAACTTTTAAGAATATTCTGCCTGCCTTGGCAAACGAATTTATCGTATTGCTTAAGGAAACTGCAATCGCAGGTTATGTTGGTGTAACCGACCTGACCCGTGGTGCTAACATCATCCGCGGCATTACCTATCAGAGCTTATTTCCCTTGCTTGCCATTGCGGCAATTTATCTGGTGATGGTAATGTTCTTCACCTGGCTGGTAGAGCTTTTGGAAAGGAGATTGAGAAAGAGTGAACGATAAAAAACTGATTCGTGTTTCCGGTCTTAAGAAACATTATAAAGACGGAGCAATCAAAGCGTTGAACGGGGTTGACATGGAAGTATCCAAAGGCGAGGTAATTGTTATTATCGGCCCCTCCGGATGCGGAAAATCCACCTTTCTTCGCTCCTTGAATTTATTGGAGGTTCCCACAGAGGGACAGATTTATTTATCCGATGTTGACATTACAGACCGTAAAGTAAACATTAACATTCACAGACAAAAGGTTGGAATGGTATTCCAGCACTTCAATTTATTCCCCAATATGACCATATTGAAAAATATGACGTTGGCACCTGTTCAGCTCAAAAAAGCAACCAAAGAGGCTGCTGAAAAAAAAGCATTGGAAATGCTTCGGGTGGTTGGCTTGGAAGACAGAGCCGAAGCCTATCCCAATCAGCTTTCCGGCGGTCAGAAGCAGCGTGTTGCCATTGTTAGAGCGTTGTGTATGGAGCCGGAGGTTATGCTGTTTGACGAACCCACCTCTGCGCTGGACCCTGAAATGGTAGGCGAAGTTTTGGATGTTATGAAAAAGCTGGCAGCCGAAGGGATGACCATGCTTGTAGTCACACACGAAATGGGCTTTGCCAGAGAAGTTGCGGATAGAGTCATCTTTATGGATGAGGGTGTCATTATGGAACAGGGCACACCGGAAGAAATCTTTAACAATCCGCAAAATGAAAGAACCAAAGCATTTCTCAATAAAGTTTTATAAATTTGCATATTCTAAAACTGATGCCTGCTACATTTGGAGGATATCAGTTGTTCGATAAAAAAACATTCAGAAAGGATGGTTTCTATGCCGTTAAAAAAATTGACCGATGTAGGCGAAATCACAATCACCGAAAAAGCCATTGAAGAAATTGCCGGCTATGCTGCAACTCACTGTTATGGCGTGGTAGGTATGTGCGAAAAAAGCAAAGCCGAAGTCTTAAAAAGAATGTTCGGCGGTGAAAGTTTAAGAAAAGGCATCAAGGTGGTATGCCGCGAAGGTGCTGTGAGCATTGAAATTCACATTAAAGTGAGCTATGGGGTAAACATCAAAGCAATTTCGGAAAATGTAAAAGCTGATATTACCTATGCAGTCGAAAATATGACACAGACAAAAGTGAAAGATGTTACGGTTTGTGTTGACGATATTGTTGTCAACAAATAACAGCCGGCACCAAACTGAAAAAGAGGGAGAAACATTTCATGGATAAAAAAATTGGTGGAGAATTGCTTGCTAACATGCTTGTGGCAGCAAAAATCCATTTATGCAATAATAAAGAAGAATTAAATGCATTGAATGTGTTTCCGGTGCCGGATGGTGATACCGGGACAAATATGTCAATGACCTTTACTTCTGCAGCTTCTGCAGCACATAGCCGGAAGGAATCTGCAGGCAACGTGCTGGACGGTGTTTCCATGGCTGCACTTCGTGGTGCAAGAGGGAACTCCGGTGTAATTTTGTCGCAGATTCTGCGTGGTATGTCAAAAGCAGCAAAAGGAAAAGATGAACTGGATGTTTCAGATATGGTAAATGCCTTCCGCTTGGGTTCCAAAACAGCTTATGAAGCAATTATGAAACCCACCGAGGGTACCATTTTAACAGTTATCCGTATGACAGCAGAGCATCTGGAACAAAAACAGGATGAAATTACCGATTTGGATATGCTCTTTACCGAAGCAGTAGCAGCAGCTTACGACGCCCTGGCGCAAACCCCCGAAATGCTGCCCAAATTGAAACAGGCGGGGGTAGTGGACTCCGGCGGAAAAGGTATCTGCTATATTATTGAAGGTATGGCAAATTACTATAAAACCGGTGTACTGCCCGAAGAAACCGTGGTAGAAGTGGAAAAGAAATCAGAAGTTTTTGTGGACAATCACGAAAATGTAAACTTCCAGTACTGCACAGAGTTTATCATTCAAAATCCGGAACGGAAGAAAAATGAGCTGACCAAGCGTTACGAAGGTTTGGGCGACAGCATTGTTGTGGTTGCCATGGAGGATATCATCAAAGTGCATATCCACACCAATGACCCCGGCATTGTGATTTCCGAAGCACTGAAAATCGGCAGCCTCATTGACATTAAAATTGATAATATGAAATATCAGAACGATAACATCCAGAATGCCATTCCCAAAGAACGTCAGCCTTTTGCGTTTGTAGCAGTTGCAGCAGGTGAAGGCTTTCACAATATCTACAATGAGCTTGGCATTGAACATATCGTGTCCGGTGGTCAGTCTATGAATCCGTCCTCCGATGACATTTTGAATGCAGCAAACCGCACCAATGCAGATGTGGTGTATGTGTTCCCCAATAATAAAAACATCATCTTAGCTGCAGAACAGGCAGCAGAGCTGTATGACGGCAAAATGGTGGTAATTCCCACCAAGAATATGTCAGACGTGCTGCCTTGCATGGTTGGCTTTGATGAAAGTGCTTCTCCGGAAGAAAATCTTTCTGCCATGAAAAGCATTATCGCTTCTTTGAAATCAGCACAGATTACCTATGCAGTCAGAGATTCTGTGTTTGACAGCATCGAAATCAAAGAAGGCGAAATTATGGGCTTAAGCGGCAGCGCCATTCTTACCAAAGGCAAGGATGCGAACAAGGTTTGCGCTTCTGTGGTGGAAAAGCTTTGTGACGACAGCGTTTCTATGGTAACAATTTATGCCGGTGCAGACATCAATGGAGACGAAATGGATGAGCTGGAAAAATTGCTGACCAAAAAATATAAAAATATCGACTTCTCCTTCTATCGTGGAGATCAGCCGGTATATTATTACTTCGTATCATTAGAATAATATCATTTTTTTGAAAACTTTTTTAGAATTTGAAAAAAAGCATAAAAGGTGACACAATGGATTTGTTTCAAATGCCGATTTCTAATCTATCAGGAGTTTCCAATGCCAGGCTTATGTATTTTCAAAAGCTTGGCATTTTTTCGGTTGGTGATTTGTTATATTTTTTTCCGAAATCCTATGAAAACCGCATGAACCAAAAATATGTGGCAGAGCTTTCAGACGAAGAATCGGCAACACTTACGGTTCGCATTCTGGACGTGGCTTCCCGCAGAGTCCGCCAGAATTTGACACTTGTTCAGGTTATGGCAGAGGATGATACCGGCACTCTGAAACTCACGTTTTTTAATCAGAAATATCTGTTAACCAGCCTGAAGGCAGGGCAGGAAATCACTGTTTTTGGAAAAGTCAACCGTCGCATCGGCTACTTTGAAATGACAAATCCGTCTATCCAGAAGGCGTCAAAGGGAGGCAACTTTTCGGAGAATTTTATTCCCAAATATCCCTTGACGAAAGGCTTAACACAAGGAGTAATGCAAAAAATTGTTGCCGACGGATTGGTACAAGCAAAAGAACATATCGAAGAAACACTTTCTATGGATATCAGACAGCGCTATTGCTTGTGTGAGCTGTTGTATGCACTGGAAAACATTCATTTTCCAACAGGTGAAGAAGAGCTTCAGGCTGCAAAAAAAAGACTTGCCTTTGAAGAACTGTTTTATTTGATGCTGGGGCTTAAAAAACTGAAACTACAGCAAAAAAAGATGGCTGGGCCCAAGCTTGTAAATTATAAAATTGCAGAAGAATTTGCAAAAAAACTTCCCTTTGGTCTGACCAATGCACAAAAAAGGGTTACCCGAGAAATCTGCAACGATTTTAAGCAGGGGTATCAAATGAATCGACTGGTGCAGGGCGATGTGGGAAGCGGAAAAACCATGGTTGCAGCAATGGCGATGCTCATTTGTGCAAAAAGCGGATATCAGGCAGTTTTGATGGCACCCACGGAAATTCTTGCCCGCCAGCATTTTGAAGGGCTGAAGACATATTTTGAAGAATTCGGCGTGTCGGTGGAATTGTTGGTTTCCTCTATGAAAAAGAAAGAAAAAACGTCGGTTTTAACCGGCTTATCAGAGGGAAACGTGTCACTTGTTATCGGCACACATGCCCTTATTTATGATACCGTTCAATTTCAAAAATTAGGGCTGGTGATTACAGACGAGCAACACCGCTTTGGGGTAAAAGCCCGTTCCCGTTTAACAGAAAAAGGGGAAAATCCTCATTGTCTGGTTATGACAGCAACCCCTATTCCAAGAACTCTGGCACTGATTATTTACGGCGATTTGGACGTTTCTGTTATCGATGAATTGCCCGCAGGCAGAATTCCGGTTGCAACCCGCATTGCAGATGAAACCAAACGGGAAAAAGTGTATGAATTTGTGGCGAAGGAGCTTGCCAAGGGCAATCAGGCTTTCGTGGTTTGTCCGCTGATTGAAGAAAGCGAAGCCTTAGATGCAGAAAACGCCATCCGTTTGCAGGAAGAACTGCAAAAAACATATCTTCGGGACTATCGCATCGGTCTGCTTCACGGAAAAATGAAGGCAGATGAAAAAGACAGTGTAATGAATCAGTTTGCCAATGGAGATTATGATGTGTTGGTTTCAACTACAGTCGTGGAAGTGGGTGTAAATGTGCCCAATGCTACTGTTATGGTTATCGAAAATGCCGAGCGGTTTGGATTGGCAAGCTTACATCAGCTCCGCGGCAGGGTTGGCAGAGGTCAGAAAAAATCTTACTGTTTTTTGAACCTTGCAGATGAAAAGGCTCGAAAACGATTGGAAATTATGGAAAAAACCATCGACGGTTTCCAAATCAGCGAATTTGATTTGAAGCATCGGGGACCGGGCGAATTTTTCGGAACCCGTCAGCATGGGTTGCCGTCTATGAAGCTTTCCAATCTTTCCTACACAATGGAAACAGTTCGTCTTGCCAAGGAGGCAACCGAGCAGGTGCTCTCGGAGGATTCAGAATTGGAGCTTCCCAAAAACAAACGACTCCGGAAAGCTGTTCAAAAAATGTTTTCGGAGCATTCCTATGTAAATCAGTTATAGAAATGATAATGCAAGGGAGAAAAAATCGGTCAACATCTTTCAAAAACATTGACTTTTTTGCGATTATCATATACAATATAAAGGATAATAAAACATCAGAAGGATGATGATTTTTTGAAAAATAAGCTGCAAGAACGATCTGCTCTTTTTTTTCATTGTGTTTTTTTGATATTCTGTAGTTGTACTGCTACAGCAACTGTTTCGGTTTGTCGTTTGACCGCTTTGTGTGACCCTGGTCTTTCCTTTTTCAAAACGATAGGCTTTGCACTTCTTTTTGCGGTTATTTCCGCATGTTATTTGCGCTTTTTTTGCAGCCGCTTCGGCGTTGCAGGATGCCTGGCAGTCTGCTTTATCATCCGTTTCATATTTGTAAGCTGCGTTCAGGTAGAGCCGTTTTCCGATTTTCGGTTGTATCATACCATGGCAGAAGCAATGGCAAAAGGGGAACCTCTTTTTTCTCAGTATGGTTCTGTTTTTCCCCATACCATTGGATTTTCCTGGTTATTAAGTCTTGTTTATCGGGTTTTTGGAGCCAATGTTTTCATCGTTCAGCTTATTCATGTTTTTTTAGAAACGCTGACAGCATACCTTTTGTATTTATGCACAATTCATTTGTTTGACAAAACAATCGGTATTTTAGCCGCATTTATCTATACGATTTCGCCGGCTTTTCTGTTTTATTCCGAGCTCTTGGCAACCGAAATTATATTCACCTTGCTTGTTTTTGTGCTATTGTATCTTGCAATTCGATATGCCGAACAGAACAAATTAAGACATGCACTTTTGTTTGGCGCATTGTCAGCACTTTCCAATGGCATTCGTCCGATGGGAATGGTGCTGATGCTGGCATTTGGCATCTGTACGGTATGCTTTTTGAAACACAAACGATGCCTGATTGCATTGGGGTTGGCGTTGATATGCTATTTTGGTGTGTGGTTTGGTGTTGGTTATGGACTTTCTTCGATAAACGGTCAGGAAATCGCAAAAGCTCCGCTTGGCTATAATCTTTACATCGGCTCCAATTATCACACCTTGGGAAAATGGAATCCGGAGGATTACCGTTATGCCAATGAACTGATCTATCAAAAAAATCTTTCTGCTTCAGAATTTCATAAACAGCTGCAACAAGAGGGAATTGCGCGATACCGCGAAAACGGCATTCGTAAGAATACAGAGCTGTTTGTGCAGAAATTTGCAGTACTTTGGGGAAGTGAAATGCTTCCTTGCGATTATTTGAACCGCTCAAAGCTTTTTTCAGAGCTTGATGGTATACTTCATTTCAAAAACATATCTAATGGATTTCATTTGTTTTTGATGGTGAGTGTGCTTTTGGGCGCTGTTTTTTGGAACAAGAAATCAAAACACATGGGTGTGTTTTTTATCTTATTATTTGTGTTTGGCGTAACTTGCCAGCATTTGATTGCCGAAGTGCAGGAGCGGTATTCTTATACGGCTTTGGCACTTTTGATGCCCATTGCGGCATACGGCGTGAAACGATGTTACAAAAAGGGGGCGAAGCTCTTTGTTCAAGCGACTTCGGGAAGATATCAGAGCGGTGATGGAAAAAGACCCCGCCGCTAAAAATGTAATAGAAGTATTTTTTCTTTGTCCGGGAATTCACGCGCTTTTCTGGCATCGCAGAGCCCATCGGCTCTATCAGTGGAGGCTGTTCTTTTTAGCCCGCTGGATTTCTCAGACGGTGCGGATGTTTACAGGCATTGAGATTCATCCCGGTGCAAAAATCGGACACGGTGTGATGATTGACCATGGAATGGGTGTTGTCATCGGAGAAACTGCTGAAGTGGGAGACGGCTGTACCATTTATCAGAACGTAACCTTAGGCGGTACCGGCAAAGACACGGGCAAGCGTCACCCCACCATCGGAAAAAATGTTATGATTGGAAGCGGTGCGAAGGTGCTTGGACCCTTTACCGTTGGAGATAATTCCAAAATTGCTGCCAATGCCGTTGTGCTGCGGGAGGTTCCCGAAAACAGCACTTGTGTGGGGGTTCCGGCAAGAATTGTGGTTCGGAATAATAAGAAGGTCTCTGCAACCGATTGGCAGATGGACCAGACGCACATTCCCGACCCGGTTTCACAGGAACTTTGCAGAATGCTTGCACGTATCGAAAAAATTGAAGCGGCACAGGAAGCACAGAAAGGAGAATAAGTTATGAAAATTTTTAATACGTTAACCATGCAAAAAGAGGAGTTTCGTCCTTTAGAAGAAAATAAAGTAAAAATTTATGCCTGCGGACCCACAGTGTATAATTATTTCCATTTGGGAAATGCTCGCCCCTTTATTATTTTTGATACCTTGCGCCGTTATTTTGAATACCGTGGCTATGAAGTGAAATTTGTGCAGAATTTCACTGATATTGATGATAAAATGATTAAACGTGCCAACGAAGAGGGCATTACCGTTCGGGAATTGGCAGACCGGTTCATCAAAGAATATTATACCGATGCAAAAGGACTTGGTGTAAAAGAGGCCGATGTTCACCCCCGTGCAACCGATGTGATTCCTCAGATTATCAAAATGTGTGAAACACTGATTGATAAGGGCTTTGCCTATGAAAAAAACGGCGACGTATATTTTGAAACCAAAAAATTCAAATCCTACGGGAAGCTGTCTCATCAGCCTTTGGAGGATTTGGAGGCAGGTGCCCGCATCAATGTGAATGAAGACAAAAAAGACCCCATGGATTTTGCTGTTTGGAAAGCAAAAAAAGAAGGGGAGCCTGCCTGGGAATCTCCTTGGGGAGAAGGTCGTCCGGGATGGCATATTGAATGTAGCGCCATGGTCAATGAATATTTGGGCAAAACCATTGATATTCACTGCGGTGGGAAAGATTTATCCTTCCCCCATCACGAAAACGAAATTGCACAGTCCGAAGCGGCAAACGGCGTGCCCTTTGCCAATTACTGGATGCACAATGGCTACATTAACATTGATAACCGTAAAATGTCAAAATCCTTGGGCAATTTCTTCACCGTTCGTGATTTGGCAGAAAAATTCCCCTATGATGTGCTTCGTTTTTTTATGCTTTCTGCTCATTACAGAAGCCCCATCAACTTTTCCGATGAGCTTTTGGAACAGGCAAAAACCGGCTTGGGCAGAATTGTAAATTGCATCAAAAATCTGGAGTTTTTACAGGACAAGGTGGAAGATGCTCCCATTCGCGCAGAACAGCAGAGCGCTTTGGATGGCTACCGCGAAAAATTCATCGGTGCAATGGATGACGATTTGAACACAGCAGAAGCCATTGGGATTATTTTTGAGCTGGTTCGCGATGTTAATACCGAAACCAAGGAAAACGCCACCAAAGGCTATGTGGATGCAGCCTACAGTCTGTTAAAAGAGTTAACCGGCGTGCTTAACATTGCCCGGGAAGAAGAAGCTTCGGATGTGGATGTTTCGTTGATTGAAGCAAAAATCGAAGAGCGTAGACAGGCAAAAAAAGAGAAAAATTTTGCACGTGCCGATGAAATCCGTGCAGAACTGCTTGCTATGGGAATTGTGATTGAAGACACCAGAGAAGGTGTAAAATGGCACAAAGCAGATTGATTGTGGAATAATTTTTTCGGAAAATGAAAATAATTTTTTGAAACCACTTGAAAAGTGTAGGGAAATAGTGTATAATATTTTGTGATAAAAGAAACTTTATAAGCCGAAAGTGGGTGAATAGAATGCCGGCTCAGGATATGGGAGCAATGCTCAGCTCTTTTTTACCGCTGATTATTATGATCGTGGTTTTCTATTTTCTGATCATTATGCCTCAGAAAAAGAAAGATAAAAAATTCAAAGAAATGGTTGCCGCTTTAGAAAAAGGGGACACCGTTATCACCATTGGAGGAATCGAAGGAAAGGTGGCACAGATTAAAGACACCACCATCACTTTGGAGGTTGGTGCAGACAACACCAAAATCGTATTCCACAAATGGGCGATTAAAGACGTTATGCAAAAAGAAAAGGCATAAAAATTTCTCTTCGTTCCTATAATGGTAGTAAACTACTGTTTTAGGGAGTGAGTAAAATGAATCAACCCGAAAAAGAAGGTGTGCAAACGGTGAGTAAACGAATTATTGGCGCAGCTGTAGTTGGCTGGTTGTTTTTGCTTGCCGGAGTTCTTCTGTCGGCATTTGTGTTTCATATTTTTTCGTTGCCTGAGGGGGCAATCCCTTGGGTGAGCGCCATTCTCAGTTACATAGCAGCATTTCTTTGCGGCTTTCTTGCTGCAAAGGGAGTCAAGAGAAAAGGCTTTTTGAAAGGCTTTTGGGCAGGTGTGCTGTTTGTTGTGATTGATTTAATTGTGGTGTTAACCGTTCAGGCGCAGTTTAGAATCTGGAATGCAATTATCCTGCTTGTGCTGTCTGTTTTTGGCGGCATTGTGGGAATCAACAAAAAAACAAAAGGAAAAACCAAGAAAGGAATTTTAAGACCATGAAACAGATTAAAACCTTAACTACCAAAAATTTAGCAGAAAACTTAGCAAAAAAAGGCTGTGGCGAATGCCAGACCTCTTGCCAGTCTGCTTGTAAGACTTCTTGCACCGTTGCAAACCAGAAATGCGAACAGAAATAATTGAACAATTATGATAAAAAGACGGGTTTTGCCCGTCTTTTTTCATAAAATCGGGAGAATGGCTTATGACGAAGGAACAGCTAAGAAAAGAATTGCACAGCATAAGAAACGGGTTAAAAGATACCATCAGTGCCTCTCACCAAATTGCAAAGCTGATTGCGAGGGAACCTTTTTTTCAAAATGCCGGCACAGTCATGCTTTATTATGCAATAAAAAGCGAAATTGTCACCGATTTTTTATGGGAAAAATGTGTGGATGAGGGGAAAATATGCCTCTTTCCGAAATGTATTTCAAAAACAGAAATGATTGCTGTAAGAGCAGAAAGCAAAACCGAGTTTCAAACGGGTGCTTACGGCATTATGGAGCCGATTTCTTCCACGGCATATCCCAAAGAAAAAATTGACTTGATCATTGTGCCTGGCTTGGGATTTGACAAAGAAAAATTCCGCATCGGGTACGGTGCAGGCTACTATGACCGCTATCTTTCCGATTACACCGGTATTTCTGTTGGATTGTGTCGGGAAGCGCTGCTGAAGGAAAGCGTGTTTCCGGCTTCACACGATGTGAAGCTCTCTTATATCGCAACCGAGAAGCAAATATTTTAATTCTCCGAAAAAGATATTGGTAAATTTAATAATAGAAAATACAATTTTTTGTTAAAAGTGACAATTTGTAAAGAATTAACAACAAACTATTGAAAAAAATACATATTTTTTGTATAATATTATTGAAAATTTTTCTTGAAAAGGAGAGCATTCAAAAATGGAAAAACTGTTTAAGCTCAAAGAACATGGCACGAATGTCAAAACAGAAATCCTTGCAGGGATTACCACATTCCTGGCAATGGCTTACATTTTGGCAGTCAACCCCAATTATCTGGGTGGCATCCCGGGTGCGTCCCCGGCAGCAATCTTTATGGCAACTGCAATTTCTGCAGCAATCGCAACTATTTGTATGGCGTTTTTTGCAAACTATCCGGTAGCATTGGCATCCGGTATGGGTTTGAATGCCTTTTTCGCATTCACTGTTTGCGGCGCTATGGGTTGTTCCTATCAGGTAGCCTTAACCGCAGTTTTTGTTGAAGGTATTATCTTCATCATTTTGTCTCTGTTCAAGTTTAGAGAAGCACTGGTAAACAAAATTCCTGCCAACTTAAAATTTGGTATCACTGCAGGTATTGGTCTGTTTATCACCATTATTGCATTGATTAACTCCAAAGTAATCGTTTCTGACCCGGCTACTACCGTTGCACTGGGCGATTTGTCTTCTGTTCCGGTTATTTTATCTATTGTTGGTTTACTTATTATCGGCGTGCTTCAGTATAAAAAAGTTCCCGGCGGTATCTTGCTTGGTATCATCGCTACCTGGATTTTAGGAATTATTTTTGAACTGGTTGGCTGGTACGTTCCGGACCCGTCAAACGGTGTATTTTCTGTAATTCCGTCTTTATCCTGGGATGCAATCAAAGCAAACTTTGCTGCACCTGCACTGTTCCAGTTCGATTTTGGATATGTTGTGAAGAATTTCGCTTCCTTTGCAATTGTTGTATTTACATTCTTATATACCGATATTTTTGACACTGTTGGAACCTTAATCGGTGTAACCCAGAAAGCCGGTCTCATCAAAGAAGACGGCACTCTGCCTAACGCAGGCGGTGCTTTAATGGCAGACGCTGTTGGTACTGTTGTAGGTGCTTGTCTTGGTACTTCCACCGTTACCAGCTATGTAGAATCTTCTGCAGGGGTTGCAGCAGGCGGTAAAACCGGTTTAACTGCATTAACCACCGGTATTATGTTTATCATTGCAATCATCTTTGCACCGGTATTTTTGGCAATCCCCAGCTTTGCTACTACTCCGGCAATGCTTTACGTTGGTATCCTGATGCTGTCTGCAATTAAAAACATGGATTTTGAAGGCGACATTGCTGACGTTATCGGCGGTTTCTTAGCAGTTGTTATGATGCCTTTTGCGTACTCCATTGCAACCGGTATTATGTTTGGTATCGTTTCTTGGGTTATCTTAAAGGTATGTATCGGCAAAATCAAAGACATCAGTGCAATTATGTGGATTTCCTTTGCACTGTTTGCTTTGTATATCGCAACGCTTGTAATGTAAGATTGAGAGGTTGAATATTTTATGGCATCTCATTACGAGATGGAAATTGCCGGTGTAAAACGGCAGCTTCCGCTTTGTCCCATCGGAGAAGATTTGTATATCGGTGCTTTCATCATGTTTGGTGATGTAGAGCTAACCGAATGCTGTGCAAGAGAGCTTTTGAAAAAAGCACCCGAGCATGATGTTTTAATTACAGCAGAAGCAAAGGGCATTCCGCTGGTTTGCGAAATGGCACGTCAGGAAGGGGTCAATCACTATGTGGTTGCCAGAAAAGGCCCGAAGCTTTATATGAAAAATCTCATTACTACAGATGTGGACTCTATTACCACAGCAAAAACACAGACCTTGTGCATCGGAGAACGGGAAACCGAAATGCTCCGTGGCAAGCGGGTTCTGATTGTGGATGATGTCATCAGCACAGGCGAGTCTCTTCTGGCACTGGAAAAGCTGGTGAACCTGGCTGGCGGTAACATTGTTGGAAAAATGGCAGTTCTTGCTGAAGGTGATGCAGTTGGCAGAGAGGATTTAATCTATCTGGAGCCGCTTCCCTTATTTCATAAAGACGGAACTGTAATTTCCTGATTGTTTATGAAAAAAGCATTGATTTCAAAATGGAAATCAATGCTTTTTTTATATAAAAATAATTGTTTATTTTTCTTGGGATAAATCTTGCTGGCGAAGGGTCTGCTTCCACAGAAGATAGGCATCTATGCTCCCTGTTTTGAAAAATAAATTCCGAAAAAAATCATGGTTTTGCATATCCTCTGTCTCCTTATGGTTTTGTTTTTTATTTCGGTAATATTGTAACCTGCTTTCGTGAAATTTATAACCAAAATGAGATTCTTACATATATTGTTAATGAAAGAGGTGATACGAGATGAAAGGCGATTCTTCTTTATTATTTTTTATCTTAATTTTCTTATTATTATTTTATTAAAAACATAAAAAAGGGGATTGCTGCATAAGATAACCAGTGAAACAGCCGCTTATGTCTGCAATCCCCCAACGATATAAAGGAGACATATGATGGCGGGATTAGAAGATTTTTTCAAAGGTTATGACAAAGCACGGGTAGAAAGTGCAATGAACCGTGCAAAATTGCTTGCAGAACATCCGAAAGTGCAGGAGGCTCTTTCCAGAGTAGACAAAAAAGAAATTACACAGATGCTTCGCACCTTGTCCGAGGAAGACAAAAACCGTTTAATGAAATCTTTTTTGGAAATGGAAGGCCGAGAATTTTCAGAGTTGCTCAAGAAGATGAAGTAAAACCGTTTAGGAGGTGGTAAAATGGCAGAAATGGATAAGAACGCCATTTTCAATTTACTGGAAGGGGTGTTAGGTCAGGAAAAAGCAAAGGAAGCCGGTTCATTGCTGGATGCTTTGCCTATCGGGAAGGAGGAAACGACGCCTGTTTCGTCAACGCTTTCCCAGTCAGGCAATGATGATTTGATTGATACTGCCCAAATGATGCAGCAGGTTTCCGGACTGATGAATCGGTTCCGGGAAGCAAAAAATACCAAGGAGGTGCACTTGCTTTCTGCGCTGAAGCCTTATCTTCGTGCCTCCCGACAGCCAAAGGTGGATTCCTGCCTGAAGATTTTACAAGCCTACGAGGTATTTCATACCATGAAGAAATCCGGAAAAATTCCGTAATATACATAGAGATGGGAGCGTTTCATCATGTATCAGTCTTTTCCGCAAACAGTATACACAAAAAAAGAAAATGCCATGCCCAAATTATCCGGGCAGAATTATCCGGTTAAGAAAAAATCCGTGACCGATTCTTTATTTTCAGGGCTGGAGATTGATGACATCATTTTAATTGGAATTTTGCTCATTCTTCTCAGCGAAGATAAAGATGATTGGATATTGATTGGGGTCATTATTTTTTTGTTATTTTTTTAAGAAACAGGTATAATTGGATGAAAAACTGTTCATACTGAAAACGAGAAAAGAAATTCATCTTTTCCGATTATTAAAAGAGGAGGCATTTTCGTATGAACAATCAGGCAAACCATTCCATTAAATGTACTGTTCAGCAGTGTAGACACCATTGCAATTCAGAAAACTACTGCACTCTGGATTGTGTAAGCATTGGAACTCACGAAGCTGATCCCACTATGGATCAATGCACCGACTGTAAATCCTTTGCAAAAAAATAACTGTTTCGTGTCATTTGAAAGAGCTATCGTAACCGATATCTTTCCTTACTTCAAATCCGTTTTTTCTACTTTTCTTACGGATACATTTTGTCCGTAACAATTCATTCCCCAAAAAAAGAACAGTTCTTCATTCAGACAAGAGCTGTTCTTTTTTTTAATTTTCTTAAAAAACAGTATACAAATACAAATATATATGTTATACTGATAAAAAGATGATGAAATGAGTTTATAGGATTATGAAAATAATAAAACGAATAAAAAAAATTACAAAGCTGTTGTTGCTTTTTATTTTGATAGGTGCAATCAGTATTGTTGGCATCAACGTATATGTACACAAGGTTGGAAATACATTTTTAACCCAGACGCCAAGACATGTTGATGCTGTGATTGTTCCCGGTGCATCGGTAAGAGGAAACACGGTTTCTGCTGTTTTGGCAGACAGACTGAATGAGGCGTATCGGCTTTATGCGGAAGGCTATGCCGGCAGCATCATTGTATCGGGTGATCACGGCACCAAAGATTATAACGAAGTGAGAGCTATGCGGGATTATCTGGTCAATAAGGGGGTTCCCGCAGAACGTATTTTTATGGACCATGCCGGTTTTTCCACTTATGATACCATTTATCGTGCCAAAGAAATTTTTCAGGTGGGAACAGCCATATTTGTGAGTCAGAAGCTACACGTGATTCGGGCATTGTATATCGCAAAACAGTTAAATCTTACAACCTGGGGAATCTCCTGCGGAGAATATCCGGAGCCGGAAAATACCATTCAGAAGGGACGGGAAGCGGTTGCCCGGGTCAAAGCGTTTATGCAATGCGAAATTTTGCATCCGGAGCCTAAGTTTTTAGGAGAACCCATTCCGGTAGCAATTACTAACGGTCTGGCAACGGAGGATTAAAATATATGGTAAGTTTCCTTGCAATCATAGCTTGTGTGTTATACACTCTGAGTCAGTATTCCGCCTTTAACGGCTACTGGACGACCTCGCTTTTGAAGCTGGTGCTGTTTTTCGGCGTTCCAATGCTGTATTTTCTGAAGAGACGGGAAACGCTCTCTCTTGTGATGCAGATTGGCAATAAGAAAACATTGAAAATTCCGGCAGTGCTTGGTATTTTTTGTGCAGTGTTTATCCTTGCGGGATATACGTTATTGTTTTCGATGTTTGACTCTCAGAAGATTCTGGCAGGGCTTCATGCTCAAGAGATTACAAAAACGGTCTATCCCTTTGTGTTTTTACATATTGTTTTGGTCAACAGCTTTCTGGAAGAATTTTTCTTCCGGGGATTTGTGTTTCGGAATTTGTTTCTTATGGGAAAAAAACGGTATGCCTATTTCTTTTCTTCCATATTGTTTGCGCTTTATCATATCGGTATTTTCGGAAGCTGGTTTTCACCGGTTATGGTGGTGTTTTGCATCGCAGGGTTAGTGGTTGCAGGGCTGTTCTTTTGCGAAGTGGACCGCCGGTGCGACAATATCTATGGCGGCTGGCTCATTCATTTGGGCGCCAATGTGGGCATCAATCTGATTGGTGCGTATTTATTTTATGTAAGCTAAAAAAGGAGAAACCTTGTTATGAAATTGATATCTTGGAATGTGAATGGACTCCGTGCTTGTTTAACCAAAGGATTTCTGGATTTTTTCAAAGAAACCGATGCTGACATTTTCTGCATTCAGGAAACCAAAATGCAGGAAGGGCAGGCAGAGATTGAAACAGCCGGGTATTATCAGGTTTGGCATAGTGCACAAAAGAAAGGCTATAGCGGAACAGCTGTATTTACCAAAAAAAAGCCACTCAGCGTTCAGTATGGAATCAATGGAAAGCATGACGATGAGGGCAGAGTCATTACCTTGGAATTTGAAGAATTTTATCTGGTGAATTGTTATACCCCCAATGCGCAGCAGGAGCTTGCAAGACTATCCTATCGTATGGAATTTGAAGATGATTTCAGAGCATATCTTTGCAGTTTGCCAAAACCGGTTATTTTATGTGGCGATTTGAATGTGGCACATCAGGAAATTGATTTGAAAAACCCAAAAACAAACCGCGGTAATGCAGGCTTTTCCGATGAGGAAAGAGAAAAAATGACAGAGCTTTTGTCGGCGGGCTTTTCCGATACGTTCCGCAAATTATATCCGGAGAAAGTGGATGCCTACAGTTGGTGGTCCTATCGGTTTCAGGCAAGAGCAAAGAATGTAGGCTGGCGGATTGATTATTTCATTGTGTCTGATGTGCTGATGCCGCAGGTTTCGGATAGCTTCATTTGTCCCGAGGTGATGGGCAGCGACCATTGTCCGGTTGGATTGGAAATAAATTTTTAGAGAAAAACGAAAAAAATTAAAAAAACTATTGAAATTTCAAAAAAAATGTAGTAAGATATAAAAAGAAAATTTTAGGAGGTGTATTTCCAATGGCTTTCAAAATTAATGACGATTGCATCAGCTGTGGCGCTTGCGAAGCGGAATGCCCCGTAAGCTGTATCACTGCAGGTGACAGCAAATATGAAATCGACGCTGACGCTTGTATCGATTGCGGTACTTGTGCAGGTGTTTGTCCGGTAGGTGCTCCTGTTCAGGACTAATTCGGATTGTATCAAAAAAAACCGTAAGAACTGTTTGGTTCTTACGGTTTTTTATTTTACTTAAAATTCTTCCAACGTCATCTGGCGATAGTTGAGGTCAGAAAATCCGATTTTTTCGTATAATTTTTTTGCAGCCTTGTTTTCGTCGGTCACTTCCAGACGAAACCGTTTCACAGAGCTTTTGTAGGTGTCGATAATCCATTTGAGAACTTCTTTTCCATATCCTTTGTGGCGATGCGCTTCTTGAATAAAGATTTCTTCAATCCACACCACCATTCCGCCCACCTCGTTCGAGTAAGTAAAGGACAACAGTAAATAACCAATCACTTCTTTTTCTTTGGTAATTATCAATCCTCGCATATAGGGGGAGGTTGCCAACGCTGTCTGAAAAGTTTTCTCCATTGCCTCACGGCTGATTGGGTGACAAACAGCGGGGGAGGAGAAAAAATCGCTGCACATCTTAAAAAAACTTTCTTTATGCTCCGGTAAAAAATCAATTAACTTCATATCACAAAGCCTCCGTTCGGGCTTAAAATCTGCCCAGTAATGAAATCGGACTGATTGCTTGCAAAATAGCTGACGGCTGCTGCAATATCATCAGGGTTGCCGATTTTTCCCAAAGGGGTTTCTTCTGTTAAGGCGTCTAAATCCTCTTTGGAGAATGTGTTTAGCATATCGGTTTGAATCACCCCGGGAGCAACGCAGTTTACTGTGATATTGCTGGGACCAACCTCTTTTGCAAGGGCCTTTGTAAAGCCGATAACACCCGCCTTTGCGGCAGAATAATGTACTTCACAGGAAGCCCCTGTGATGCCCCAGATGGAAGAGATGTTTACAATTTTTCCTTGCTTTTGGTGAATCATATGGGGAAGCACGGCTTTGGTTACCAAAAACATACTTTTTAAGTTGTGGTTCATCATATTGTCCCAGTCGGAAAGGGTGATGTCGGTGAACAGCTTTTGTTCTGCAATTCCTGCATTATTTACCAGCACATCAATTTGACCAAAGCGCTTGATAACAGCTTCAACCATAGCATTTACAGCGGTTTCATCTGTAATGTCGGCATAGTGTCCGATTAAGCTTTCTGTTTCTTCTATGGGTGTTTTCTTAGTGTTCGCAATGACTGTGAAGCCCTCTTTCATAAGGCGTGCTGCAATCGCTCTGCCGATTCCACGACCGGCACCGGTAACAAGTGCAATTTTTTTCATAGTTTTGCCCCGATTCTTTTTATAATCATATTGTTATGATACCATATCTGACAGTTCTTGTCAAGAAGCCGCCAGCAATAGATTCACAAAAGCAACCGCCAACAGAATCACAATAAAATCGGTTAAAAGTCCTATGAGAAGGGGAAATTTTGTGTTTTTTACACGAGTCACTCCAAAATATATCATCACAGTATAAAGCGTGGTTTCAGTGGATGCACAGATAACGGAAGCGAGAAGGCCTTCATAACTGTCAGCACCAAAGGCTTCATAAATTTGCGATAACAAAACCATTGCACCGCTTCCCGACACCGGTCGCAGTAAAATCAGTTCTGCAATTCCTTTGGGAATATAGAAAAACCGAAAAACCGGTGTCAAATAATGCAGAAAAAAATCCATTGCCCCGGATTTACGAAAGATTGCAGAGGCTACCATAATCGCAAGAATATTGGGGGTAACAGAACAAATGGCGCTGAAGCCTTGCTTTGCACCGGTGCAAAAGGAAGACACAGCATCTTTTTTCTTTATTACAGATGAAATGATGATGAATCCCAAAAACAGGGGAAATGCCCATTCTGAAATCAGCTTCAGCATAGTGGTTTCCTCTTTTTGTTCAGTCTCAGAAGGAGGTTGCAAATCAGTAGTCCTGTCATAAGACTGAAGAAGCTGACCATGATGACCGGCAACACAATGACAGCCGGATTTTTTGAGCCTGCCATTGCACGAAGTCCCATAATGGTAGTGGGAATCAGTTGAATGGAACAGGTGTTAAACAAAACAAAACGGCACATATCATCGCTGGGGTGAGGGCTTTGATTGTTTTCTTCGTCCAGCACTTCCATAGCCGCTAATCCGGAAGGGGTTGCCGCATTTCCGATGCCTAACAGGTTCGCACTGATATTGATGGATATTTTCTTTAGAATTTTTGGATTGTTTGTCTCAAATATCCGTTTGAGCAAGGGTTGTAAAAAACTGGATATTTTTTGCATCAGTCCCGCATCCTCTCCCATTTGAATCACACCGGAGAAAAAGGAGGTCAGAAAAAGAAGTTTCAAAACAAAGCTGCCGCAATTTCCGGTTGCCTCTGTGATGACCGGCAGCATTTGACTGATGTTTCCCTGCATTGCAAAAAAGAGGATTCCTGACAGCAGAAAAAAAGAGAAAATGTAATTCATAAAAAATCACCGAAAAGCCTTTTTCTTTCAGTTTATGAAAAAGCTCTTCGGTGATATGTATTTTTTATAGAATTATTTTCCGATACAGAAGTTTTTGAAGATGCTATCAATGACCTCATCGTTTACCGTGGTGCCTGTAATTTCACCCATATGGGCTGCAGCATCTTCCAAATCAATGGAGCAAAGGTCTGCCTCCAGATTCATTTCCAAGGTGGAAATGGCGCGTGTCAGGCATTCTTCAGCCTGCACCAAAGCGGCGTAGTGACGTTCGGAAAAGAGGGTTTCTTCACTTTCCGAGTGGGAAAGCCGGCTTTCAATTTCTTCTTTGATGCTGTCTAACAGTTCTCCGATACCAAGCTTGTTTTTGGCGCTGATGCAACAGGTCTTTTTGCCAAAGGTTTCTTTGCTTCCACAGGCCAGGTCGGTTTTATTATACACCACCATGGTGTGAGAGGGCAGAGAACGAATGTAAGACGCTTCTTCTTCGGAGATTTCTTTTGTGCTGTCTAACAGATATAAAATGTAGTCAACGCGTTCAATATACTGATAGGACTTTTTGATGCCTGCCTGTTCCACAATGTCATTACTTTCACGAAGTCCTGCAGTGTCAGCCAGATTCATCATATAACCGCCGATGTCAATCCGTTCGGTAATGACGTCGCGGGTTGTGCCTGCAATTTCGGTAACAATGGCACGGTCTTCTTCTAAAATGGCATTTAAGAGAGAAGATTTTCCCACATTTGGCTTTCCGCAGATCGCACAGGTGAAGCCGTCTTTTACAATTTTTCCTTTATCATAGCTTGTGAGCAACTGACGGGTATCGCTTTGAATGACAGAAAGGGTTTCTTTTATTGCAGAGTTGTCGTTTCCACCGGTTTCGTCAGGGAAATCGTTTCCTGCCATAATATTCATAATAACGGTCATAATGCGGCTTCTTAATCCGTCGATTTTATGACGGAGCTTTCCGTCTAAATTTTCCTGTGCCATAAAGAGAGCAGACTTTGTTTCCGCAGTAATGGCATCAATTACGGCTTCTGCCTGGGTTAAGTCCATTTTTCCGTTTAGAAATGCCCGCTTGGTAAATTCACCTTTTTCGGCAAGCCGTGCACCTTTTGATATCAGCTCCCGCATGACACATTCGGTTACGGTTTTTCCGCCATGGCAGTAAAATTCCACAGTATCTTCGCCGGTGTAAGATTTAGGGGCAAGCATTTTTACAGCAAGGCAGTCGTCCAAAATTCGTCCGTCGGCATCTTTGATTTTTCCGTAAATCATGGTTCGGTCCGTTGCATCAGAGAGCTTTTTGGAGAAAATGCGATCTGCAATCGAAACAGCATCCTCACCGCTTAAGCGGATCACAGAAACGGCATTTTGCACATTTTTGGTTGCCGGTGCGGCAATGGTATCGTAAAACATAAAGGAAATGCACCTTCCTCACTTAAATTCAAGATATATTATAGCAGATTCTGAAAAAAAGTCAAGAAAAGAGCGTATAAAAAAGAGCTGAAGCAAAACGAACTTCATTTTGCCACAGCTCTAAAAACGATCGGCTATGGAATGTTTTTGTTTTTTACTGCTTGAAAATCATCGGCAATTTTTTCCAATGTAACAGAAATTTTTTCCAGCCGTTCCCCTTGGGAATCAACAATTTTCATCAGGCGTTCTTCCCGCTCTCTGGATTCTTTTTGATACGTAAAAAACAGCCAGATAAACAGTGCAGCAAAAACACCTTGCCCCATAACCAGTTCAAAGATTGCATTTGCATCCATAGGAAACTCCTTTTAATAGCTTTCGTATATTTTTTGGTACAGTGTATCCCGGTAAGGGTGTGTATCTAACAGGCGGAACACTTCCTCCGGATGAGAAAGATTCCACTTTTCTGCCAGAAATGTTTTGATATCATCAGTTGGTGGTGTAAACGGAATGTTTGCATATTCCAAAATTCCCCGAAAAACAGCATTGGCAAATACGTCTTCTTTCTGCTGTAGTAAGGCGGCATCTGCCGGATGATCCAAAAAGGCTGTTTCCACCAGCACGGCAGGGCAGTCCGTGTCTCTTAAAACACCCAGATTTGCCTCCTTGATACCGCGGTTCTGAAGCGGAAGCAGAGTGGTTAAAGAAGTGAGAATTTTTTCTGCCAGTTGTGTGGCTTTTCCGCCTTTTTTGTAAACAAGAACTTCTGTTCCGGTGCCACCTCCGGCGTTACAGTGGAGAGAAACAAAGTAATCACAGTTGTTTTTGTTGGAGATTGCCACTCTTCTGGCAATGCTTGTTGAGACGGAGCTGCCCAGGTTTTCAGTATTTGTTTTTCGTGTCATCACGGTGTTTACACCTGCTTTTTCCAGCTTTTCCTGTAACAGCAAGGCAATTCGGAAGGTAATATCCTGCTCTTTTAAGCCGTTTGCTGTTGCTCCGGTGTCAAAGCCGGAGTGGTTATGACCTGCATCAATGCAAATTTTCATACTATCACCTCAGTGTTTTTTATAAATGACCTTATCACTATCCTATGAAATTATCAGTAAAAAGGCTCCAAAAGTCAAGGGAATTGATGGAAATTAAAAAGAAGTTGATGTTTTCTCTAAAAAATCGAAATAATAGTTGCAATTTCTGAAAAAAAATGTTACAATATAGAATAGAGTTTTTGTATGATTCAAAACATCATCAGGGGGTAAAAAAATGTTTGAAAAGGTGACTGTGCTGGGTGCACAAATTTCCAACGGAACCATTGAAGAAATTGCCGATTTTCTGGCTGAACGGGTTCGTCAGAAAAAAAACACCGTGGTTTATACTCCCAACTCTGAAATTATAGAACAATTTCGCAAGGATACTTCTTTAATGGAGCTTCTCAATTCTGCCGATGTGCTGACTGCCGACGGCATTGGCGTGGTGTACGGCGCAAAAATATTGGGAACGCCTCTCAAAGGGCGTGCTGCCGGTTATGACATTGCGTGCAAGCTTTTGGAAATTGGAAATCGGGAAGGGTTTCGCTTTTTCTTGTATGGCTCCAAGGAAGAGGTTTGCCAACTGGCAAAAGAAAATCTTTTGAAACAGTATCCCGGCATTCAAATTGTAGGCACACAAAACGGCTATACCAAAGAACCGGTGGGCGAAAAAATTGCACAGACCAATCCGGATGTTTTGTTTGTGTGTTTAGGGGCAAAAAAGCAGGAAGAATGGATATATCACAATAAACATTTGTTTTCCGGCACTGTGTTTTTGGGCATCGGCGGCAGCATGGATGTGTTTGCCGGGGTGGTCAAACGTGCTCCCAAAATTTTCATCAAGCTCAATCTGGAGTGGCTTTACCGTCTTCTGAAACAGCCTTCCCGTTTTGTAAGAATGCTTGCGTTGCCGCGGTTTTTGTGGCAGGTTATCCTGGAAAAATTTAAATCCAAAAGATAGATTTTTTTTTAGAAAAGGAGAATAAATTATGTTGAAAGTAATGATGATTTCCCATAGTCCCAATCCTGAAAAGGTAGTTGCTGCAGCAGCAAAAATGTGTTATTCCAACAGCGGTGCGGAAAATATTCTGGACAAGCTGGACGACGAAAAAACTGCAAAGTTTTTGGAACATTTAACACAAATGGGGCATGAAAGCCCACTGGAGCATATCAGCTTTACATTTGCGGTGGAAGGGGTTTCCCGTGCACTTCTGGCACAGCTTACCCGTCACAGACTGGCGTCTTACAGCGTAAAATCTCAGCGTTATGTTGAAGAAGCCGGCTATACATACATTACGCCTCCTGAAATTCTGGCAAATCCCGACGCAAAAGCATTGTATGATCAAACAATGGCAGATATCGGAAAGGCATATGAAGAGCTGACCAAGGTTCTGTTTGAAAAACACAAAGCAACCATGGATGAAAAAGCTGCAAAGAAAAAAGCCATTGAGGATGCCCGTTTTGTGCTTCCCAATGCTTGCGAAACCAAACTGATTATGACCTTTAATGCCAGAAGCTTACTCAATTTGTTCAAAATGAGATGCTGTAACCGTGCACAGTGGGAAATTCAGGCATTGGCAGACGAAATTTTACGACAAGTGAAAGAAGTTGCACCGGTTATTTTCCGCTATGCCGGCCCCGAATGTGTACGCGGTGTATGCCCTGAAGGAAGTATGAGCTGCGGCAAACGCAGTGAAATGCGCGAAAAATATTTGGGCAACAATAAAGGAGAATAATTCATGGAGTTACTGATTGCTCTGTTTTTCGGAGTGGTGCAGGGAGCCACGGAGTTTTTACCCATATCCGGCGGGGCTCATCTTGCCATGATTCAAAATTTTAATCAGACCATTTTTGGAGAGGCTCTTTTTTCTCCTACACTGACCTTTGATATTTTGTTACGCTTAGGAACTCTTCTGGCAATTATATTTGTGTTTTTTTCAGACATCAAACTGCTTTGGAACGAGTTTTTATGTATCATTTCTGAACTATGGAAGCGGCAGTTTTCTTTTCACACAGACCGTCCGTACCGAAAGCTTTTTTATATGCTTTTTGTTACGACATTGTTTTTGATTCCGGCAGTCATCCTTTCGGAATATACCGGTGCATATTTGAACACATTACCGGTGATTGCAGGCACAATGATGGTGACGGGTGTGGTGAATTTTTTCATTGATAAGATTGATAAATTTCCAAAAAAATTGTGGTTTTCGGGGTTACATACAACAGAATTTTCAGAGTTGTCCGGCGGAAGCTATCTGAAAAAGGCAGTCACAGTCGGCGTGTTTCAGCTTGCAAGTGTGATTCCGGGCTTGTCCCGTTGTGCGATGAATATTCTGGGCGGTCTTTATGCCGGATTCCGACGGGATGCGACTGTGAGATATGCGTTTTTATCAGCAATCCCTGTTTTAGCTGCAAAAATTTTGTTGCAAGCTGTCACGGTGCTGCAAGACGGTATTCGTATGAATTGGGTGCCGTACCTTCTGGGGATGATTGCCGCTTTTTTCAGCGGTGTTGTTTCCATTGAAATCATCCGTACTGCAGTTCGCAAAGGGTATTGCAAACGGTTTGGAGTTTATTGTTTGGTAATAGGAATCATTATTTTGGTGATTCAAATGAGAGGATAGAAAGGATCGTACATATATGGCGGCAAAAAAAACAGCAAGAAGAAAATCCACAGGGAAGAAGTCGGTGCAGCTTTCCAAAAAACGTGATTTTCAAATGAAGATGGATCCCGCATTGGCGTTGATACTGAAAATTTTGGGTGGTTGCGCAGTTTTAATATATATGTTTTTAAGTGTGTATACCAATGTTGCGGGAGTGCTTGGCGTAGGCTTCAAATGGCTTCTGGCAGCCCTGTTTGGAGACGGGTTGTATTATGTGCCGTTTATCAGCGTTTACATTTTGGTAATCAGCTTATTGATTATGCGAAATAAAGACGGGATGGGCAAAATTATTGCTGCAGGCGCATTGATGCTTTGCGTGGCAGCAGGAAGCCATCTTTTGAGTGATGCGTATGTAGACAGTCTTTCCCTGAAAAATTTAGGCGAGTTGGTCAAAAATGCGCAAAACAGCTTAAATGGCGGTATCTTCGGCACTTATTTAGGCGAGGGGATTCGCGCCCTTTTGGGTGACATCGGCGCCAATATTTTTATTATCCTGGCAAATCTGTTCTGCTTGTTTGTGATGTTTAATGAAGCCATTGCATTTGTGGTTGTGAAGCTGGCGGAGTGGGTGAAAAAAACCTTCTGCCAGGAAAAAACCTCCAAGGTTTTTCGTGTGCCCGGTGTAAAAGCTGACCCGGTTCGTTCCGATGAAGTGATTCAGAAGGAGCGGAAAAAACAGATTCTGGAAGTTCCCATCGAAATGGAAGAAAAATTGCCGGCAGATGTGATTATCGAAAAATTTGCAACCAATGAGGATCGTGGAAAAGCCCCTGAAATCACAGCAGAGGCTACGCCCCAACAGGAAGTGAGAAAACAGCCTGCCTTAAGCGTTCAGGAGCTGGAGTCTGTATCTCAGGAATTAAATGAAGCAAAAGAGCAGGAAATCAAGGAATATGTATATCCTCCGGTCGAGTTCTTGAACGAAGGGGTGAACCGTCCTACCGGTTTATCCAAGGAAGAATTGAATCAAAATGCAATTAAGCTGGTGTCCACACTGCGCGAATTCGGGGTTGAGGCAGAGGTTGTCAGTGTGCAGGAGGGCCCCGCTGTTACACGATATGAAATCCGTCCTCAGATCGGTGTGAAAATTTCTAAAATATTAGGATTGAGTGAAGATATCGCACTTCGTATGGCAGCAAAAGGTATCCGTATTGCTCCGGTTCCCGGCAAAAGCGTGATGGGTGTGGAAATTGCCAATCAAAAGGTAATGCCTGTTTTTGTGCGCGACGTTATCACATCAAAAGAATTTCAGAATCATTCTTCTAAAATTGCATTTGCTTTGGGGAAGGATATTGCCGGCACAACCGTAGTGGGGGATATTGCTAAAATGCCACACTGTCTGATTGCCGGTTCCACCGGCTCCGGTAAAAGTGTGTGCATCAACTCGCTGATTACCTCTATTTTGTATAAAGCAAGCCCGGAAGAAGTAAAAATGATTATGATTGACCCGAAGGTGGTAGAGCTTTCGGTTTACAATGGTATACCACACTTGCTCATTCCGGTTGTGACAGACCCCAGAAAAGCAGCAGGAGCATTGAACTGGGCAATGATGGAAATGACCAACCGTTATCATTTGTTTGAAAAAGCCAATGTGCGAGATTTAGAAAGCTATAACGAGCACCAGATTGCCAACGGTGAGCAGCCTCTTCCCAAAATTGTAATTATTGTGGATGAGCTTGCCGATTTGATGATGGCATCTCCCAAAGAAGTAGAAGAATATATCTGCCGTCTGGCACAGCTCGCAAGAGCAGCCGGAATGCACTTGATCATTGCAACCCAGCGTCCGTCTGTAGATGTTATTACAGGGTTGATTAAAGCAAATATGCCTTCCCGTATTGCCTTTGCAGTGTCTTCTCAGATTGACAGCCGCACCATTTTAGATATGGGCGGTGCAGAAAAGCTGCTTGGAAAAGGGGATATGCTGTACGCTCCCATCGGAGAATCCAAGCCCATTCGTGTGCAGGGTGCATTGGTGACTGACGGAGAAGTTGAAAAAATCGTATCCTTCTTAAGAGAAACCTCTCAGGCAACCTATGATGATGATATTATGTCTCACGTAGAAACCAGCAGCACCAAGGATGGTCCGTCTCCCACCAGCGATGCCGGAGATGCAGACCAGATGTTGCCTGAATGTATTGAATTTGTGGTAGAACTGGGAGAAGCCTCTGTTTCTAAGCTTCAGCGTCGTTTCAAACTGGGATATTCCAGAGCAGCACGCATTGTAGACCAGATGGAAGAGCGTGGCATTGTGGGACCTTCTGAAGGAAGTAAGCCCCGCCAGGTATTGATTACAAAAGAACAGTATTACGAAATGAAAGTAAATGAAGGAATCTGATTGCGCAAAGAGGGAATTGGTATTGAAACCGTTTTATTTTGATGGTGCCTTTGGCACTTACTACAATGAAATGTTTACCTCCGGCGAGCCGTGTGAGCTCGCCAATTTGCGTTACAGTAAAAGAGTACTGCAAATTCATAAAGCATACATAGAAGCCGGTGTCCATGCCATTAAAACCAACACCTTTGGTGCAAATCACACCTTAAGCCCGGAGGAGTCTGTAATTCGTGATGTGCTTACACAAGGCTACCAGATTGCTTGTGAGGCAGCTTTGGGAACCAATGTTTCGGTGTATTGCGACATCGGTTATATCGACGGGGAGCAGCAGTTAGAGGAATACAAAAGAAATGTAGATGTCTTTCTTTCCTTAGGGGCGAAAAATTTCATTTTTGAAACCCTGCAGGAATACGAACCGCTTCCGGAAGTGATTTCCTACTTGCGGAGAAAAGAGCCGTCGGCAAATATCATTGTATCTTTTAGCGTATCTCAAGATGGCTACACCAAAAAAGGTTACTTTTATAAAACGTTGTTAACACAGGCGGCAAAAGATGCCGATATCGTCGGCTTAAACTGTCAGTGCGGACCGGCTCATCTGTATCAGTTGATTGCAAAGTTAGACCTTTCCGAATATCCCCGATTTTCTGCTATGCCAAACGCAGGTTATCCGCAGGCGGTGAACGGCAGAACGGTGTATTCCAATAATTTGGATTATTATGCACAAAAACTGCTTCAGATTGCCGCTCTCGGTGTGAATGTGATTGGAGGATGCTGTGGCACTACGCCAGAACACTTAAAAAAAGTGATTGAGGGAGAAATCCCTCTGGCAGAAGTGATGCCGCAAGCTTCGGAACCGAGGGGCGAAACTGTAACAAACAAACTGTTGGAATTGTTAAAATCAGGAAAGAAGCTGTTAGCGGTAGAGATTGATCCGCCGGCTGATACCGACATTTCGTTTTTACTGCATGGGGCACAGATGGCAAAAAATGCCGGTGCCGATGCGATTACCGTTGCCGATTCTCCTTTGTCACGCAGTCGTGCCGACAGTATGATGCTTGCAGCAAAAGTAAAACGTGACGTCGATATCGAAGTGATTCCGCATTTGTCCTGCCGTGACAGAAATGACATTGCAATCCGCAGTGCCTTGCTGGGCGGTAATATTGAACATGTGAATAATATTCTGGTCATTACCGGTGACCCGTTGCCTTGCGGACACACAGGTGTGTTCTCTTTTAATTCGTTTACCTTGATGAATTTCATTCAAACATTGAATCAAGAGGTTTTCAGCGGAAATCCATACACTGTTTGCGGTGCCTTGAATGTGAATGCACAAAATTTTGATGCTGAACTGAAGCGGGCTGAGAAAAAAATTGCTTCCGGTGCAAAGGCGCTGTTTACACAACCGATTTTTTCCATGGAGGCAGCAGAACATTTCCGGAAAGCAAAAGAAGTGCTTAATTGTTATCTTTTTGCCGGAATTTTACCCATTGCCGGATGGAAAAATGCACTGTTTTTGAATAATGAAGTGTCTGGAATTGATATCCCGGCAGAATTGATTGAGCGCTTAAAAGAAATGAAGCCGGAGGATGTCAAACGGGAAGTGGTGGCTTACAGTATGAGCTTTGTCCGCTCGGTATACAGCGAGGCAGACGGATTTTATATTATGACGCCCTTAAAAAAGATAGACTTTGTTGCCGAATTACTTTCGGAAATCAGGAAACTGGAGAAAGAAGGATAAGAAAATGCTGATTATTTCAGAAAAACTCAATAGTTCCATTCCATCTGTTTTGGAAGCCTTTCAAGCCAATGATGATGCTTTTCTTACGGCATTGATTCAGGCCCAGCAGCAGGCGGGAGCAACTTATATTGATATCAATACTGCTTTAATGCAGGAACAAGAGCTTCAAACTATGCTTTATGCCATTGATTTGGTGAAAAAGCACTCCACCATGGACATTATGATAGATTCTCCAAATGTCACGGTAATTATGGAGGCGCTAAAAGCGGTGGGAGACAGAAATGTCATTATTAACTCTGTCACCTTAACCGACCGCATTCAAGAACTTCTTCCGGTGCTAAGGGAAAATCCGTCTCTTTGTGTGGTAGGGCTTCCTATTGGAGAGAGCGGTATTCCGAAAACAGCGGAAGAACGGGTAAAGAATGCAGGGCAGCTGATTGAAACATTAAAAGAAAACGGCATTGGCGAAGACCGTATTTATCTGGACGTGTTGGTTGAGGCATTGGCTGTTGGCGATGAAAACGGTAAAGTGGTTCTGGAAACCATTCGCCTGATGAAAGAAAAATATCCTGCTGTGAAAACAACCGGCGGTTTTTCCAACATTTCTTTCGGGCTTCCCAAACGAATGATATTAAATACCGCATTTTTAGCCATGGCAATGTGCCAGGGGCTTGACAGTGCCATTATGGACCCGGCGCCCGACGGAATGAAAAAAAGCTACCGTGCCATCAATGCACTGTTGGGTAAAGATGAATATTGTATGGATTATATTGATGAAATCCGCGGAGATTCCATGTAAAAATGAAAGATTTTCTGCTTGATGCAAGGCGGAAAATCTTTTCTTTTTTTGATTCTTTTGAGGGGTGTAAAAAAAATAAAAAAATTTTCAAAAAAAGGTTGACAATTAGAAACAGTGGTGATATAATATCACAAGTGAAAAACATTGGAATATTTTTAGCGGGATTGTGTAAGGGTAGCACGACAGACTCTGACTCTGTTTGTGAGGGTTCGAATCCTTCTCCCGCTGCCAGAAAAAGCGGCTTGTTTCGACAAGTCGCTTTTCCAATGAAAAAGTATTTTATCCAAAAAGGAGAAATGAAACATGAGTACATTGTTGTCGGTTTCTGTAGCACTTTTGGTCGGTCTTATGATGACCAGAGCTTTCAAACCGCTGAAATTACCGTCTGTTACCGCATATTTAATTGCCGGCATTTTAATCGGTCCTTATTGTATGGGGCAATTGGGAATCGACGGGCTTGGATTTCGTGATCACAGTGCAGTGGAAGCTTTGGGGCTGATTTCTAAAGTTGCGCTAGGCTTTATTGCTTTTTCCATTGGGAACGAGTTTCGTGTAGACGAATTGAAAAAAACCGGGAAGCAGGCTTTGGTAATCGGGATTGTGCAGGCACTTTTTGCAGCACTCTTAGTAGATGTGGCACTGTATATTATGCACCTGATTATGCCGGATAAGCTGTCTGTTTCTCAGGCGATTACTTTAGGTGCGATTGCAACAGCGACAGCACCTGCCGCAACCCTGATGGTTGTTCGTCAGTATAAGGCAAAAGGGCCTTTGACCGATTTGCTGTTACCCATCGTTGCATTGGACGATGCCGTTGGGCTGATTGTGTTTGCGGTTTCCTTTGGCATTGCAAAAAGCTTGATTGTTGGTGCGGTTGATTATGTTTCCATCATTATCAATCCGCTTTTGGAAATCATCTGCTCTTTGGGACTGGGTGCATTGATGGGTTGGGTGTTAACACAGCTGGAAAAAATGTTCAACTCCAATACCAACCGTTTGAACATGACCATCACCTTTGTGTTCCTGACAGTTGCACTTTCTATGCTTGAGTTTCATATCGGGCCTGTACATATCGCATTTTCTTCTCTTTTGGTATGTATGATGCTGGGCACCGTGTTCTGTAATATCTGTCCGTTATCTCACGACTTAATGGAAAAATCAGATAAATGGACTTCACCTCTGTTTGCTCTCTTTTTCGTCATCAGCGGAGCGGAGCTGGAGCTGGGAGTGTTTACCGATTGGGCGATTGTGGTAATTGGCGTTGTATACATCCTGTTCCGTTGCCTCGGCAAGTATTACGGTGCATGTATCAGTGCCAAAGCAACCCATTGTTCTCCGGCTATTCAGAAATATCTAGGTGTCACCTTGTTCCCGCAGGCAGGAGTTGCACTTGGTATGTGTGCCATTGTTGCTGCAGAGCCGGTGTTTGGTGCTGCAGGCAATCTGGTTCGCAACATTACGCTTTTTGCAGTGCTGGTGTATGAATTGGTTGGTCCTTTGATGACACGTCAGGCACTGTTATCCGCAGGCGATATTCAGCCGATGTCGGAAGAAGTAAAAATGCGTCGTCAACACAAACTGAACGAAGCTGTAAGCAAAGTATCGAAATAACGAAAAAAGCTGTGATTCCTAAAAACGGTTGTCACAGCTTTTTTTAGGAAAAAAGTTCAAAAAACTATTCAAATTTACTTGCATTTATTATGATAATATTGTATAATAATTCTGTTGTGTATCAATGCTTTTGAGGAGGAGGTAACCTATGAACAGACAAATTGGCTTCGATAATGAAAAATATATTGAAATGCAGTCCAAATATATTGGCGAGCGTGTGCTGAAGTTTGGCGATAAATTGTATTTAGAGCTCGGTGGAAAACTGTTTGATGATTACCATGCCTCCAGAGTGTTGCCCGGTTTTGAGCCGGACAGTAAAATCAAGATGCTGATGAATATGGCAGAGAAGCTGGAAATTGTTATTGTCATCAGCGCCATTGATATTGTGAAAAATAAAGTCAGAAGCGACTATAATCTGACCTATGACCTGGATACCATTCGCTTAATCAAAGCCTTTCAGGATTTAGGGCTTTTGGTGGGTAGTGTGGTAATTACCAAATACAGTGGACAAGAAGCGGTGGATATGTTCAAAAAACGGCTGGAAAATATGGGCATCCGCGTGTTCATTCATTATCCCATTCCGGGTTATCCCTCCAATGTGGAATACATTGTAAGTGATGCCGGCTTCGGCAAAAATGAATATATTGAAACCAGTCGTCCCATTGTGGTGGTCACTGCTCCGGGTCCCGGCAGCGGAAAAATGGCTACTTGTCTGTCGCAGCTTTATCATGAAAATAAGCGTGGAGTCAAAGCCGGATATGCAAAATTTGAAACCTTCCCAGTTTGGAATCTGCCCTTGAAACATCACGTTAATTTGGCGTACGAGGCTGCAACTGTGGATTTGAACGACGTGAATATGATTGACCCCTTCCATTTGGATGCTTATGGGGAAACCACCGTGAATTACAATCGTGATATTGAAGTCTTTCCGGTTCTCAATGCGATATTTCAAAAGATTTTGGGAGAAAGCCCCTATAAATCACCAACCGATATGGGTGTAAATATGGCAGGGAACTGCATCGTGAACGATGAAGTGGTGTGCCGTGCTTCAAAGGATGAAATTATCCGTCGTTATTATCAGGTTCAAAAAGACCGCATCAACGGCAAAGTGGATGATGATGTCTTATATAAAATGGAAATCATTATGAAACAGGCGGAAGTTACCGTTGAGGACCGTCCTGTTGTGGGTGCAGCCCTGAAAAAAGCCGAAGAAACAGAAGCACCCGCCTGTGCGATTGCGCTTCCCGACGGACGTATTGTGACCGGTAAAACCTCGGCACTTCTTGGTGCATCCAGTGCTGCACTTCTGAATGCCTTAAAAGAAATTCAAGGCATTGACGAAGCAGCGCATCTTATATCTCCCGAGGTTATCGAACCGCTGCAAAGCTTAAAAACAAATCATTTCGGCAGCAAAAACCCTCGTCTTCATACCGATGAAACCTTAATTGCGCTTTCTATTTGTGCAGCAAGTGACCCCATGGCAAAAAAAGTGCTGGAAGGGCTTAACTTTATTAAGGGTTCAGAAGCTCATTCATCTGTGCTGCTTGCACCGGTGGACGAAAGTGTCTTCAAAAAATTGGGAATCAATTTGACTTGTGAAGCAGTATATAATAAATAAAAAAATCCCAATGGGTTCACTTCATACCCGTTGGGATTTTTCCATATTAGCCATTCATTTTATCTAATAAAGGTTTGATTTCATCAAAGAATGCCATGTCTGCCGATTCTAATTCACCCTTGTCGCAAAGAGATGCGATTTCAGGCTTAATGGGCAGTTTAGCTAGCACCTCCAAATCAAACTCCTTAGCGATGGAATCAAGGTGGCTTTCACCAAATACAGAAATCTTTTTGCCGCAATCCGGACATTCCAGATAGCTGTAGTTTTCCACTAAACCTAAAATGGGAATGTTCATCATTTGTGCCATTTTGACCGCTTTGGTCACAATCATGGAAACCAAATCCTGCGGAGAGGTTACAATGATGATACCATCTACGGGAATAGACTGGAATACCGTTAAGGGAACATCACCTGTTCCGGGAGGCATATCAATAAACATAAAGTCTACTTCTTTCCAGATCACGTCGGTCCAGAATTGCTTTACAGCGCCGCCGATTACAGGTCCACGCCATACAACAGGCTCGGTTTCATCGGGCAACAAGGAGTTGACAGAAATGGTTTTGATGCCGGTTTTGGTTGTTACAGGATACATCCCTGTATCGTCTCCATAGGCTTTTTCGGTGAGGCCGAAAACCTTTGGAATTGAGGGGCCGGTAATATCAGCATCCAAAACTGCTGCCTGATATCCGCTCTTTTGTGCGGCAATCGCCATCAGAGACGTCACCAGGGATTTTCCAACGCCACCTTTCCCACTGACAACACCAATTACTTTTTTTATTTTTGACAGCGGATGCGGATTTTCCAGAAAACTTTTGGGGTCTCTCTGGGCACAATTTTCCTGACAACTGCTGCAATCGTGATTACAAGATTCGCTCATTTTGAATGAAACATCCTTTCCAGTGTAAAATATTATATCTATCCAGTAGTATAGCACTATTTTGAAAGCTTGTCAAATCATTTCCGTGAAAAGAGCGTTTTTTCTTGAAAAAACAAGAGAGATATGATATAATGAGTTCAAGTGAAACTTGAACTCAGCGATATAAATTCCTGACGGAATTTGCGATATACCTTGCGGTGCGATATATTACTTCGCAATGCGATATGTCCCTTCGGGACGAGATAAAGGAATTTATATCATATCGCAACCGAATGAAACGAGGTTATATCGCATTTGTGAAACAAATATATCGCACGAGCGTGAGCGAGTATATCGCTGAAAATATTTGGCCTCTAAATCGTTCACTGATTTTATAATAAATTACCAAACAAGTTCTCATTTTTGAAGATATAATTTGGAAAAGAGGCTTTTTTTCATACTGACTTGACACAATTATATAAAAAATGTCGAATGTAGTTAAAAAGGAAGGTTGCCTACGAAGCAACAACATAAAAAGAAATAACTTGTATGTTGTTTTTTCCAAAAAAGAATACGGTTTGGGAGTATGGCAATTTGTTTATACTTATGAAGAGGGACTGTGTTCAAGTTTAACGTCATACATGGGGCGTATTCGTAAAAATAACCCACCCACAGATTACAAAAAAGGAGATATGATATGAAAACAATCAAAATAGGCGGCAAAATGGAAGCTTCAGCCATTTCATTGGGCTGTATGCGAATGAGTGAACTGGATGAAAGATGCGTGGATGCTGTGATGGATACCGCCATTGCAAATGGAATCAATTTTTTTGACCACGCAGATATCTATGGCGGTGGAAAGGCGGAACAGGTATTTGGAGAGTATCTGAAACGTCATCGCGGTCAAAGAGAACACATCATCATCCAGACGAAATGTGCCATTCATGACGGTCAGTTCGATTTTTCCAAGGAACATATCTTAAAATCGGTAGATGGCAGTCTGTCCCGACTGGGTGTGGATTATCTGGATGTTTTGTTGCTGCATCGTCCGGATACGCTGATGATTCCGGAGGAGGTTGCAGAAGCCTTTGATAGCTTGGAACAGTCCGGAAAGGTGAAATATTTTGGCGTTTCCAATCAGAATATGATGCAGATGGAGCTTTTGAAAACTGCAGTGAAGCAACCTTTGATGATCAATCAGTTGCAATTTTCTGTCACCGAGGCGGGAATGGTTACTTCGGGGATGAATGTAAATATGAAAAATGCCGAGTCGGTGATGCACGATGGTTCCTTCTTGGAATACAGCAGAATCAAAAACATTACCATTCAGACTTGGTCTCCGTTCCAGCACGGCTTCTTTGGTGGAAGCTTTGTGGATAATGACAAATTTCCAAAGCTAAATCAAGTGCTTGCCGAAATTGGGGAGGCGCACGGTCTTACGAAAACAGGAGTTGCAGCTGCCTGGATCTTACGTCATCCGGCAAATATGCAAATTGTTGCCGGCACAATGAATCCGAAGCGGTTGGAAGAAATTTGCAAAGCAGGCGACGTGGAGCTGTCCCGTTCGGAATGGTATGAAATTTACCGTGCGGCAGGGCATACGCTTCCGTAATTTAAGGCAAAGAGACGGAGTGCTGAAACAATGTTAACAAAGAAAGCATTTGTTATGGAAAGCTTGACAGCCGGAAACGTAAAATCTCTTATCAAATAAAAAAAGGAACTGTACACAGTTCCTTTTTTTGTTTACTTGTTTTATTTTGCAGCTGCAGCTTCTATAGAATCATATAAGAAATCCTGGCTGTGTTTTAATTTTTCAAACACTTTGGTGATTTCTTCATTTGCACCGTAAAGAATCAGCTTTTGACCTTTTTTCTCAAAATTATTTTTCAGGGCGATTAAGCTTTCTACGGCAGTTTCATCCACAAAAGAGAATTTGCTCATATCAAAATATACCCCTGCTTCTGTTTCCTGTTCCAGCTGTTCACAGATTTTTTTCACGTTGCCAAAGAATAAAGAAGCTGTTTTTTCATCCGGTTGTGCTTTCTTTTTGGCATTCATCATGCGAATGACCGTGAACACCAATGCAAGCACAGTACCGCAGGCAACCCCCACGATTAAATCTTCCAAAACAGTAACAATCATAGTGACAAGCATTACAAGTGAATCTGCCACAGGCACCTTTCCGATTTTTAAGAAGCTGTCAAATTCCATCATTTTGAATGCAGTTACCATCAAAATACCTGCCAGTGCCGCCATGGGAATATAGGCAGTAATCCAGGCAAAGCACACCACAATCAGCAAGATAATGAGGGCGTGAATGATACCGGAAAGTTTTGTTTTTCCGCCGTTGTTTACATTTACGGCACTTCTTACAATGGCACCGGTACCAATCAGACCGCCAAATAAGGGGGCAATCATGTTACCAATACCTTGTCCCACAAGTTCACGGTTGGGATTACTCTTCTGGTCCAGCATATCGTCTACAATCACAGCACTTAAAAGAGATTCAATGCTTGCCAGTAAGCACAGAGAAACTGAGCTGGAAAGAATTACGCTCCAGTTAAGATTGGTGAATACAGGCATCAGAAATTTTGGAAAACCGGTGGGAATCACCGCTCTGTCAGTAATTACTTCGGCACCGGGAATTAAGAAAATTGCAACTGCAACTGCTGCAATCAGTCCAATTAAAGAGGCGGGAATCACTTTGAAGAAGCCTTTGATTTTGTCGCAAGTTTTGTTGGTTTTGAAGTGGTTGACCCATTCTGCAATAATGGGGATAAACATAATGCTGATGACCACCAGTGCCAGAATGGGCGAGGTGGAAAAATCGGTAAATTGACCGGTAAAGATGGTAATGGCAATCCCGTTGGTGAAGCCCACTACCACAGGTTTTGGAATGTAATGCACATATTTTCCGAGCTTCAAAAGTCCCAAGAGTATCTGCAACGCACCAGCCAGCAGCATGGACATAATAAAGCCATGATAGCCGGCATTGTTGTAAGCATTGGCAAGCACCACAATCATCGCAGCGGTAGGACCATTGATCAAACCATGTGTTGCACCAAATAAGGTGGCAAAGATACCACAGAAAATTGCACCGTACAGACCTGCTGCAGCAGCGTTTGGGTCACCGGGCATAGATTGCATCCCGAAAGCAAGGGCTAAGGGCAGGGCAACAATGGCAACGGTAATTCCACCGATGATGTCGCCGCGAAGCGTTTGTTTGTTCAGTCGCATAAGGAACCTCCTTTTTCCTGATAAGCAAAGAGAGAGGGTAACTGTGTTTGGCAGTTACCCTGATTTATCACACAATATAATGGATTATACGGTCATAATTTCTTTTTCTTTTGCCTGGGTGTGAGTGTCGATTTCTTTGATGAATTTATCGGTTAAGTCCTGCATATCTTTTTCACAGGCTTTGAGATCGTCTTCGGTGATTTCCGATTTTTTCTTCATATCTTTATATTTGTCCATACCGTCACGTCTGATGTTACGGATGGCAACTTTTGCATTTTCGCTGATTTTGTGAATTTCTTTTGCCAGATCTTTTCTTCTTTCTTCGGTTAAAGAGGGGAAAATCAAGCGAATAACTTTCCCGTCGTTGGTAGGATTGATGCCAATGTCTGCTTTTAAGATTGCTTTTTCAATGTCTCCCAAAATAGAAGCATCCCAGGGCTGAATCACCAGGGTTCTTGCTTCCGGAACAGACACAGAGCCAATCTGCGGAATGGGAGTGGCAGTGCCGTAATATTCTACGGTGATTTTATCCAGAATAGCGGGGTTTGCACGGCCTGCTTTTAACTGACCGAATTCGTGGAGCATAGAGTCCACAGATTTTTTCATTTTGTCCTGACAATCGTTGAATACTTGTTTCATATTGTTAACTCCTTCATATAAAATACTGATAATTGAGAACCTTATTTTTGAATATAATCGTTTAAGTACCATTTCAGACAGATGTCTGTTGCTGTGCCGTCTGCCTTGATTTTTGCCATGATTTTTTCCACTTCGGAGGCCACTGTCGTATTATTATGCTCAAATGCGACCACCAAATCATAGGGTGCTTCCTTGACAATGTGGCAAAAATCCTTTTTTGTTTGCATATTTTCAAAGGAAGCGTTGTCATATAATATGCAGTCAACCAATTTTTGCGACAACGCGTAAAACAGCTCATCCCGGCTGTTATACACGGTGACAGATTCAAAATAGTGTTCTGCCATAAACTGTCCGGCAGAATGCTTCAGTACACCCACAGGTGTGCTTTGTGTTACCGAAAGCTCTTCTGTGTGAGAAAGGTACAGCATGGTGCTGTGAAAATACGGATTGGACAACCGGAACATGGTGCTGGAATCGGAGGTTGCGGGGAGCTGCCCCCAAAGCATATCAACACTGCCGTTTTGCACAGCCTCCTGTAACGAGCTGTCCCAGGGGAGCACCACTTTGGTAACAGTCAGCTGCGATTCCTTTTCAAATGCGTCAATCAGACGGTTGTCCATTGTGTCATCCAGCGTAGGAACACCAATTCGGATTTCATTCTTTTGTATAATTTTATCCCATTGGGTTGCACCCATTTTGGGAACGAATGCAGGCAGAGCGTTGTCGTTTTCGCTGTATTTTCCGCATCCGCAGGTGAGAAGTATCAGTAAGCAAATGGATATTACGAATCTTATTTTCTTCATTCCATCACACCTTTCTTGTCTATTTTAACATATTTGGCAGATGAATGCAAGTTTTTTTTCAAAATCCTATAACTTTATTTTCTGTGGGATAATTTTTTCGTTGAGATTTCGCAGAAAAATGCATTTGAAAGAGTAACACCGCCTACCATTTGATAAGCGGTGTTATTGTGTCCTACAAAATACATTAAAGTTTTTTGAGAATTCCGTTCAATTTTAATCAATTTCGTCAATATCTACGCCAGCAAAACTTTTCATTTCAACACAGTCAAAATCATCATTTCCGTGATTAGTGGCCGCTTGAAGTGTAGGGTCACTAAAATTATATGTATCGACATAATGGTATAGATGCAGCACAAAAGGTGGACTAATTTCTACTCCCATTGGATTTATATATGTCATATTTCCGATAACTTTATATACCCTACAGGCAAATTCTTTTCCGGGATACTTATCATATGTGATGATTTCATCATGTGAGTAAGTAACACTTTCTCCGTCAATGTAGGGCGAACATTCAATGTTCGATTTCAAAATATCTGACTCATTGGCTAACCAATTTGTAGCCCAATCACAAGACGCATCATACATAAGTTCTAAGTTGCTTTTTGTGCTTGCACAACCCGAAAAACTTACTACTACTAAAAATAAGCAAAGAAATGTTTTTAATAATTTCTGTTTCATAGATGAAACCTCCTTGAAAATGATAAAAAAAGTGTGCCCCAATCTTTGGAACACACCCAAAAAGTGCAGTCCCTCGATTGTTGCTACACAATGCTCTACCTATTTTTCACAGGAATGAGTAAGAGAGAAAACACCTTTTTACAAAGGTTATTTTCCCTATGAAAAGTAGTTTTATGCATTTGTGTAGCATACACAGTATATCACAGTTGGTGTGATTTGACAAGCCTTTTTCGACATTTTCAGCAAAGTGCCCTTTTGTGGTTATCTCCTTCTGGTGGATATCCCCGAAAGAGGTAAAAACCGACACTTTTATATATCTGCCTATTAATTTTCTAAAAAACTATGGCTTTTAAGCAGTAAAATCAATAAAAAAATTCCGGTCGGAAAATCTTCCGGGAAAAGCCGACACTTATAAATGACACTTATAAAAAAGGCTCCCTTGTGTAAAGGGAGCTGTCAACGAAGTTGACTGAGGGATTGTTTGATTTCATTATCAATAAATATACACACTCCCTCAAAGTTTTTGTTTATATCAAGATTTGATACTCTTATAACTTTTAATCCATATTGTTCTAGAAACTCCGTTCGCAAAGCATCTTTTTCTATTCCTTTATTATCATAATGTTGCGAACCATCCAATTCAATAATAAGCTTTGCTTTGGCACAGTAAAAATCAACAATATATTTTCCTATAATTTTCTGTCTTATAAACCTGATAGGATATTCTCTTAAGTAATCATACCAAAGGTGCTTTTCTTCTTTTGTCATATTCTTTCGGAGTGTTTTCGCAAGTGGTACAATTTCTTTATTGTGTTTATAGTCCATTACAATCCCTCCGAGTTGCTTCGCAACCCACCTCCCTTTACACAAGGGAGGCTTTTTGATAGTGTTTTCTTGTAGATTATATTATCATTTCTAATGCTTTTAGTCAACACCATCAACTTTTAGCAAATGATTACATATAAACCTTAAAATCTTTTTGATATTTCAACAAAAAGTCCGTTTCACAGAAAATCGAGTTATAGGTTCAAAATCTTTCTAAAAAGTGTGGTGAGCCAGTGCGTTTTTGCTGCAAAATAAGTGCAGCAGCAAAATGAATTGCACTTTGCTGCTGCCTCTTTGGATTCTTCGGTTGTGAAAGATTACACAGTAAAAGGCTCCAGCTCTTTTACCAGACTGTCGCAATTATCCTCAAAAATTTCAATTTTAATGGGCTTTGCCAAATCTAAACTGAAAATGCCCATGATGGATTTTGCGTCAACAACGTATCTGCCGGATGTAAGGTCAATATCAAAGCTATACTTATTTACAGTGTTGACAAACACTTTTACATCGTTAATGGAGTTGAGCTGAATGTTAAAAGATTTCATAATATCAATTCTCCTTTTTTAGAAAAAATATAGGTATCAATACCTGCAATTATTATACAACATCCCTTTGGAAAAATCAAGAGACAATTAACAAATTCAGGAAAAAATGAGAAATTTGTGAATATGTAATAAAAAAGTGATGAATCACCTCACGAAAATGTGATGAAATTTGTTTTTTTTGTGAATTTTATCGGGTTTTTCTTTACAAGTTTTTGAAGTTGTGGTATAATTATAAACGTGAAAGATTTGATATGAGAGGCAGATGTTTTTTGTGGAGCAGATTTATTTTGACGAAATGCACAAAAGAGGTGTAGACGGCAAAAGCGTTTTCTTAAAAACCCTGATTGTTACAGCGTGCGTCATTTTGTGTCCTGTCGTATTTCTTCTGGGCGGGTCTTTTGGCTTGTTGCTGGCTGCCGGGGTGATATACGGAGCGTATTTTTTGTTTCAGCGCTTGAATAAAGAATTTGAATACATTTACACCAATGGCGAGGTGGATATCGACGTCATTTTCGGAAAATCCTTCCGCAAACGTTTAATTACCCTAAAGGCAAGCCAGATTGAACGAATGGCACCGTGTGGAGAAGCTTTTGAAGCCTACCGGAAACAGCAGGGGATTCAAGTAGTTGATTTTTCTGACGGAGACAAACAGGCAGCACATTATGTTTTGTTAAACAAAGACCCCAAAAAACTGGTGTTGTTTTCACCCAGTGAGCGTTTGGTGGAAAGTTTGAAGCCCTACCTTCGGGAGCGTTATTATGTTCAAGATTAACCATTTGGTTTGTAATGAATTTGCAATGTTTTTTTAAGAAAAATGTTATGCGTATTTTCTTGATTTGAAAAGACAGATATGATACAATATAAACGGCAAAAAGTGCGGAAAGCAGGTGGAGAAAATGAGTGAGCGTTCAGAGCGTGCAAAAGAATTGTTTTTGGAAGGCTACAACTGTTCGCAGGCAGTTGTGGGAGCGTTTGCAGACCGTCTTCCCGTGGAATTTGATTTGCTGATGAAAATGGCCTCCTCTATGGGCGGAGGAATGGGCAGACTTCGTGAGGTTTGCGGAGCAGTCAGCGGAATGTTTTTAGTTGCCGGCTTCCTGAAGGGCTATTCTGATCCGAAAGCCAAGGAAGAAAAAGCGGAACATTATCGGTTGATTCAGGCTTTGGCTGAATCATTCAAAAGCAAAAACGGCTCCATCATTTGCCGGGAGCTGTTGGGGGAAACAAAGACACCCGTAACACATATTCCGCAAGAGAGAACCGAAACTTACTATCAAAAACGCCCCTGTAAAGAATTGGTTGCGGATGCAGTGGAAATATTAGAACAATTTTTACCGTAATTTTACGAAAAAGGTTTGTATGGAATACTTGACAAGCCGGGTTACTCGTGATATAATATCCAAGTTCAGAAAAACATAAGTAATCCGGTATTTTTATGGCTTGTGTTTAGCCTACGATTTTTCTTTTGTGAACCTCGTCAGGACGGAAACGGAGCAGCGATAAGCAACAAGAAATCTGTGTGGTGTCTAAGCACAAGTCATAAAAGTATCGGATTTTTATATCAAAAAAAGGAGGGAAGTTTATGTATCAGGCATTGTATCGGAAATGGCGTCCTAAAGTTTTTGAAGATGTTTTGGGGCAAAGCCACATTACAGATACCCTGAAAAATCAGATTGTCAGCCATAAGCTTTCCCATGCCTATTTGTTTTCCGGCTCCCGTGGGACCGGTAAAACCTCAACCGCAAAGATTTTATCCCGTGCTGTCAACTGTGAGAATCCGGTGAATGGCAATCCCTGTAACGAATGTCACGCTTGTCAGACTGCTTTGAACGGGAGCGCTGTGGATATCATAGAAATTGACGCTGCTTCCAACAACCGTGTGGATGATGTTCGTATTATTCGTGATGAGGTTGTATATACACCGGCAGATTTGAAATATAAGGTTTACATTATTGATGAAGCACATATGCTGACCAATCAGGCATTCAATGCACTGCTTAAAACCTTGGAGGAGCCGCCGGCACACGTTATTTTTATTTTTGCCACAACCGAACCGCATAAATTTCCGGCAACCATTCTTTCTCGTTGCCAGCGGTTTGATTTTAAGCGGATTACACCTTTTGATACAGAAAAAAGAATTCGCCAGATTACCGCTCAGGATGGGTATTCTATCACCGATGAAGCATTAGGGCTTCTGGCACGGATTGCAGATGGTTCTATGCGTGATGCACTTTCGGTTTTGGACCAATGTCTTTCCTCCGGTGTTACTTCCATTGATTTTGAGCATGTTGCTAAAATTACCGGAACCTCTGACCCCAACTTTATATATGAATTCAGCCAGCATGTGATAGACGGCGATTTGAAAGCTTCTTTTACCGATATCAAGTCAGCCTATGAAAACGGGCGGGATATGGAACGAATATTAGAAGATCTGATTGCCCATTTTCGCAGTGTTTTAATTACAAAAACATTGGATTGCAAAGACTCTGCCCTTGAGATTTTAATGGCAACCAAAACCGCATTCACGGTTTATGTCCGCCAGGCAAATGTGCTTTCTGTACAGCGGTTGCTTCGGTATCTGGACACACTTTCGGAAGCAATTTCCTCCGGTAAGTATCTGCATAACCCAAGGCTGTGTGTGGAAGTTGCGGTTACCGCAATGCTGAACAGACCCGGCGATGATTTGGCTGGGCTTGTGGAGCGAATGCAGGAGCTGGAGTTGGAGCTTGCACGATTAAAAGCAGGTGGGGTTACTGTTTACAAAGAAACAGTGCCGGTGATGGTGCCATCCGAGTCTTTTGTTTCAAAAGTGGAGGAACCTTCGGAAGAAGAGGAGATTCCGATGGCAGAGCAAACAGAAGAGTTTTATGCGCAGGATATTGTTTCTTCCGAGCAGGATGTTTCCTATTATGAAGATTTTGTGCCGGACTATCCCACAGAGGACATTCCGGTTTCGGACGAAAGCTTGAACCAGCCAATACCATCTGAGGAAGAAGCTGTTGAGACGACACCCTCGGAATTTTCTGAGGATGTAAGAGCGGAAAGTGTTTCCGACCAAAGCGGTGCAATCACAGCCGTGTGGGCTACTGTGCTGGAGACAGCCAAGCAGAAAGCAGACTTTGGATTTTCCAGAATTATGGCAGACAGTAAGTTGGTAGAAAGCGAAGACAATGTGGAACTCTTTTTCCAGAATGAAGCATTTTTGAATATTGCTAAAATGAATCAATATGACACTTTGATTGCCAATGCTGTTGCGCAGATTACCGGGAAAAACATCCGGATAAAATTTCGTGCAGAAACTAAGTCAACAGACAAGGAAGATTCGTTTCACCAGCTGCTCAGTCGGTTAGACGGCATTCAGGGAAAAGTCACATTTAAGTAGATTACAAAGAGAAAGGAACATAAAAAATGGCAAAAGGGAAATTTAATATGGGCGGCGGTATGCCTGCTAATATGGCAAATCTAATGAAACAAGCGCAAAAAATGCAGGAAAGTCTGACCATAGCACAAGAAGATTTGGCAAGTAAAAGCTACAAAGCAACCTCCGGTGGCGGTGCAGTCAGCGTAACCTTAAGCGGAACCGGAAAGCTGGTTGATTTGGTGATTGACGAGTCTGTGCTGGACGATGCAGAAATGGTGGCAGATTTAGTGATTGCCGCTGTGAATCAGGCGATTGATGAAAAAGATAAAGATAAAGAATCTACCCTGGGCGGCTTAGCAGGCGGCATGGGGAACTTTGGCGGTTTGTTCTAAAGCAGCATCCGTAACCCAACCGAAAGATTGCAGAGGGAAGCATTATGGCAGAATTTTTTGAGCCTTTAACTGTTTTAACCGAACAATTTAATAGATTGCCGGGCATTGGTAAAAAAACTGCACAACGGTTAGCTTATTACATTTTGACGCAGCCGATGGAGTATGCAGAAGCATTCAGTAAAGCCTTGCTGGACGCGAAGTCTACCATCCGCTATTGTAAGGTGTGCCAGAATATTTCGGCATCGGACATCTGCCCGATTTGTCAGAACGCTCAAAGAGACCGACACACGGTGATGGTGGTTAAAAGCCCCAAGGAAGTGATTGCGTTGGAACGCACCAACGAATTTCACGGGTTGTACCATGTTCTGCATGGTGAAATTTCTCCCATGGACGGCATCTCTCCGGAGGATTTGAAAATTAAGGAGCTTCTGGAGCGTGTCTCGGCGGAGGACGTGTCGGAGGTGGTGCTGATGCTCAGCCCCACTGTTGAGGGAGATGCAACCTCTATGTATCTTGCCAGACTGTTAAAACCGCTTGGCATAAGAGTGACCAGAATCGCACAGGGGCTTCCCATGGGCAGCGATATTGAATATGCTGATGAAGCTACTTTGCTGATGGCATTCAAAGAACGAAAAGAAATGTAGCAGAATTTCCTCTGTTATATTTCTGTAAAGAAAACAACAGAGGATGAAAAATATGGCAGTAAAGCTTTCGAAGGGTCGGAAAAAGAGCTTATTGAAACTTCCGATTTCCTTTTTTGACCGATACTTACCCACTGTAAACGGTGATTATCTGAGAATATATTTGTTTGGATTGAAGCTGTGTCTTGAAAATCAGTCTATGCCCGATGCAGAAATTGCATCTGCTTTGGGTGTATTGAAGGCAGATGTGAAAAATGCCTGGCATTTTTGGGAAAACGAAGGGCTGATAAACATTTCGGAGGACGGTTCTCTTGAGTTTGAAAATCCGGAAGAGTTGAATTTTTCCGAGACACGTAAGAAAGAACAGAACAAGCCCTACGATGCGGTGATGTTTTCCGACGTTTTCGCTACCATTCGGGAAGACGAAGATTTCAAAGGCATTGTGCAAATTGTTGAGGCATCCTATTCACAGCTTCTGACCCAAGATGATGTGATGATGCTTTATGATGTGATTAAGGTGAAGGGAATTCCGCTGGAGCTTTTTATGATTACCTTGTCCCATTGCATGAAACACCGTAAAAAGAATATGAAATACATCTATAAGGTTGTGACTGAAAATTACAAAGACGGTCTTACCACACCGGAAGCATTGGAGCAGCATTTCACCAATATGGAAGAATCTGCAAAATTTATCAAGAAGGTTGCCAAGCTTGTAAAAATTACCGGAAGAGACTTGTCTGAAACCGAAAAAGATTACATAAAAAAATGGAAAAATGCCCAAAAAACAGAGGAAGATATTAACCAGGCATACGAAAAAACCATTATCTCCATTGGGAAATTATCGTTTCCTTATATGGATAAAATTTTAATGAATGAAAAAGGGAACAATCTTCAGAAAAAATCGTCTGTTAAAATGGGTTCTTTGAATAATTTTCATCAGGACATGCCTGATTTCAAAAAAATCACCGATGAACTCATTCGGAAACAGTTGGAGGAATAGAGGATGACATATCCAACCGCAGTGCTGAAAAAAGCAGCAGAACAACTGAAAAAAAGGCAAGAAGAAAACAAAAAAATAACCCGTGAAAAAAAAGAAACACTGTATGCAGCCATTCCGGAGCTGGCACAGCTGAATCTGGAAATTTCTGCTAAAATGAAACAAACACTCAATTTAGAGCAGGATGTCCGTGTTTCCAAACAAATGCTTTCCGATTTGGTCAAAAAACGGGAAAAATTACTTTTGGAACATGGCTACAGCCCCGACTATCTGGCAGATTATTACGAATGCCCCGTTTGTAAAGATGAAGGCTTTGTTGACGGAAAGCCCTGCCGGTGCTATCAGAAGCTGATGCTTTTGGAGGCGTGCAAAATGTCGAATCTGGGAGAGCGGATTGAAAAAGAAAATTTTCATACCTATTCTCCGGAGCTTCACAAAGAACACAAAAGTATGGAGGGCTTTATACATAAAGCAAAAAAATATTGTGAAAAAGACCCTTCTGTAAAGCAAAATCTTTTGTTTACAGGCCCCACAGGAACGGGGAAGACATTTCTTTCCTCTTGCATTGCAAAAGAGTTCTTGGACAGCGGTCATTTTGTGTTGTATTACACGGCAACCAAGCTGTTCAACATCATTGATGAAGCAAAATTTCACCGGGAAGATACGGAAGCCGTCGAATTGGCAGAAATGTTAACAGAGTGCGATTTACTCATTGTTGACGATTTGGGGACTGAATATGCGTTTTTATATCCCCAATCCCGGTTATTTGATATATTAGACACCAGAACCGTTCAGGGAAAAAGAACAGTGATTTCCACCAATATGGATTTGAGTGAGCTCAATCAAAAATATTCCCCCCGCATCGTATCTCGCATTTTGGGGAATTACGAAATTTTTGTATTTCAGGGTAAAGACTTGAGATACCAGTAAATTTGCTAAAAAAATTTTTATATAACGGCAATTTTTAACAGATTGCCAAATGTTATCACAAGGAGGATTTCTTATGAAAACAAAAGTTCTTGCACTCATTATGAGTTGCTTGATGCTTCTTTCTGTAGTAGTTTCTGCGGCAAGCTATTCTGACGTTCCAGAAACTCACGACAGATACGAAGCCATTGATATGTTGTCTTCTATGGACATCATTACCGGTTATCCGGACGGAACCTTCCAGCCGGATAAAGAAGTAACCAGAGCAGAAATGGCAGCTTTGATTACCAGAATGTTCAAATTGACCAATTCTGCGGTAACAGAAAAACCCTTTTCTGACGTTGAAGTGGACTATTGGGCAGTTTCCAATATCGTAGCTGCAAAAAATATGAACATTATCAACGGATTCCCCGACGGAACCTTCCAGCCTCAGGCGAATGTTACCTATGAACAGGCAGTGAAAATGATTGTTTGTGCATTGAACTACGGTATAGCAGCAGAAGCTGCCGGCGGATATCCCAGCGGTTATCTGAATGTTGCTTCCGGCTTACAGCTTCTGAACGGTGCAGCTTACGGCAATGCGCAGCCGGCACCCAGAGGCATTATTGCACAGCTTTTGTATAATTCCTTAAGAGTTGATATGTTAGTGCCTCAGGTGAATTCCAATGGTGAAGTTGTTTATGTAAAACCCGAAGGCGGCAACTCCGTTATGGAACAGTTCCAGAAAACAACAACATTACATAATGTACAAGTTGTTCGTACTCCCAGAGTAAATCTGGAACCCAATACTACTGCAATTCAGAGCGTAAACAGCGATGCTTTGTATATTAAAGACGGAAACGACAAATATATCAAAGTAAAGATTGGAAGCTTTACTGACGCATTTAATTTTATTGGTCAGCAGGTTGACATTTCTTATACCTTTGATACCGTGACCGGTGATAATAACCTTTCCAGCATCAAATTGAACACATCAACCCGTGCTCATGAAAACATCAAGCTTTCCAGTGTTGTCAGCCTTTCCGATAAAGAGCTTACTTACTATGTTGACCGGGATGCTGACCGCACCAATACCATTGCCTTCTCCGGAAATAAAACCGTTCTGTATAATGAAAGACTGTATCGTCCGGCTTCCGGAACCGACTATGTAACTGCAGGTCTTGACGCTATCAAAGAAGATTTGTTTAACGTAACCAATGATACCTATGCAGAAGGTGTTATCTCTGTTTATGTTGGCACCGATACTTTGATTAAAGCGAAATCCTACAAAACTTATGTGGTAGACAGCGTAAAAGCTAAAGAGGAAGCCATCATTGTAAAAGGCGGCGTATCTGGTGGTAAAAACAAAGATAATATTTCTATTACCGTTCGTTTCAACGACACCTATAACAACGAAACAATCTTAAAAAGAGGCACCTTTGATTTCAAAACCGGTGCTGCAGCTTCCAACGCAAGTAAGCTTTCCAGTTTAACAAGCATTTCCAAAGGAAACCTTGTTTCCATTGCATACAATGACACCGATTCCTCCAACAGATATTACGAAGTATTAGCTTCCAATAAAACTGTAAGAGGTACGGTAACCGAAATGAATACCGATGATGAAACCGGACGTCCGACCATTACTGTTGGCTCCAATGGTCCGATCGTGATGTCAAAAGAGTTAAAGCGTTATGAAATGGAAAATACCGTTCAGGTTGACGCCAATGCAACCTTCTATCTTGACGCATTTGGCCGTGTAGGTTATATTGGCACTATGACATTTGGCGACGTGCAGATTGGTATTCCGATTTCCGTTACCGGAAGCAAGGAAGGAAGCTTTGGCTACACTTCTTTAGTTCAAATGTATAATGTGGATACCGGCGCAATCAATTCCTATAAAGTTCGCGACGAAGAAACTACATCAGATGCAAAAGATCCTCGTGTAGACATTCTGTTTGATGATGAAGGTAAACTGCGCACCTCAACACTCTTTGTATACAGCCTGAAGAGCAGTGAAATTGAAGAGATCGAAGAAATTACTTCCGGAGATGATGAAAACACTTATGTAGCAGCATATACCGCTGCCGATGCAGAAGTGAGTGACATCAAATTAAGCTCTAATACCATTTATTTTGCCGGTGACAAAAAAATTACCAAAAATACTGCTACCAAAATCATTTTAATCGGTAGTGCAGACGAAAAGGGCGTAACTCCGAAGACCACCACTATGGCAAGTGGTTCAAAATACACCGGTAAGGTATATCAGTTGAACAATAAAACCACAAACGGCTATAAAAAACAGTATGTTATCATTCGTCCGCTGGAAGGATTAGCAAAAGATTCTCCCACCTATATTGTAGACAGAAGAGTGTCCGAAACAACTGCAGGGGTTACCTATGAAGTTTACTCCTTCACCGGCACTTCCAAGTCCGGCAACAGCACTGCAAAAACAACCATTCTGTTGTCTTCTTCTGCTGCAACCAGATTGAATCTGCAAAAAGGTGATGTCATTACCTATAAACAAACTCCCAATACTGACGATGTGGATATTGGCGACAAGCTGAGCAGTGTATACATCGTTGCAAGAGCAAGCCAGATTGCAGACGGCAACTATCCTGCAGCCGCATTTATGACCAAGGGTGATAATGCAGCAGAAACTTCCGGTTCATATAATAACGGCTACAGAATTTGGGGTATTGTTGGCTCAGAATCTGAACTGACTGATTCCGTTGGTAAAAATACAAATGCTTACTTTATGGGTGTACCCCTTGATTTAGCATATGAAGAAGATGAGGAAGGAAAAATTTCCGGCATTACCTTGGATATTGCTAAAAATTCTGACGGCATCGGTGTAATGCCTGAAGATGCTGAAGTAGCTGTATTAGAAGCTGCAGTGAAAGCAGATGGAGGAATTGACGAGGCTGATTATTATCATTTCGACATCAATTCTTTGGCAAATATCTATGTATATGATGCAAATGAAACATTGGATGATAATATGCTGCAGCAAATCAAAGGCAAGGATGAAGTTCTGGAATACCTGAAAAATCTGCAGACTATTCGCAACAACGTAGATAACGGCTCCAATAAACAGCTGGATACTGTATTTGTAAAAGCAAACCTCAATTCTACAAATACGTTATACAACCTCTTCATCATTAAAGATGCAAGATAATTAAAAACTCAAAAAAAGCCCGTAATGCTCCGGCATTACGGGCTTTTTGTTTCATCTGTAATTTCAGCATATACCGTTTTTCCGTCAGTGGATATCAAAATTTTTACAGGCTTGTCCCGATTGTTACGAAATTGAAAATCATATCCGCCATAAGAAACAGTTGCATCGTGGTCGGAATCTGCATAAGGAACTTCATGCGAATGTGAGTGACGCTCTATAATTTCAAATTCGCCATTTTTTGCCGCCATATAAAGGGTGGTGGCAATCTGGCAGATTCCGCCACCGACTGTGGGCTTTTTTTCCCCGTGTTCATCGTAGCCAATGGCTTTCTGATATCCCTTTTCTTCGGTTCGGTTGCCCACTGCTTCATTAAAGGAGAAAACCTCCTTCGGTTTCAGCAGCATTCCGTTAATGGCTTGGATAGCAAGATGCAGATTGTTGGTCCGTTCGGGAATTTGGTCGAAAATTTCAGTTTGTGCCACGGCTTGTCTGTAGGTCTTTTTCGGGGTGGGGGAGTTGGTTGTTTCGGGGATAGAGGATGGTGCAGGTGACGGAGGCGTGGAGATGTTTTTTTGCTGCATATCACACCCTGATAGGAAAATGATGCAGAAAAGGAGCCACTTTTTGAAAGAAAAAGAGAAAAATTTCCGAAAATGTTTCAAAGTAATGGCTCCTTTCTTTTTTGATCAATAGGCATTATTTTTTTGGAAAAAGATTGATAAAAAACAATGAAAAACAGATGGTATAAAAACTGCCAGTGGCAGTCAGCTGTTTTTGTCGCTGATTAAAAATTTAATTGCCGTTCGTTCTTCTCCTGCAACTTCGATTTCTGAAAATGCAGGTGTGCAAACAATATCGAATCCGCTGGGGGCTAAAAATCCGCGCGCGATTGCTACTGCCTTTACTGCTTGATTTACCGCTGCCGCTCCGATTGCCTGAAGCTCTGCAGAGCCGCGTTCCCTCACAATGCCGGAGAGTGCTCCTGCAACCGAACCCGGATTGGAATTTTTTGAAACTTTTAGTATAATCATTGCGATTCCTCCAAATATTATTCGTAAGTACAATTTTATTATATGAAAGAAATATTGAAAAAATACAACCTTCACAAAAAATAAGCCAAAATGATTCAGAAGCTGAACAAAACATAGAAAATTGAAATTCTTCAAAAAAATTTCAAAAAACAGTGGACAAACCATGGGAAATTATGTATAATATATGTTGGTAAAAATTATATTAACATACATCTATGGAGGTATTAAAACTTATGAGCAAGTTTACACATGAAGTTGAACAAATGACTTGTGTAGCCAAAGGCCCCAATCATGGTCCGGCACCGATTCCGGAAGAAGGAAAATGGGTCCAGGCAAAAGAAGTAAAAGACATTTCCGGTTTAACACACGGTATTGGTTGGTGTGCACCCCAGCAGGGCGCATGTAAACTGACTTTAAACGTAAAAGACGGTATCATCGAAGAAGCTCTGGTAGAAACCATCGGCTGTAGCGGTATGACTCACTCTGCAGCAATGGCAGCAGAAATCCTGACCGGTAAAACCTTACTGGAAGCAGTAAATACCGACTTGGTTTGCGATGCAATCAACACTGCTATGAGAGAACTGTTCTTACAGATTATCTACGGCAGAACCCAGACTGCATTCTCCGAAGGTGGTCTTCCCATCGGCGCTGGTTTGGAAGACTTGGGTAAAGGCTTAAGAAGCCAGGTTGGTACCATGTATTCCTCTTCTGCAAAAGGCCCCAGATATCTGGAAATGGCAGAAGGCTATGTTACCAAAATTGCGCTGGATGATGAAAAACACATCATCGGTTATGAATTCATCAGCTTCGGCAGAATGATGGATATGATCAAAGCCGGAACTTCTCCGGAAGAAGCAATGAAAAAAGCAACTGGCACATACGGAAGATTCCAAGACGCTGCTTCCTATGTTGATCCGAGAAAAGAATAAGGAGGGGAACGACTATGCCATTATTTGAAGGTTACGAAAGAAGAATTGACGGCATTACCAAATGCCTGGAAGCAAACGGAATTGCATCTATTGAAGAAGCAAGAAAAATTTGCGAAGATAAAGGAATTGATGTTTATAACATCGTAAAAGGCATTCAGCCCATCTGTTTTGAAAACGCTTGCTGGGCATACATTTTAGGTGCTGCTTTAGCAATCAAACGCGGTGTTACCAATGCGGCAGATGCTGCAGAAGTAATTGGTGAAGGCTTACAGGCATTCTGTATCCCCGGCTCCGTTGCTGACGACAGAAAAGTTGGTCTTGGTCACGGTAACCTGGCAGCAATGCTGCTCCGTGAAGATACCAAATGCTTTGCATTTTTAGCAGGTCATGAATCCTTTGCAGCTGCTGAAGGTGCAATCGGTATCGCAAAATCTGCAAACAAAGTCAGAAAAGAACCCTTAAAAGTTATCTTAAACGGTCTGGGTAAAGATGCTGCTGAAATTATTTCCAGAATCAACGGTTTCACCTATGTAAAAACCCAGTTTGACTATTATACCGGCGAACTGAAAGTAATCTCTGAAAAAGCTTACTCCGAAGGTGAAAGAGCAAAAGTAAAATGCTACGGTTGTGACGACGTTAGAGAAGGCGTTGCAATTATGCACAAAGAAAACGTTGGCGTTTCCATCACCGGTAACTCCACCAACCCCACCAGATTCCAGCATCCTGTTGCAGGTACCTACAAAAAAGAATGTATCCAGCAGGGTAAAAAATACTTCTCCGTTGCATCCGGCGGCGGTACCGGAAGAACACTGCATCCCGATAACATGGCTGCAGGCCCCGCTTCTTACGGCTTAACCGATACCATGGGAAGAATGCACTCTGATGCTCAGTTTGCAGGTTCTTCTTCTGTTCCGGCTCACGTTGAAATGATGGGCTTAATCGGCGCAGGTAACAACCCCATGGTTGGTATGAGCGTTGCTGTTGCAGTGGCAATCGAAGAAGCTTCTAAATAAGAAGGAAACATTGCGATTTTACAGGGAATGACCTATGTGTCATTCCGCGGGCGAACACACAGAATTCAGCTTTTTCTTAGCAATATCGCCTGCTTTTTTGAAAAGCACAATCTACAGCAATTTGATACAGCTTAAAAGAGAACAGCAAAAAATCCACTTTAGGTTAAAAACTTAAGGTGGATTTTTTTGAAACACATAAAGCATATTTTTTAATTTGTATCGGGAATATATTCAGCGATGTCTTCTATTTTACAATCTAAAATTTTACAAAGTGTATCCATCGTATAAGAATTGATATTGCCGTTTTTTCTCAATCGGTCAAGCTGTCCGGTTGAGAAACCGTATTTTTTAATTAACTGATATTGTGACACATTCTTTTTCTTCATAGTTTCCCACAATTTTGTATAAACAATCATTTTTTTACACCCCTATAATTATTTTGCTGATTTTAGTATAAATTATAGGTTTTATATTGACAATTACCCGTAAACGGGCTGTAATATTATTGTTCAATATATATTTAGAAAGAGGGAGATTATTTTGATTAAGAAAATAAGAATATTGTCGATAATGCTGGTGGCCTGTCTGTTTCTTCATAGTACGGCTTATGCAATATTTATTCATTCTACTGGTAAAGACAGATATGGTACTCTAAGTTCATCATATATAAGTTTTGATTCCAATGCACCCGATAGCGAGGTAATATCAAATATGCCTGATGGGGCTATCAAAATCAGTTATAAATTTTATCATGATGCAAGTGATGATTTGACGGAATACTATTATGTATGGGAAACCACTCCGACGACCCCTGTTTGCGAAAACTACACTTTTACAGGTTGGTATAAGGATCGTGAATGTACAAAAAAATATCCTCCGGCTACTTCTTATTCTCAGGAGGCTTCAGATTTTCCAAGCATCCTTTATGCCGGCTGGAGCTGCAAACATAAAAATTTGATAATACATGAACCTTATCCCGCAACCTATGATGAATACGGGTTAGCAGAAGCTTATTGGGAGTGTGTTGCTTGTCATCAACTGTACTCGGATGAAGATGGAACTCATGAAATAGATGAACCAAATTTTATTCCCAAAACAAGTATCACTCATTATGGAGTTGATGAAAATGGAATCAAGTGGGAGCTGTATGAATACGGCAAGCTGTGTATAAAAGGCAATGGTGCTATGCAGGATTATACATCCACCTCTGAAATTCCGTGGTATACACAAAAAATGAGCATTACAGATATTGTTATAGAAAACGGTATCACCCATATTGGCAGCAACGCATTTTACGGTTGTGCACAAGCGATGCGAATTGATATTGCGGAAAGTGTATTATCTGTTGGAGAAAGTGCGTTTTACAGATGCGATGATATTGTAATTTATGGATATACAGAATCTTATGCAGAAGAATACGCACAGTTAAATGGGTTTGAATTCGTCAATACAAGACCGCATATTATGAAAGATATTTCGGTTGACTATTATTATTCGACAAAGAAGAGATATTTTGACGTCAGTGTGAGTGAAGCGGAAGACAATACTTATGTTTTTTTATGTATCTATGATGGAAGCAAACAACTGATGTATTCAGAACCAAAACGTTGCGAAATAGGTGATATCACATACTTTGAGCTGCCTATTGAACAGGAAGACAAGGCATGTACATATAAAGTCTTTGTGTGGCAAGATATGCTGCCGGTTACAAATGTATATGATGGAGATTTATAAATTACATATTGTGAAATGAAAAAGCGATGAAAGAGAAATTCTTTCATCGCTTTTTATGTTGGTTATTTCTTTATTATTTTGGGTTTTTCGGTGCCTTGGATCGATTCTTTTGTGATCATTACTTTTTCGATGGAATCATCGGAGGGGGTTTCATACATCACATCCATCAGAACGTTTTCCACAATGGAGCGAAGTCCTCTTGCGCCGGTGTTTCGGTCTAACGCTTTTTCTACGATTGCCTCCAGTGCATCCTCGGTAAATTCCAAATCGGTATTGTCAAATTGCATTAACTTTTGATACTGCTTGATGACCGAGTTTTTGGGCTCTAACAGCACTCGTAACATGGCTTCTTTGGAAAGCTCCTCTAATGCTACAATTACAGGTAATCTTCCGGCAAATTCAGGAATTAAGCCATATTTCAGCAAATCCTGCGGAGTGATATCGGAAAGAAGTTTGGATTTGGAAACATCTTTTTTGGACTGAATCTGCGCATTGAAGCCCAGAGAAGATTCCTTGCTTCTTTTTTCAATGATTTTTTCAATGCCGTCAAATGCACCACCGCATATAAATAAAATATTGGAGGTGTCAATGGATAAAAACTCCTGATGGGGATGCTTTCTGCCGCCCTGTGGAGGAACATTGGCAACCGTACCCTCAATAATTTTTAAGAGTGCCTGCTGAACGCCTTCACCGCTGACATCACGGGTGATGGACGGATTTTCCGACTTCCTTGCAATTTTGTCAATTTCGTCGATATAAATAATCCCTTTTTGCGCCTTTTCAATATCAAAATCGGCTGCTTGAATGAGACGAAGCAGAATGTTTTCTACGTCTTCACCAACATAGCCGGCTTCGGTTAAGGTGGTAGCATCGGTAATGGCAAAGGGAACATTCAGAATTTTTGCAAGAGTTTGCGCCAGAAGGGTTTTTCCGGAGCCGGTGGGACCCAGCAGCAGCACATTGCTTTTTTTCAGCTCGGTATCGTCATCTGTCTGTTTTGTGCCTACTCGCTTATAGTGGTTATACACTGCAACTGACAGTGCAATTTTTGCTTTTTCCTGACCAATGACATACTCGTCCAGCTTTTCCTTAATTTCCTTTGGCTTTAATATGGTAAATTCGTCATCTTTTTTCTTTTTATCTTTTTTTGTTCCCGCACGGGTACCGGTAATCAGCTCGTAGCAGCTGATAATACATTCGTCGCAGATGTTTGCGGCGCCGCCGGTTACAATCTGATCTACTTCTTCGGTGGACTTTCCGCAGAAATAGCAGAATTGCTGGTCGTCGTTTCTTCTGTTAGACATAGTTTCCCTGCTTTCTGTTGATTGCTTCTTTCGAGCAAAATGGCGCAACGAGCAATCCGTCGCGCCACTATTTTTGTTATCTCTTTTCGATTACCTTGTCAATTAAGCCGTAAGCCATTGCTTCCTGTGCGGACATAAAGTTGTCACGCTCGGTATCTTTCTGGATTACGTCCAAGGGTTGACCGGTTCTTTCGCTTAAAATTTTATTTAAGCTGTCTTTCATTTTTAAGATACGGTCTGCATGGATTTTAATATCCGTTGCCTGACCTTGCATACCGCCCAAAGGCTGATGAATCATAATTTCGGAATTTGGCAGTGCCAGTCTTTTACCGGGTGCACCTGCACTTAAGAGGAATGCGCCCATAGATGCTGCCATACCGATGCAAATGGTTGAAACATCAGGCTTTACATATTGCATGGTATCATAAATTGCCATGCCGGCAGTAATAGAGCCGCCGGGGCTGTTGATGTACAGTTGAATGTCCTTGTCGGGGTCTTCTGCTTCTAAAAACAGAAGCTGTGCAACCACCAGACTTGCGGTGGCATCGTTTACTTCGTCTGCCAAAAAGATGATTCTGTCTTTTAACAGACGAGAAAAGATGTCATAGGTTCTTTCGCCGCGGCTGGTCTGCTCAACAACGTAGGGGACTAAACTCATAGTTTTCAAATCCTTTCGGAGAAATTACTCAGCGTCTTCGGTTTTTTTCTTTCTGGTAGTGGTTTTCTTGGGTGCTGCTTCTTTTTCACCGTCAGCCGCTTTTTTGGTTGTAGTTTTCTTGGTGGTAGTGGTGGTTTTCTTTGCAGCAGTTTTTTTCGGAGCTGCTTCTTTTTCACCGTCTTCTGCTTTTTTGGTGGTGGTTTTCTTTGCAGCGGTTTTCTTGGGTGCTGCTTTCTTTTCTGCTTTTGCGGAAGCTTCAGCTGCAGCTTCTTCTTCGGAAATTTCCTGGCAGATTGCATTGTCTCTTACAAAATCAACAGCTTTTCTTACGATGATGTCTTTTTTCAGGTCTTCATCGGGAACAAAGTTGGAGATTTTTTCTTTTTCAATGCCGTAGTAGCTGCTCAGTTTTTCTTTTTCTTCGTCTAAATCAGCTTCGGTTGCTTCAATGCCTTCCTGTTTTGCAATGGCTTCCAGAACCAACATAGATTTCACCTGGATTTCAGCATTCTGTTTGAACTGACCTAAGTAGGTTTGTTCGTCCATGCCGGTGTATTTCAGATACATTTCTCTGTTGATGCCTTGCTGCATTAAGCCGTTATCAAAATCTCTTGCAAGCATATTCACTCTTTCCTGAATCATTGCTTCGGGAATGTCGATTTCAACAGTTTTTGCAATCTGGTCTACTACTTCGTTTTCAAACTGAACGTTTGCTCTTTCGTCCAGCTGCTTTTGCATTTTTTCTTTGATATCTGCTTTGAATTCTGCCAAAGTGTCAAACTCGGAAGCTTCCTGAGCCAAATCGTCATTTGCTTCGGGCAGTTCTTTTCTGGTTACTTTGTTAATTTTAACTTTGAATTCAGCAGCTTTTCCTTTTAATTCGTCTGCATGATATTCTTCGGGGAAGGTTACTTTCACTACAACATCGTCACCGGTACCGCTGCCGATTAACTGTTCTTCAAAGCCGGGGATAAACTGACCGCTTCCGATGGTTAAATCAAATGCGTCACCTTTTCCGCCGGGGAATGCAACACCGTCAACAAAACCTTCAAAGTCGATGTTTGCAATGTCACCGTTTTCGATTGCTCTGTCTTCTACGGGAACGACTCTGGAATTTCTTTCTCTGATTCTGTCGATTTCTGCATCAACCGCTTCATCTTTTACAGTGTAGACAACTTTTTTAGCGGTTATACCCTTGTAGTTTTCCACGGTTGCAACCGGTCTTACATACACTTTGAACACAGCGGTGAAGCCTTTTTCCTTGGAAATTTCCGGAATGTCAACTTCCGGCTGAGATACAACATCCAGCGCAGCTTCTTTTACTGCGTTTTCATATAATTCGGGCAGAATGGAGTTTACAGCATCATCAAAGAAAATACCTTCTCCATACATTCTTTCAATCATAGCTTTGGGAGCTTTTCCTTTACGGAAGCCGGGCAGAGTAATGCTTTTTACATTTTTTCTGTAGGCTTTTTCGATTGCTTCGTTAAATTTTGCCGCGTCTACCGCGATGGAAAATTCTACTTGATTTTTTCCTAAATCTTTGACTTTGATACTCATTTCGTTTGTTTCCTCCAAATCTGCATTCAAGATTTTAACATTTATTTATTATACCATATATTTTCAAAAATTCAAGCCTTTTTCAAAAATTTTAGAATTTTTTGACATTTTCTAAAAAAACTTCAAAAAGCAAGGAAATCACCATACTTTTTTGTGCTTTATGGTGAAAAAATTTCAAGAAAAAGTTTTTTCGCTCAATATTATTGACTTTTTTCCTGAAATTTGTATAATAGATGTGATGGAAAACGTGTTTCAAAGGCGCTTTTTTAGAAAGTGCCCGGAATACTTTTTCACAAAACAAAAGTTGATGATTTTAGAAAAATTGCAAAGGATTTCTGCAATGAAAAACATCAAACTAATTTCTGTGGGAGAGGGATATAAGCTGTCATGAATACGTTAGATTTTGCAACTACCTTGGGTGTATCAAAGGAAACAGTTGCCTTAGTGGAACAAAGTGAAAAAAAGCTTACCGGAGTTTTTGAAAAACTGGAAGCAATTTCGGAGCTGAATCAGGCAAGAGTGCTTCGTGCATTTTCCGATTGCCGTATTTCGGACACCCATTTTAATTTTTCCACCGGCTATGGTTATGACGACCATGGGAGAGATACCCTTGACCGTCTGTATGCTCAGATATTTGAATGTGAAGATGCGCTGGTTCGCCATACCATTATTTCCGGAACCCATGCGCTGACAACCGCTTTTTTTGGCGTGCTTCGCCCGGGGGATACTTTGATTTCGGTTACCGGAAGACCCTATGATACGTTGGAGGAAGTCATCGGAATCCGTGGTGAGAATTCCGGCTCTTTGAAGGAGTTTGGCGTGTCGTATGGCGAAATCCCCTTGAAAAACGGTGCGCCCGATTTGGAGGCAATCAGAAACGGTGTTCCGGCTACCACAAAAGCGGTGCTGATTCAGCGTTCCAAAGGGTACGAAAGCCGTGTTTCGCTGTCTTCGGAGGAAATTGGGGAAATCGTTGCAGTTGTAAAGGGGATTAACCCGAACATTATTGTAATTGTGGATAATTGCTACGGTGAATTTGTTAATACATCGGAGCCTACCAAGTACGGTGCAGACCTGGCTTGCGGCTCGCTGATTAAAAATCCCGGTGGCGGTCTGGCTTTAACCGGTGGATACATTGCCGGAAAAAGAGAATACATAGAGCTTTGTGCCATGCGGCTCACGTCTCCCGGCTTGGGAAAAGAGGTGGGGGCATCACTGGGCTTAACTCGTTCTATGATTCAGGGGCTTTATTTTGCACCCTTTGTGGTATGTCAGGCGTTAAAAACTGCTGTGCTTTGTGCACAGATTTTTCAGGATTTGGGCTACACTGTTACACCTTTGCCACAAGAAGACAGAAATTGCATCATTCAGGCGATTGACTTCTTAAAACCGGAAGGTGTGATATCTTTTTGTAAAGGCATTCAAAAAGGTGCTCCTGTGGATTCCTTTGTGTCGCCCGAGCCTTGGGACATGCCCGGTTATCAGGACCAGGTTATTATGGCAGCAGGCGCTTTTGTGCAGGGTGCATCCATTGAGCTTTCGGCAGATGCCCCTATCAAACCGCCCTACACTGCATTTATGCAAGGCTCTCTTTCTTACGGCTACGGCAAAGCAGGCTTGATGCTCGCCGTGGAAGAGGTATTGAAAAATAAAACTGTATAACGTAAAAAAGCAGAGGGTTCTCTGCTTTTTTTACACGTTGTTGTTACTTACACAGTTCTTCCAGTGTGCCAAATCGGTAGCCCAGTTCCTTCCATTTGGTCAAAAGTTCATCTAAAATTTTGGAATTGGTTTTAGAGGTGGAATGAAGAAGTACCACGGCTCCGTTATGGACACGGGGCAAAAGCTTGGAAAAGGCTTCCTCGCGGCTGGGTTGTTTATCCTGAAGCCAATCTGCATATGCCAAGCTCCAAAATATTGTTTTATAGCCTAAGCTTTGCGCTTGTTTCAAATTTTCTTCGTTGAATTTTCCCTGAGGGGGACGGTAAAATTTTTTCATTTCCTGTCCGGTGATTTCTTTATATTTTGTTTCTAAATCGGTCAGTTCTTTTCGGAAGCTTTCCAGATCCGAAATTTTAGACATATCCGGATGATTGTTGGTGTGGTTTCCCACAATATGACCGTCTGCTACCATTTGCTTGACCAAGTCCGGCTGCGTGTTTAGGTAGTTTCCCACCAAAAAGAAAGTGGCCGGCACTTGATGCTTTTTCAAGGTTTCTAAAATTTTGGGGGTGTAGCCGGCTTCAAAGCCTGCATCAAAGGTGAGATACAAAACCTTTTCCTCCGGTGGGCCGAGGTAGTAGGCGTTATATTGAGATAGCATTTCCCGGCTTCTGTTTCCCACCGGTTGACTTCCGTTTTGACTATAGCTTAAGCCCCAGTCGTTTTTGATGGCGGCGGTTTCTATCGAAGTGGGGAGTACCTTGGTAAATAAGAAAGTTGCTGCTGCCAGAATTAAAATGCCGGAGGCCAGACGTAACAAAAAGGGTTTTAAGGAAACAACAAAAAATTTTTTGGAATTCATAACATCACAAACCTGAAAAAATTCAGTTTTCCTCCTTATGAAGAACTTTTTTTCTTACGGCAATTTTATGTGAGGGCGATAGAAAATATGTGCAAATATTAAATCTTTGTTACAATGCGAAAAAGAATTGACATTCTTTCGTGTTTTATTGTATAATGAAACCAAACAATTTAAGAAATTGATGAAAAGAGGTATTTTTATGAAAAAAATAATTTCTGTTTTGCTGGCAGTAATTTTATGTTTGGGTGTGTTTGCAGGCTGCGGTACAACCAATGAGAATGAAGTTGTTGCCAAGGTTGGCGACGAAACAATTACCGTTGGAGAACTGAAATATGCCATTGAAACTGTAAAAATGCAGTCAGTTGGTCAGCTTCAGGGCGATGACGTGGAAGAATTCTGGACCACTGAAAAAGACGGCAGAGATGCAGAAACTTACATTCGCGAAAAAGGAATGGAGCTTCTTGTGAACATTGCAGTAATGGCTCAGGCTGCAAAAGATAACGGCATTTCCATTACTTCTTCTGAGGTGGATGACTATTTGACTGAAAACAAAGAATCCATCCAGCAAACCATGGAAACATACAATGTTAGCAAGGATGCTATCAAAAACATTGCAAGAAAACAGCTTCTTTACAATAAATACGGCGAAAGAGTGCTTGCTGCATCGGAAGAATTTAATCCGGATGAAGAAACCATAAAAACTATTTTCAGTGAGAACTTCTTAAAAGCGCAGCATATTTTGAAAATGACTGTAAATAGTGAAACCGGTGAACCTTTATCTTCGGAAGAAGCGGATGCAAAAAAAGCAGAAATTGACAATTTATTAAAACAGGCGAAAAGCGGTGCTGATTTCACTGCTTTGATGAATGAGCATTCTGAAGACCCCGGAAAAGAACAATCTCCCGAAGGATATGTATTCACCGAAGGAGAAATGGTTCCTGAATTTTACGAAGGAACCAAAGCACTTTCCGAAAATGAAATTTCTGAAGTAATTCCTTCCAGCTATGGTTATCATATTATCAAACGTATTCCTCTGGATGTTGAGAAGGACCTCCAGGATAATATGACCAAAGTGCAATATCTTTTTATGCAAATGGCAGAAGAAAAGCATGTAGAAGAGCTGAAAAAAACCATACCCATCAGCCAGGATGATGCAAAAATTCAGGCAATTCCCGTAAGAGAAAACAACTAATCTGAAAAATCCCCGCAGGGCAGGCATAAGACAAGCTCTTATGCCTGCTCGTGTCAATAGGAGTGTGGGTTATGAAGCAGTTTTTCAAAGAGTATAAGGATAAAATTATTTTGTATTCAATGGTTGCAGTGATTGGAATTGCAGCCTACTTTTTATTTTTGAAGTTTGAAAATTTCTGGCAGGTGGTCAGTTTTGTTACCTCCATTTTTACACCGTTTCTTATTGGATTTATTATCAGTTATCTGTTAAATCCTTTTATGAAGCTTTTGGAGAAAACAATTTTTTCCCGGATTGATTCCAAAAAGCGTCGGGGCGTTTATTCCAAGCTGCGCCGGTTGATTAGCATTTTTGTGACATATGTTTTTATGATTGGCGTTTTGACAGCATTGGTGGTGCTTTTGATTCCCCAGATTAAAACCAGTGTGGAAACACTGTTCCGGAATATTCCTGATTATATCAGAGTGCTGACCTCCAATGTAACCCATTGGATTAACCAAAACCATCTGAATGCAGAATGGATGGATGAAATCTTACCCTTTAACAAATTGATGGATTATGCCACCGCGTTGATCAATGCTTGTTTTGGATGGTTGGTGAACATCCCGATCTTGGTTACCACCGGCTTTACCAATATTCTTGTAGGCGTGATTGTATCTGTTTATTTTCTTTATGAGAAAGAAAGAATTCTTGCAATTTTGAAAAAAACAAATATTGCACTGTTCAAAAAGGAAACTGCTCATAAAGTTCTGGATGTTTGCACAATGACCAACAAAACATTCTCCAGCTTTATTTTGGGCAAAATTATTGATTCTTTGATTATCGGTTGCCTTGCGTTTCCGTTCATGCTTCTCATTTATCAGCCCTACGCACTGTTAATCAGCGTGATTATCGGGGTTACCAATGTCATTCCGTTTTTCGGACCCTTTATCGGTGCTATTCCGTCTGCACTGTTGATTTTAATTGTTGCACCGGACAGATTGTTGTGGTTTGTGTTGTTTGTGTTCTTGCTTCAACAGTTTGACGGCAATATTTTAGGTCCTAAAATTTTAGGAGAAACCACTGGTATTTCCCCTATATTGGTGCTTTTAGGCATTCTTGCAGGAAGCAAATTGCTGGGCTTTTTGGGAATGATTGTTGGAGTTCCGCTGACTGCTGTTATATTTTTCTTGCTGAAAGCATATATCCAAAAAAAATATCAGGAAAAACAAGAAGATGAATCAATTACTTGCACAACAGATTGAAAAAGCATTCCCTGACTGGATTTCCTATGGGGTAATGCCTAATCCGAATCAAAAATATCAAAAACAGGGATACCGTACGTTAATTGTTGCGGTATTCCCTTATTATTATCCCGAAAATACGAGATATGTGTCGAAATATGCTTCTGTTCCCGACTATCACCGTGTGGTGAAGGAGGAACTGGACAGGATTTTTTCTTCTGTTGGAGTGGAGTATCTTTCTTTTACAGATATTTCTCCGTTTAGAGAGAAGCAGCTGGCAGAGGAGTTAGGTTTGGGGCAAATCGGGAAGCACAATTTGCTGTTAACAAAGAAATACGGCTCCTTTGTTTTTATTGGTGAAGTGCTGCTGAAAGAAGAACTTCCTCTGCGAAAGCATGAACCAATTTCTCTTTGCACAGGTTGCGATGCTTGCAAACAAGCCTGCCCAACAAATGCTTTGGAAAACGGGTTTTGCAAAACCAGCTGTCTTTCTTTTTTAACGCAGAAAAAGGATCTTTCCCAAGAGGAAGAAAAGCTACTTCAAAAAGGGAACACACTATGGGGCTGCGATTTGTGCCAGCTTGTCTGTCCGGTCAATCAGAAAGCGGAGCTGACCGGAATCAAAGCATTCCAAAGACCGGTTTTGGAGCTTTCTTTGGAGGAGCTTTCTTTCATGACGGAAGAGATGTTTCAGGAACAATATCGTGATTTTGCCTTTTGTTATAAAGGTGCCCAAATACTCAAAAGAAATGTGAGACTGTTAGATGAAAAATAGATTTAATGCGATTAAAAGACGAATATTAGAAGAAGAATTTTCCAATTTGAACCCAATGCAAAGAGAAGCCTGTTTTACTGCAACAGGGCCCGTTTTGATTTTGGCAGGAGCAGGCAGCGGGAAAACCACTACGCTCATTTCACGCATTCATTATTTGGTAAAATATGGTGATTCTTACGATCATGAATTGGAATGCCCGTCCTTTTTGGACAGTGCGGATTTAGACCGTTTGGAGAAAAAAGAAGCCTCCTCTCTGACGCCTGAAGAGGAAGCATTATTTTCTTACCAACCGGTTTCCCCTTATCATATTCTTGCCATCACGTTTACCAATAAGGCGGCAAACGAGCTGAAAGAACGGTTGGAGAAAAAGCTGGGAGACCGTGCAAGTGGAATCTGGGCATTGACCTTTCACTCTGCTTGTGTGCGGATTTTAAGAGATCATATCAGCTTGCTTGGCAGCTTTAACCGGTTTTTCACCATTTTTGATGCCAATGATGCCAAAACTTGTGTCAAAGAATGTATCAAAGAGCTGAATATATCAGAGGATGTGCTCAATCATAAGCTTTGCTACAGCATCATTTCTGCCGCAAAAAATGACGGCATTGATGCAGAGGAATTTCTTCGGATGGCAGGTGGAGACTATAAGCGCACCCTGCTTGCCAAGGTGTATCAGCTTTATATGGAAAAACTGAAAAAATATAATGCGCTGGATTTTGACGATATTTTATTTTACACCGTCAAACTGTTTGAACAATTTCCTGCTGTTTTGGCGGAATATCAGAATCGGTTTACCCATATTATGATTGACGAATATCAGGACACCAATAAAATTCAGTATTTGTTAGCCTCCTACCTGGCACAGAAGTCACAGAATCTTTGCGTGGTAGGGGATGACGACCAGTCTATTTATAAATTTCGCGGTGCAGATATCACCAACATTCTGAATTTTGAAAAACAGTTTCCAAATACTAAAATTATCAAATTGGAAGAAAACTATCGCAGCACCAAAAACATTCTGGATGCAGCCAACGAGGTGATAAAAAATAACCGTCAGCGAAAAGCCAAACGATTGTGGACTTCCCGAAACGGCGGAGATAAGGTCAATGTGTTGAATCCGCAAAATAACTATGATGAGGCAAACAAAATCGGAATGCTGATTGAAACCTTAAAACGAGAGGGTTACCGCTATAAAGATATGGCAATTTTATATCGGATGAATTCCTTGTCCCGTACCTTTGAGCAGAACTTTTTACAAACCGCAATTCCCCATAGAATTGTTGGCGGAACCAGATTCTTCGACCGAAAAGAAATTAAAGATATTGTTGCCTATCTGCGTTTGATTTTGAATGCGAATGATGATGCAGCACTGCTTCGAATTATTAACGAGCCTGCACGAGGCATTGGGAAAACCACCGTGGAAAAGGTGCAGACGCTTGCCTTGGAACATCAAAAATCCATGCTTGCAATCTGCGAAACGGCAAATTTGTATCCGGAGCTTTCCAACCCGAAACTGAAACTTCTGAATTTTGCAAAAATGATTGCCGATTTCAGAGAAAATATCGGCAATACTGAAGCACTGGTAAATTCTGTGTTGTACGGCTCCGGTTATATGGAAGCATTGCAAAAAGAAGATACCGAGGAAGCAGCTTCCCGCATTCAGAATATGAAAGAGCTTCTTTCCATGATTAAAGAAGACGAGGCAAATCAGGACCTATCTTCCTTTTTGGAAAATGTTTCTTTGCTTTCGGATATTGATAATTATGATGCCGATGAGGATGCAGTTACCTTAATGACTTTGCACAGCTCCAAAGGGCTGGAATTTCCCATTGTGTTTTTGGTGGGCTTTGAAGAAGGAATTTTTCCCTCTATGCAGTCAAAAACAGAACCGGGCGGCTTGGAAGAAGAACGCCGTCTTTGCTATGTCGGCATTACCCGTGCAAAAGAAAAACTCTATTTGTCCCATGCAGGAGAACGTATGCTTTACGGCTCCTATATGCACAGTATGCCGTCCCAGTTTTTGAAGGAGATTCCGGAGGATATTTTGCATCGGGAAAAGAAAAAGGAAAAAGCATTTTCCTTTGATTTTGACGGTTACGAAAATCAGAGTGCTGTTGGCGGCTACCGAGGCGAATCATACAGCTCCAACGCCATTCATTTGTCACCGGCAGCTAAAGCTCCCGAACCGAAAAAATCCGGAACATTGCCCGATTATCAGGTGGGTTGCCGTGTTCGTCATAAAAAATTCGGCGAGGGGACTGTTCTTTCGGTTCAACCGCTTGGAAATGATATGAAGCTGGAAATTGAGTTTGACGAATATGGTAAGAAAAATGTGATGGCAGCATTTGCACCGCCCGAGATTATTTAAGGAGAGTTATTATGGCATTAGACGCCTGCACATTATGGGCGCTGGCTTATGAGTTGAATAAAAAGCTCAAAGGCGGCCGTATTGATAAAATTTATCAGATGTCAAAATCACAGGTGTTGCTCACTGTGCGTTCTTTGGGTGAAAACTATCGGCTTCTTCTTTCTTGCGATGCCTCCAAAGGACGTGTTTGTCTTACCGACCAGTCTTTTGACAACCCTGATACACCGCCGGTTTTTTGTATGCTGATGCGAAAACATCTGTCCGGCGGAAAAATACTGGACATTTCTGCAGTCCCCAATGAACGAATTGTAAAAATCACGGCAGAAAGCACCAATGAGCTGTTTGAAATCACCAAAAAAGTGTTGATTGTTGAACCCATGGGGAAACATTCCAATATCATTCTGACAGATGAAAACAACCGCATCATTGATTCCATTCGTCATATTGACTTTACTTTATCGGAAAAACGTCAGGTTTTGCCGGGGCTGTTTTATGAAATGCCGCCGCTTCCCGAAAAGGCGGATGCCAAGCGGATGTCCCGGGAAGAATTGTACGGTCAAATGGCGGAGGAAGCGCAAGGTGGGAAAAGCATTTCTCAGATACTGATGGATCACTTTTTGGGGATGTCTCCCATTTTAGCGCGGGAAATTGAACATCGAAGCGGTGATGATTGCCACGATGCAGTGGAGGTTTATCAAACGTTTTTAAGCCATATGGAGGAGTGCTGTTTTACTCCTACACTTTTTATAGAGAAAGAAACCCGCATTCCGCAAGAGCTTTATATATGGGATTTGCTTCAGTATGGTAATTTTTATGAAAAAGTTGTTTTTCCTTCTGTTAATGAATGTGTGGATTTTTTCTACCGCTCCAAAGAAACCAAGCGGAAGCTGGAAGAAAAAAGAGATTCTGTCTCTCAGGTGATAGAAAAAAACCTGAGCCGATTGTATAAAAAAACAGATATTCACGAAAAGAACCTCAAAAAAGCAGAAAAAAAAGACCGCTACCGTATTTATGCGGAAATTCTGACTGCCAATTTATATCAGTTGACCGAAAACAAAAAAGAGGTTACGTTACCCAATTATTATGAAGATAATGCTCCCATTACCATTCCCTTGGATGAAACCGTTTCACCGGCAAGAAATGCGAAAAAGTATTTTGAAAAATATAACAAAGAAAAAAATATGGAAAAAATATCACGGGAAATGCTGGTGGATATCCGTGAAGAGATTTCTTATCTTAAGAGCGTAAAGGATTTGCTCGATTTGAGCAGTGACGAAAAAAACATTGCGGAAATTAAAGAAGAACTGCTTCTTGGTGGCTATCTTGTGGAAAAATCGCAGAAAAAGAAGAAAAAAGAGTCTAAAATTTCCGGACCGATGCAGTTTACTGCTACGGATGGAACCTTGATTTTATGCGGAAAAAATAACCGCCAGAATGACGAGCTAACCTTGAAAATTGCATCTAAACATGATATTTGGCTTCATATCCGCAACATTCCGGGCTCACACACTGTTATTAAGTGTTTTGGAAGCGAGGTATCTCCCCAAACGCTGTATGAAGCGGCGCTCATTGCAGCTGCCTACTCCAAAAGTGCAAAGGACACCAAGGCAGCAGTAGACTACACCCGTGTGAAATATGTGAAAAAACCATCCGGTGCGAAGCCGGGAATGGTAATCTACGACAATTTTGAAACAATCATTGTAGAACCCGACTCCACCCGTGTGGAACAAATGAAACAAAAGTAAAGGAACGAAGTTGCTATGGTTACATGCTATACCTGTGGATTAAATGGAATAGATGCTTACATTGTGGATATCGAAGCAGATGTTACAAAAGCACTGCCTCAATATGATGTGGTGGGGCTTGCCGATATGGCAATCAAAGAATCCAAAGAACGTGTCAGAAGCGGAATCAAGAATTCCGGATTTGAATTTCCGGCACGAAAAATCACCATCAACTTAGCTCCTGCATCCGTTCGGAAAGAGGGCACTCATTACGATTTGCCCATGGCAGTTGCGCTGCTTGGTGCATCGGTGGAGCTGGCGCATTTAGGAGAGTATGTAATGATGGGAGAGCTCTCTTTGTCCGGAGAAATCCGTGGAGTCAGCGGTGTGCTTCCCATGGCAGATTATGCAAAAAAACACGGCTATTCCAAGGTGATTGTTCCACTTGAAAACGCAAGAGAAGCGGCACTGGTTCCAAATTTACAGGTCTATCCGGTTTCCGACTTAAAAGAAGTGATTTCCTTTTTGAAAGGGGAAACTGAGATTGCTCCTTTTGAAGCATCCGAAACCGTTTCGTTTGATGAAATTGACTGGAAACTGGATTTTGCCGACGTAAAAGGGCAAGAAAACGCAAAACGTGCGTTAGAGGTTGCCTGTAGCGGTGGCCACAGCATTTTAATGAGCGGCACTCCCGGGTCTGGCAAAACCATGTTATCCAAGCGTGTACCCGGGATTTTGCCACCGCTTACCTTTGAAGAATCAATGGATGTTACCAAAATTTATTCGGTATGCTCCTTGGTTTCCAAGGAACATCCCATGATTGTAAAACGGCCTTTTCGTGCATTGCACCACACAGCATCTACCGTGAGTATTATTGGCGGCGGCACAAAAGCAATGCCCGGAGAGATTTCATTAGCACATAACGGTGTTTTGTTTTTAGATGAGCTTCCCGAATTCAAACGAGAAGCGCTGGAAGTATTAAGACAGCCGTTGGAGGATAAAAAAATCAACGTTACCCGAGTCAGCCGTTCTGCCGAATATCCCTGCAATTTTATGATTATTGCAGCAATGAATCCTTGCCCTTGCGGTTATTACGGCTCTCATATCAAAGAATGCAGCTGTACGCTTGACCAGATAAAAAAATATCAGAAAAAAATATCCGGACCGTTGTTGGACAGAATTGATATTCAAATAGAAGTTCCGTCTGTTAACTATGATGAAATTGCTTCTTTAGAAAAGGCAGAATCTTCTCAAACAATTCGAGACAGGGTAATAAGAGCCAGAGAAATTCAGAAGATGAGATATCAAGGTGAGGGGATTCTCACCAATGCAGAGCTGACTGCACCTTTGGTAAAGAAATATTGCGTTTTGACACAAGATGCACAAAATATGATGAAACAGGCATTTTCTGTGCTGGGGCTGACAGCCCGCGGATACGACAAGATTATCAAAGTGGCGAGAACCATTGCCGACCTGGAAGAATCAGAGCTGATTCAAATGCACCATCTGGCAGAGGCAATCAGCTACCGTGATATCGAAAACAGAATGATGTATTGATACATAAAGGAAACATAGATTATGGGGATTTATGAATCGCTGAAGCAATTTCGGGAAATTTCTTTTCATATGCCCGGGCATAAGGGGAACATTCCGGTTCCTGTTGTTGATGTTACAGAACTAAACGGAACCGATAACCTGATGTGTCCTGATGGCATCATCCTGCAGTCACAACAACATATGGCAAAAGTTTTGGGGAAAAAGGAAGCGTTTTTCCTTACCAACGGGGCATCCAGCGGAATTCTGGCAAGTATTCTTGCGAGCGTTTCGGATGGGGATACGGTTTTGGTGGATCGTAATTGTCATGTATCGGTCATGAACGGCTTGATTTTGTCCGGCGCGGTTCCTAAATTCATATATCCAAAAGAAAACAAGCAGTTTGGGATTCCCAGCCCGTTATCAGCCGGGGAGGTTACCTACAGTGGAGAAAAGGCTGTCATTCTCACTTCTCCGACCTATTACGGGGAAGTGTCTGATGTGGAAAGCATTCGGGCAAAAGTTGGCGATGCCATTCTCATTCAGGATGAATCCCACGGGGCGCATTTCTATTTTTCACCCCATTTGAAGCACTGCCGCACCGATGCTGCCGACCTGAGCGTCTTAAGCTTTCATAAAACGATGCCCACCTTGAATCAAGGAGCGGTGCTGACTTTGAACTCGGAAAAAATATCTTCTGAACGAGTCAAACAGGCAATCAATATGGTCACAACCACCAGCCCGTCTTATCCCATTTTATCTTCTTTGGATTACTCCGGAATGTATGGGGCAGAACTCTATGAAAAGGATACTATCATCACAAAAATAAAAACTTTGAAACAGGCATTGCTTCGAGAAACCAATCTTCGTATTCTGGAAAATGATGATTGCTATAAGCTGTTTGTCAACTGCGATGGGGTAAATCTTTCTGCCAAAGAAATACAAACCATTTTAGAAGAAAAGCATGCCATCTATATTGAGGGCGTTTTCGGAAACAATCTCCTTTTTATGTTTTCACCCTGCAACCGTACTGAAGAGGTGGAGCTGCTTCAGCAAGCACTGTTGTCTGTGGATTTACTGCCCGAAAACAAGAAAACACCCGCCGTTCCTGTGTTGAAACTGACACAGCAAATGTCTCCCCGGGAGGCGTATTTCAGCGAGGGAGAGGTCATTCCGGCAAAAAAAGCTGTGGGAAGAGTTTCCAAAGAAAACATCACACAGTTTCCCCCTTGTGTTCCATTGGTAACCATTGGGGAAAAACTGACAGAAGAAGCTGTTTCTTATTTAGACCGTGACTTTATAGAGGTCGTGAAATAAAAATCTCAAAAAAAAGCTTGCAATTTCAAGAGAACTATGATAAAATACTTTACGGTCTTAAGTTTTTGTTCGTGCGTGCGAAAAGGAGAACAGTATGATTTATAAATGCTCTTTGTGTGAGTTTGTTTTTGAAAGACGTGGCGAAACCATTCAATGCCCAAATTGCGGGAAATACTCTGTTTCGGAAGCAAAGCCGGAGGAACAGGAACAATTCCGTGAGCTTCAGGAAAAAAGTAAATAACAAAATAAAGGCTGTAGCAAAATACATTGATTTTGCTACAGCTTTTTTAGTAAAACAGTCGGGACACAGAGTGAATCAAAAAACAAAGAATCAAGCCGACCAGAGCGGGAAGCAGGGCAGAAACGATCATCCATTTACTGCTTTTAGTTTCCTTTTTTATGGTTAGAAGTGTTGTGGAGCAGGGCCAGTGAAACAGGCAAAAAACCATAGTACAGATGGCGGTAATTTGTGTCCATCCGTTTTCCAGAAAAACAGCTTTCATCTGAAGAAGACTGCTTGCCTCTTCTAAGCTTCCTTTCGACAGATATGCCATCAGCATAATGGGAACCACAATTTCGTTGGCAGGAAGCCCCAAAAGAAAGGCAGTTAAAATAACACCGTCCAGCCCCACCCAGCCGGCAAATGGATTTAAGAATTGGCTGATATAGGTGAGTATGGTTTGAGAACCGATTTGCACATTGGCACAGAGCCATAAAACGAGTCCGGCAGGTGCCGCCACAGCCAAAGCTCTTCCCAAAACATACAAGGTTCTGTCGAACACGGAGCGTATGAGAATTTTCCCAATGTTTGGTTTTCGGTATGGCGGAAGCTCCAAGGCAAAAGAGGAGGGGTGTCCCCGAAGAATGGTTTTGGAAAGGAACCGGGAGACTAAAAAGGTCATGAGCACGCCCAACGCAACAGCCAGGGTAAGATACAATGCTTGCCACAGCGAAGAATAGGGTGAACTTCCGGCAAAGAAAATGGTAATCAAAGCAATGAGAGTTGGAAATCTTCCGTTACAGGGAACAAAACTGTTGGTCAGAACAGCAATCAGCCGTTCTCTTGGGGAATCTATAATGCGACAGCCTACCACACCGGCAGCATTACAGCCAAAGCCCATACACATGGTTAACGCTTGTTTTCCGCAAGCTTTACAGCTTTGGAATGCTTTATCCATATTAAAGGCAATTCTGGGAAGATAGCCCAAGTCTTCTAAGAGTGTAAAAAGAGGGAAGAAAATTGCCATGGGCGGAAGCATCACAGAAACAATCCAGCCAACAACCCGAAAAATTCCCGAACAAAGCATTTCACACACCCAAGTTGGCAGCCCGATGTGCACACATCCGGCATAGAACAGTTTTTCCAGAAAAGTAAACAGCTGCGAAAGCATTTGAGAGGGGTAGTTTGCACCGGTGATGGTCAGCCAGAATATCCCTGCGAACAGTAGCAACATTAAGGGGATTCCGGTCAGTTTTCCGGTTAAGAGACGGTCGATTTTACGGTCTCTTGTTTCATAGGCTTCATTTCCGAAGTGAAGGACTGCTTTCCCGATTTTTTCTGCTTGTTTTACCAGCGAGGACACGATCACATCCTGAAAAGCTTCTTTTGTTTGATATTGTTCGTTCAGCAGCTCCTTTTCGTGATTCCAAGTGTTTTCCAGATTTTCAATTTGTGAAAATTCCTTTGGAAATTCGTTTTGTTCCAGAAGCTGTTTTGCCGTCCGTCGGGCAGTTGTTTTGTTTTCTTCTTGAAAATATGTAGCCAATGAGGAAATGGCACTTTCAATGGGCTGGGGATAGGTCACACAGTATGCCCGGGTGGGAGGAGAACTTAAAAGCTGCTCCACAGTATCCATCAGTTTTGTTAATCCTGCTTTTCTTTTGGCACTGGTAGTTACCACGGGTACCCCCAGGAGAGTTGACAGCTTTTCTTGATCAATATCAATTTTTTTCTTTTTCGCCTCATCCATCAGGTTGATGCAAACAACAACTTTTGGTGTGATTTCCAATATCTGAAGCACCAGATTTAAGTTCCGTTCCAGACAGGTAGCATCGCACACTGCAATGACTGCATCAATATTACCATAGCAGAGAAAATCTCTTGCCGCTTCCTCCTCTTTTGAGTGAGAAAGCAGGGAATAGGTTCCCGGAATATCTACCAGAATATATTTTTTCCCATGATGACTGCAAATGCCGCGGGCATTGGTTACGGTTTTCCCGGGCCAGTTTCCGGTGTGCTGATGCATTCCCGTAAGAGCATTAAAAACAGTACTTTTTCCAACATTTGGGTTCCCGGCAAGAGCAATTATGCAGTCGGTGGGATGCTCTTTTTTGATGTTATAGTCCTCCAAGGCAGACGTGTTGTTCAACTGAAGAAGCGGAGCTGTTATCATTTGTATCAATCCCTTTCTTGCTGTTTTATGAGAGAAAAGCAGGGCTTATCTATGGGAACGCCCTGCTTTCTTTTATGGATTCATTAAAATGGTTTTGGAATCGCTTTTACGCAGTGCAATCAGGGCACCTCGTATCCGATAGGCAACCGGGTCACCGGCAGGACTTTTCAGCACACACTCAATTTTTGTTCCGTGGATAATTCCAAGGTCTTGCAGTCTCCGACGCATAGAGCCGGAGGTCTGCAGCTGACAAACTGTAGCGCTTTGCCCCACCGGAAGCTGCGATAATGGAAACTCCAAATTCATATTGCAAACCTCCGGTTGATAATTTTTTTTGAAACGTATGTTCCTGCTTACAGTATATGAAGAAAACGGGAAGCTGTGAAAAATCTGTCCAAAAAGACTTGCACTTTTTTTCAGGAAGTAGTATAATGAAACTATCTTACAGTAAACGAGGTTTCAAATTATGGAATATGAATTACAATATCAATCTATGAAAGCAATTTGCACCACAGTAGGCGGTGAGTTAATTTCTCTTTCCAGAAACGGTGAAAGAGAAGTAATTTGGCAAGGGGATGAAACCTATTGGAATGGCAGAAACCCCAATTTGTTTCCCATTGTCTGCAGTTTGAAGAATTCCAAAACAGTGATTGACGGAACAGAATATACCATCCCAAAGCATGGCTTTGTCAGACGAAAAGAGTTTGAAATGGTAGAAAAAACTGACAGAAGCATCACGTTTTTATATCGTGACAATGAAGAAACCAAACAGCACTACCCGTTTTCCTTCTCTTTTTATGTAACGCATACATTAACCGAAGACGGCTTTATTACAGAATATCGGGTAGAAAATACTGATACCAAGACCATGCTGTTCGGGCTTGGCGGACATACCGCATACAACTGTCCCATGAAAGAGGGAGATGCCTTTACCGATTATGAAATTCGTTTTTCAAAAACGGAAACCAATCCGGTGTACCAGTGCATTCCGGAAGACTTGGGCGGTCTTTTGTATGAAAAAGGGATTCGCACAGAGTATCAGAATGTGTCAAATATTCCTTTGCGTTATGATATTTTTGATTTGGATGCTCTGATTTTTTCCAAGTTGAATTCCGATACGATTCAGTTGGTACATAAAACCAAAGGCTACGGGGTAGAAGTAAAAGTAAACGGTTTTTCTTCTTTAGGCATCTGGACTCCTATCAAAAAAGAAGCTCCGTTCCTTTGCATTGAACCCTGGACCATTATTCCCGATAAAGAAGACACCAATGGTATCTTTGCCGACAAGCCGAATATTACAGCATTGCCTGCCGGAGAAACCAAGGCGTTTTCTTATACGGTTCGCTTGCTATAGAAAGGGTAGATAATATGATGACAAAATATCCCTTTTGGGTGTTAAAGAGCGATGCTCGCCGGCTGCTCAAAGGAAAGTGGAATGCTGTGGTGCTTGCTCTGTTTATTCCATTTCTTTTGTATACAGCATTTGTTGTAAAGCTGACACAGCTTTTGCAGGAGACACCGTCACTTGCACAGCAGGAATCGTTTTTCTGGCTTCAATATGGTGTCACCATGGGCTTTACCGTGGTTTTGGAATTGATTTCTGTCGGAATTTTCCGCAATCTTCAGCCAAATCGGGAAAAAGCAAGCTGCCTGAATATCTATGCGGTAGGGTTCCAAAACTTTTTTAAGCTTCTTCCTACCTTGCTCATAAAGGTCGGCTTTCCATTAGCAATGAGCTTGCTGTTATCCTCAGAATGGACGAACCTTTTTTACGATTATCTGATGTTCAGTCTGATGAGTATGGAAACGTATATCGTGATTCTTCAGATCGTTTCTATGCTGTTGGAAATTCTGACATTGTATTTCACGCTTTCTTTGCTGATGGTTCCTTGCATTCTGTCACACCGTCCGGAATGCGGCGGCATTGCAGCAATAAAAGAAAGCTTTTTGTTGTCAAAAGGGAACAGAATTTATCTTGTAGGCTTAAGCTTCAGCTTTTTTGGCTGGATTCTGCTGGGAAGCCTGGCATTCACCATTGGTATTTTATGGGCAATGGCATATTTAGAGACTGCATATTTTGCATATTACAGACGGTTGGTATTTCATCATGAAAATATCGTGGAAATAAATGTATAATAAAAAAGGGGCTGTAGCAATATGAATTTCATTTTGCTACAGCTCCTGTTCTATTTGCTGGTTACTCATTTGTGCGGTCTGCACATTTTGCTACAGCCTCTTTTTTGGCTGGACGAAAAATGGTGCAGAATGAAAAAACTGAGCAAAAGCAGGGGCTTCCCTTGCTTTTGGTTACCCGAAGGCGTACATAGGTACGTCGAGAGGCGAAGTTTTTTCATAGCATTCTGTTTTTATTTTTTGTTACATGATTTGTTACACATTTTTTCGTGTTAAAATTCAAATTTACCTGTTCTATTTACTGGTTGTTCATTTGTGCGGTCTGCACATTTTGCTACAGCCGATTTTGTTATGCTTCAAATAACTTTCCTAATACAGTTGCCGCGGTAGTAGTCAATTTTTTCTCAGTATCTCCCAAGGTTGTTTTAACGTCGGTAGAATATAAGATAACCGAGCCGATCACATCCCCCTCGGAAATGATGGGAACCACCGTTCCGCAAAGATACTCATTGTTGTGATTCAGAAGATGCAGTCTGGAATCCGACAGTTGCTCTGTGAAGTAAGTTTCTCTGTTTTGCAGCACAGTTTCAATTTCAGACGAAATTTTCTGGTCTGTCAATTCTTTTTTTCCGACTCCTGCTGCGCAGATAATAGAATCAGTATCGGTGATGACCGTGTTATGACCGCTGATTTTATAGAGTGCTTCGGCATACTGTGTTGCAAAATTACCAAGCTCTCCCACGGCAGAGTACTTTTTGAAAATAACTTCGCCTTCCTTATTGGTGAAAATTTCCAGCGGATCTCCTTCACGGATGCGCATGGTGCGGCGAATTTCTTTTGGAATTACTACTCTGCCCAAATCGTCAATACGTCTTACAATTCCGGTTGCTTTCATATATCAATGGCTCCTTTTTAATTTTTCAGTACAACCCTATTTTGTGCGCAATGTGGAATTTTTATGTAAAGAAAAAATTGGTAGAAATGATTTTGCAAATCTTTTTTTATAACCGGGGAAAATAACAGTAAAATTGTTTTTTAGACAAACTGGCGGGACTTTATTTGCAGATTACAACAAAAAATGTGAAAAAACTATTGCCTTTTTTCTGGAATTATATTATACTATTAGATAAGCTGTTAAAACTCGGGAGGTTTTTCCCGATTTTAGACAAGGAGTGAATGTAATGGAATTACAGCAAATGCTTTCCTCTGAGGAAAAGCTTCGTATTGTGCAGGAAACTGTTCCCGGTAAGCAAATAACACTGGCACATATTATTGCCAATCCAGACCCTGTGATTTACCAGAAATTAGGGTTGAATCCGGCAGTGGATTATTCCCGATCTGCAATCGGCATTTTAACGATTTGTCCCGCAGAAATTGCCATTATTGCAGGTGATATTGCTACCAAGACTTCCAATGTTGAGCTCGGCTTTGTGGACCGTTTTTCCGGCACCTTGATTGTGACCGGAAGGGTTGCAGATGTGGAATCTTCCTTAAGAGCCATTGGCGACTATTGCTGCAAACATTTAGGTTGTGTGGTTTGCGACATCACCAAAACCTAAAAGGGGAGTGCCTTATGAGAAAGATGATTCTGGTGGGCAGAAGTGAAAGCGGAAAAACCACCTTAACCCAGGCACTTCGGGGTGAAAATTTGCATTATCATAAAACGCAATATATTAACTATCACGATGTGATTATAGATACTCCGGGCGAATATGCCCAAACCAAAGGCTTGGGACGGGCGCTGGCGCTTTATACCTATGAAGCAGATGTGGTTGGACTCCTTTTGAGTGCAACGGAATCCTACTCCTTGTATCCGCCTTGTGTGACAGCGTCGGCAAACCGTGAGGTCATCGGCATTATCACCAAATGTGACCACGAAAACGCCAATGTAAAGCAGGCAGAAAACTGGCTTCGGCTGGCAGGCTGTGAAAAAATTTTTCCCTTAAGCTCCTACACAGGAGAGGGCATTGAAAATTTATTGGAATATTTATCCCAAGATACCGAAAAAATACCGGAAAGGATATAAATTATTATGAAAATTGAAACCAAATGTTTACATTCGGGATATTCTCCCAAAAATACAGAGCCACGTGTGGTTCCCATTGTGCAAAGCACTACTTATGTATACGATTCTACCGAAGAGGTCGCATCTGTTTTTGACGAACCCACCAAATCTCTCATTTATTCTCGTTTTGCAAATCCCACCGTTATGGCAGTAGAAAATAAAATTGCCGATATGGAAGGCGGTGTGGGTGCAATGTGTACCTCTTCCGGTCAGGCAGCAACCTTGCTTTCTATTTTGAATATCTGCCAGGCGGGAGACAGCTTTTTAAGCACCACCGAAATCTATGGCGGAACAGTAAATCTGTTCTCTTACACCTTGAAAAAATTAGGTGTGGAATGTATCTTCATTCCCAAGGGCGCAACCGACGAAGAAATCGACAAATTGTTCAAGCCCAATACCAAAGCGGTGTTTGGTGAAACTATTGCCAATCCGGCACTTTCCGTTCTGGATATCGAACGCTTTGCAAATCTTGCACATAAACACGGTGTTCCTTTGATTGTAGACAATACTTTTGCAACACCGGTGCTGTGCCGTCCCATTGAATTTGGTGCGGACATTGTGATTCATTCTACTTCTAAATATATGGATGGTCATGCTGTTCAGGTTGGCGGTGTGATTGTAGACAGCGGCAACTTTGACTGGACCAACGGCAACTTCCCCGAGCTTGTGGAACCCGATGTAACCTATCACGGCATTTCCTATACCGAAACCTACGGAAAAGCTGCCTATATCATCAAAGCAAGAATGCAGCTGATGAGAGACTTTGGCGTATATCCGGCTGCACATTCTGCATTCCTTTTGAATATGGGGTTGGAAACCTTGGCAATCCGTATGAAACAGTATTGCGAAAATGCGATGATTGTTGCCAATTTCTTAAAAGATTCTGACAAAATTGAAAGCATTACCTATCCCGGTTTGGAAGGAGATGCCGGCTACGAATTAGGCAAAAAATACTTACAGGGCTGCAGCGGTGTTATCTCCTTTGTTATCAAAGGCGGCAGACAGACTGCTATGAAGTTTATGGATTCTCTGAAGCTTGCTTCCAACGAAGTTCACGTTGCAGATATCCGTACCTGCGTGCTTCACCCCGCATCTGAAACCCATCGCCAGCTTACCGATGAACAGCTGGTTGCCGCTGGTATTGATGCCGGCATGGTTCGGTTCTCTGTTGGTCTGGAAAATGTTAATGACATTTTAGACGACATTAAACAAGCATTAGCACAGATTTAAGGGCTTTGATAAAATGACTGCAAAAGCACAGGATGATTCCTGTGCTTTTTTGTTGACAATTTTTTTCTTTTATGCTACAATGAGAGAGCGATACAGTTGAATAAATGCATCACAAAGGGAAAATACTTTGTTAAAAAGTGTTTTCTCTGTCTTTTGATTCCCTTTGTGGTGATTTCAATTGTATCGCAAACAGGGAGACACTTTTTGGGTGTGCTCCTTGTGGGCACACTTTTTTATTTTGTGAAAGAGAGGAAACAAAAATGGAAGATTTCAAAAAATTATATTTTCACTTATTCGGCAGAGTAGCAGATGTGATTGAGGAATACGACAAAAATCTTTTATATAGAGAGATTGTTGCAAAGCTGAAAGAAATTGAGCTGGAAACCGAGGATATGTATATGGATATGCCCTCCGATGAAGACGAAGTAGTTGAAGATGACGAATAGGGGGCTGTAGAAAAATGTGCCGACCGCACAAATGAGCAATCAGCAAATAGAATAGACAATCAGAATCTTGACACGAACACAAACGAGTGAAAAATGTGTAATAATTCATTTAATAAAGAATAAAAATAGAATGCTATGAAAAAACTTCGCCTCTCGACGTACCAATGTACGCCTTCGGGTAACCAAAAGCAAGGGAAATCCTTGCTTTTGCTCAGTTTTTCCATTCTGCACTATTTTTCGTTCAGCCCAAAGAAGCTGCCGCAAAATGAATTTCATTTTGCGGCAGCTTCTTTTATCGGAAAAATTCAAATTTTGTTTGACATTTATTCTATTATGTGCTAATATATATTATGTATAGAAATGTATATCTATTGTTTAATACCAAGCGGAATTTGAAATCAGTTCCGCAGCGATACATAAAGGAGAAAAGACAGTTATGAAACAGTATAATGTAGGTATTGTAGGTGCAACCGGTATGGTAGGGCAGAGATTTGCCATTTTGCTGGAAAACCATCCTTGGTTTCGGGTAACTGCTTTGGCAGCATCCTCCCGTTCCAAAGGGAAAACCTATCGGGAAGCAGTAGGAAGCCGTTGGGCAATGCCTACTCCGATGCCGGAGAAGATGGCAGATATGGTGATTTATGATGCCACCGGCGACATTGATGAAATTGTAAAACAGGTAGATTTTGTCTTTTGTGCAGTAGATATGCCCAAAGACGAAATCAAAAAATTAGAAGAAGCCTATGCGAAAAAAGAATGTCCGGTAGTTTCCAACAACTCTGCACACCGCTTTACTCCCGATGTGCCGATGGTTATTCCGGAAATCAATGCAGACCACATTCAGGTAATCAACGACCAGAGAAAACGTCTTGGTACCAAAAGAGGCTTTGTTGCCGTAAAATCCAACTGTTCTCTCCAGAGCTATGTGCCGGCAATTCATCCTTTGATGGACCTTGGCGTAACAAAAGTGTTATGCTGTACTTATCAGGCGATTTCCGGTGCCGGCAAAACCTTTGAAACCTGGCCCGAAATGGTAGATAACGTTATTCCTTACATCGGCGGGGAAGAAGAAAAGTCTGAAAAAGAGCCGCTGAAAATCTGGGGTAAAATTGAAAATGGGGAAATTAAACCCGCATCAGCTCCTCTCTTTACTGCACAGTGCATCCGTGTTCCGGTTTCCGACGGTCACACAGCAGCGGTGTATGCTTCTTTTGATAAAAAAATCCCCATGGAAGAAATTATCAAGCGTTGGGAAACTTACAAGGGCAGAGCACAGGAGTTGGAGTTGCCCTCTGCTCCAAAGCAGTTCCTTCACTATTTCACCGAGGATAACCGCCCTCAGATTAAATCCGAACGGAATTTGGAAAATGGTATGGCTGTTTCTATCGGACGGCTCCGTCCCGACAGCATCTTTGACATCAAGTTTGTTTGTATGTCTCACAATACTTTGCGTGGTGCGGCAGGCGGTGCTGTGCTTTTAGCAGAGCTTCTGTGTGCTGAAAATTACATTTAATATAACCGATTACATTATAAACCACTCTGAATAAGGAAAGGATATGAGAGTATGTCAAACCCCATTTTTACCGGTAGCGGTGTTGCCATTGTAACCCCCTTCCACGAAAACGGTGTTGATTTTGAAAAACTGACAGAACTTCTGGAGTTCCATGTTGCAAACCAAACAGACTCCATCATCATATGCGGAACCACCGGCGAAGCATCCACAATGCCCGATGAAGAGCATTTGTCTGTGATTGAGCATGCTGTTAAGGTAATCAATAAACGGATTCCTGTAATCGCAGGCACCGGCTCCAATGACACCAAGCATTGTATCAAGCTGTCTCAGGCGGCAGAAAAGCTTGGCGTTGACGGGCTGCTGGTTGTTACTCCCTATTATAACAAAACTTCTCGTTTGGGGCTGATTAAGCATTACGAAGCAGTAGCAGATTCTGTAAACATCCCCATCATTTTATATAACGTACCCGGCAGAACCGGGATGAATATTCCGGTTCCCACTTTGAAAGTGTTGGCAAAGCACAAAAACATTGTGGGCATCAAGGAAGCCAGCGGAAACATTTCCTACACTGCACAGGTTGCAGCAAAGGTGCCTGAATTGGACATTTATTCCGGCAACGATGATATGATTGTTCCCGTGATGTCTTTGGGCGGCAAAGGGGTTATTTCTGTTCTGGCAAATGTTTGCCCCAAAGAAACCCACGAGCTTTGCGACAGCTACTTAAAAGGCGATGTGGAAACCGCAAAAAATCTTCAGCTGAAATATCTGGAGTTGGTGGATTGCCTGTTTATTGAAGTGAATCCCATTCCGGTAAAAACTGCACTTAATCTGATGGGTATGAATGTGGGCAATTTGAGAATGCCTCTTTGCGAAATGGAAGAAGCTAATTTGAACAAATTAAAACAAGCAATGATTGATGCAGGAGTCAGCGTAAAAGCATAAAAAGGAGAACACAATGATTAAAGTTGCAATAAACGGAATCAACGGCAAAATGGGCAAGGTTTTGTCGGCTGCAGTAAGAAACCAGGAAGATATGGAGCTTGTGTGCGGATTTGACATTTTTGACGATGGGAACAACGGGTGCCCGGTATACAAAGCACCGAAAGATTGTCCCGAAAAGTTGGACGTGGTGATTGATTTTTCCCATCCTGCACTGTTTGAAGGTGTCGTGGAATATGGCCTTTCCACCAAAACCCCTCTGGTCATTGCAACCACCGGCTTATCACCGGAGCAAAAGGAAAAAATGGTGGAAGCCTCCAAAGAAATTGCAGTGTTTCATTCGGCTAATATGTCTTTGGGCGTCAATCTGCTGATCGACTTGGTAAAACAGGCAGCCCAGGTGTTATATGGCAACTTTGACATTGAAATTATAGAAAAACATCATAATCAGAAAATTGATGCACCCAGCGGCACAGCACTGATGATTGCCGACGAAATTTCAGATTCTTTGTCTGATTCTATGCAGTATGTATATGACCGTCACAGTGTCCGCAAAAAAAGAGAAAAAGCGGAAATCGGCATCCATGCAGTTCGTGGCGGAACCATTGTTGGTGAACATGAAGTGCTTTTTGCCGGTAAAGATGAAATGATTTCGATCACGCATACCGCTACCAGTAAAGAAATTTTTGCGACGGGCGGTGTCAGAGCGGCACGGTTTATTGCATCAAAAACATGCGGATATTATTCTATGAAGGATGTTATTTCGAACCAGTAAGCACCCTGTGCAAAGCTTCAATCTTTGCGGAAAGGACCATTTTTATGGCACAGTTATTTGATATCAGATATACCGACCATGTTGCATTGGTCACCTTAAACAACATAAAAAGTGATGTGGAATCACTTCACAAAGTATTTGAAATTGTTTCAAACGAGGGCATTTGTGTGGATATGATCAGCCAGACGGCCCCCCTCAATAATTGTGTGAATGTTTCTTTTACGGTAAACGATAACGACACCGCAAAAGTGATTTCCATTATTTACAAATTCAAAGAAGTGTTTTCTACTTTAACCACACAAATTTTATCCAATAACACCAAAGTATTGATTTCGGGAGAGCAGATGCGAAATGAGTGCGGAGTTGCTACCCGTGTGCTTTCCATTCTGGCAAAAGCGCAAATCCCGATTTCTCTGATTACCACAGCAGAAACTGAGATTTCGCTGCTTGTTACAGAAGAAAATGCCCTTCATGCGAAACAGGTTATGGAAGAATTGAATCAATAATGAAAAGGGGAGAAGTGTGCCTTCTCCTTCTTTTATTTATAGGTGAATATTATGAAAAAAACAGCTGTTTTATTGCTCTTATTGCTTTTTGTTACCGTGCAAACTGCAGGTGCTACCGTGGTGGATACCAAAGCACCTTATTTTGGTGACTTTCTTTTTGTGTATAACAACACGGATGCTGATGTCACCTTGTCACCGCAAGTTTCGGATTCGTTGAAAAATACATTGACAATGAGCCGGATGAGTGATGCCGACGAATGTGTGGAGGAACGAATCCACTGGTCACCTGATTGTTCTGATCTTTCTCTTCCCACCGGGTTTGCAACAGTAACCCCGGCTTCTGTTCAAAAAACACCGATTTTGTTTGCGCTTTTCTCTCCTGATGTGGGGGACACCGTTACCTATCTGGTCAGCAATCCATTGACCGGGACAGGGTACAATCAGGATTTCATTTATATGGCAACAGGGCAGTACTGCAATATTATGGTAGAGCCGGATGCTGAAGGAACCCCCAAAATCTCTGCCGAAGATGCACAGAAAATTGCCACAGAATTTGACAATCATATTCAACCTTTTATGGTGGAAAATTTTGGCGATTACTATACCTATCTTGGCACAAAATATGCGTTTGTAAATGGGCGGATTCAGGAGGTTCTGGACGGTGTTGAAAACACAAAAATGAACATTCTGCTTTATGATATTCAGGATGGTTATAACGGCACAACCAACCGTTCCTATGTTGGCGGATATACCAGTTTAAGCGATTTCATTTCTGAGAACTTAGGTGGAAACGGAAATGAACAGGGGATTTTGCATATTGACATTTATCCTTTAATGGGGACAAGCGGTTCTCCGGATGTTACCAAAGCGTATTCCACCATTGTGCATGAGTTTCAGCACCAAATCAGTTATTCCGACAGCTTGTTTGACTATTTCAGAGGAGCAACCAGCTACTATATTAACGATACTTGGTGGAACGAAGCGTTTTCATTGGCTGCAGAGCATTTGTATACAGGCTCACCCTTAACTTACCGCATTAACAGCTATAACCAGACAAACAATTCTACCCCTTTGCGAAACGGCTTGGTGTTGGGATATTTGAACTACTCCGAAAACAACGACAATGTGGCATCTAATTATGGCGCATCCTATTTATTTGGGCAATATCTGCGCTGTCAAACCAAACATCTGGAGGGTGGAGGCAACCGGATTTACCGTACCGTGTTAGAGCAGGTGGGAACAGATTATACAGCCATTTTGTCAGCACTTTCTTCTATTGAATATGAATATGCACCGGAATCCTTTGAAGAATTGTATCGCAATTTCAGGATGGCAACCGTTTTGAAAGATTCCACAGGACCTTACGGTTTTGCCGGTGAAAGTACCTTTTCAACGCTTGCACATAATGCCTACACCGGTATTGCCAACCTGACCTTAAAACCGGGTGCAGCTGTGGTTTTGATGGACGCAGAAAACTTTCTTCCCGAAAATGAAAATTTATCTTATGTTGCATTTTCTGACCGAGGAGACTTTACTTATGAGTTGAATGCAGTTTCCGACAGTATCGTAAATGTTACACATGGAACCTTACCTCTTGAGGGAGCAACGCTTCTGGCAGCAGGATATAACGAACAACATAAGCTATTGGGCGTTGATGAAATCACGACATTTTCGTCCGATGAAGAAAATTATTCCTATACTTTGCCGCAAGGCTCGGTCATTCGAAAATTCTTCCTGTTTACAAAAGACGGCACTATGAAACCGCTGTCAGTTGCGGGGATTCAATAAATTTAGAAAAAATTCTTAAAAAAGCTTGACAAATACTGTATTTTATATTATAGTATTATAGGTTATGTATGAAAATACATCCTTGCCTTATCCAAAGGAGATAAGGCTGATGAGCAACAAACTGCTCAAATCCATAAGGAGGTGAAAAAGATGAGCGAAATCAAGAAAAATTATGAAGCAATGTTCATCGTAAACGCAAATTTAAGTGAGGATCAGATCAGTGCAACTGTTGAAAAATTCAAAGCATTGATTTCAGCTAATGGCGAACTTACCAAGGTTGAAGAAATCGGTAAGAAAAGACTGGCGTATCCGATCATGAAAATGAGCGAAGGTTACTATGTGCTTTGCGAATTTACTTCTTTAACTGATTTCCCCCGCGAACTGGAAAGAAAATTCAACATTTCCGATGCGGTTATTCGTTCTTTAGTAATTGCGAAAGGCGAATAATTCCAAAAGCGGAATTTTTGAGGTGAAACTATGTTAAACAAAGTAATGCTGATGGGTCGTTTAACTCGGGATCCTGAACTCCGTGCTACACAAAGCGGTGTTTCCGTTGTTACCTTTACCTTGGCTGTGGATCGTAACTTCCAGCGTCAGGGCGAAGAAAGACAGGCTGACTTTATCAATATTGTTGCATTTCGGCATACTGCTGAATTTGTGAAAAAATATTTCGTTAAAGGTCAGTTAGCTTGTGTATGCGGTTCCATTCAGACCAGAACCTGGGAACAAGACGGCAAGAAAAACTATGCAACCGAAGTTATTGCAGACGAAGTTCACTTTACCGGTGACCGTCGTGATAACAGCGGCAATGGTTATCAGACCCAGCAAAGACCTTCCAATGACGGATTCGTTCAGGATGGGCCGGCAAACGACGGTTTTATGACCGTTGAAGATGACCAGCTCCCGTTCTAACATCCAAATTCAGAAATCAAAATTTATAAGGAGGATTAGAAAAATGGCTGAAATTAAAAAAGAAAATTCATTCAGAGCAAACAGAAGACCCAAAAGAAAAGTTTGCCAGTTCTGTGTTGATAAAGCAATGGATATCGATTATAAAGATGTTGCAAAGTTAAGAAGATACACTTCTGAAAGAGCAAAAATTCTGCCCAGAAGAGTAACCGGTACTTGTGCAAAACATCAGAGACTGTTGACTATCGCAATCAAAAGAGCAAGACATATCGCTCTGATGCCTTATTCTGCAGACTAATTATCATCCATAAGGAATCAAATTCGGAAAGTGGCAAAGGTCCGCTTTCCGAATTTTTGCCTAATGGGAAACTGTTGTATTTTGTTGAAAAATGAGGTTGTTATGGGAAAAACGTTAGTACAAAACAAAAAAGCCAGACACGACTATTTTATTTTGGAAACCTATGAAGCAGGCATTGAGCTTGTGGGAACCGAAGTGAAATCTGTGCGTCAGGGGAAAATGAACCTAAAGGATTCCTACGTTGATATCAAAAACGGAGAAGCCTTCTTAATCGGTGCCCATATCAGCCCTTATGAGCACGGCAACATTTTTAACCGTGACCCGGAGCGTGTGAGAAAGCTCTTGCTCAAAAAGCAGGAAATCATGAAGCTTACGGGGAAATTAACCGAAAAAGGTCTTACCATTGTTCCTTTGGAGGTATATCTCAATAAAAATTGGATTAAATTAAGTATTGCATTGGCACAGGGTAAGAAAAATTACGATAAGCGTGATGCCAAAGCAGAGGCAGATGCAAAACGAAGCATGGACCGTGCCTTAAAAGAACGGAACTTCCGATAGGGGGTTTCGTCAAAAAAGTACAATGGTTGTCACCATAAAAATATGGGGATGTAAAGGTTTCGACGGGGATGTTGAAGCAAGGTAAGCGAGCAGTTGTGGGGCGCAACTATAAAAGCTTCAAACTTAAAATTAAACGCTAACAATAATTTAGCATACGCTGCCTAATTAACGGCGGCTGTCCTGCCAAAGAGCACCACGGCTTCGGTTTGGGCATCATTTAGTGGTCAACGTCTTTTTGCATTTCGTCGGGCAGAAAAACGTATCAAGACGATACCGGCAAAGGTTGGCTTGCTATCTACCTGCCTTTGTGGGGAATCCTAACAGATAACTGCGCTCGGAGAAAGCTTTGTGAATGCGTTTTCGGACAGGGGTTCGATTCCCCTCATCTCCACCATAATATCAGAAAACCCGCTAATTCAGCGGGTTTTTGTTTTCATTATGCACCTTACCCAAGAAAAAACCAAGAATTATTTTGGGTTTATTCAATATTGTTCAGAATTTTGATGGCTCTTTCTTCTTCTCTGGGGTATAAATGCGCGTATGTGTTCCATGTGATTTCCACTTTTGAATGACCGAGACGTCGTGCTATTTCCTGAATGTTTATTCCTTCGTTGATAAGAACGGTTGCATGGGTATGTCTAAAGTCGTGGATTCTGATTTTTGGGAGGTCCGCCAGTTTGGCGAATTGTTGATTTTTTGAGGCGATGCTGGTGTCCCGTAAGGGAGCAATGCCTCCACAGATTCTAAAATCGTTTGTGAAACCTTTTATTTGTTTTTGACGTTCCTTATGTTCTGTTAGTATTTTAATTAAAGGTAGGGGTTTTTGGAGCGTTCTGTATGATGATTTGTTTTTTGGTGGTGTTTCTCTGTCACCGCCTTTTAGCTTTTGTGCAATGCTTCGTCTAACGTGAAGATGGTTTTCTTCATCATCTGACCATTTTAATGCGTTGATTTCTCCTTTTCGCATACCGGTATAGAAGGCGATAGAGAAAAAGACATAATATCCCCAATCGGTAAGAGAGCCGGATGCTTCCGCTGTTTGTCTGGCAATGCTAATATACTGTTTGAATTCTTCTGGAGTATAGTATTGAATTTTTTCTTGCGGATTTATTTCGTACGGATCCTTAAAGTTTTTCACGTTGTGAAGGGGATTTCGTAGAAGGTATTCTTTTTCTACGGCATAGTTGAATAAGTTTCGAAGTTCTCCATATATATTTTGTTTGGTTGTGACTGCCAATGAGGTTCGGTTTTCTGGATTCTTTTTTTGCAGCTGTAATTCAGAGATGGTCCGTTTCCATTCATCCAGGATTGCTGCATTGAATTTTGGCAGTTTGATGTTACTAAGATATGGCAGGACATAGCGTTCCAGGTTCCGTTTGGTTTTATCCAGTGTGGTTTCCCTTACGGTATGTGCTTTTTCTCGAATGTATTCATCATATAATTCTTTTAAGGTTTTGGGAGTGTCTGCAGCAGTTTTCTTTTTCAGATATTCCTGCATTAATTCGGTTTCTTTATCTTTTGCTTCTTGGGCACCATAGATAATTCGTTCAACATTTTTTGCTTTCCCTTTGTTATCTGTATAACAAATAATCACGCGGTAAGCTTGCTTGCCGTCTTTTTTCTTATTGAGTTTATAGATCGGCATTGTAAGACTCCTTTCTTTCGATTTTTGAAAGCCTGCTCGACATCAGAGCAGGCTTTTTTAGTAGTAGGGATATTGTGGTGGCGGATCTTCCTGATTTTGATTGAGTTCGTGATAGATTTCCCATTCTTCTTCAATGATTTTATCCGGTTTGCATACCTTGCAGGGAGTACGTCCCATGGTTTGTGCTTGCTTTTGAGTTACCATTTTAGTTTGATATTCAATAATGGTTTCGCAGTTATCCATGTGATATTTTTGACCGTTGGAAGTAATGTATACGTTGGTACTCGGTTTTGGAATTTCATTTTTCTTTCGGTCGTTGGGACCGCCAATGAAGGTTGCATAAAGTATGATTGCAATAAATGCAGTCCAAAGGATTCCTTTTATTGCAGATTTGAATTTTTCTTTTTTAGGATCGGCGTTTTTTTTGATAAGCGTCTTTTCTGTTGCAGTACTATTGTCTACAAAAGATGCACTGATTGGTGTATTATTTACAAGAGTATCCTGCATTTTGTTGATGATGGGATAGGTTTCCGGTTGGTCCGCAATAATTTTTTTGGAAATTTTCAAGAGGTCTGTTAAAAGTTGGTTCTCTTGTCTGATCCAATAGTTGTAGTTACATACAATAATCAGATTTCGTTTTGTTCTGCTGACAGCCGTGTTGATGACATGTGCACCGCCTGAATCTTGTCGGAGCGTATCAGTGAAAAATTTTTCTGCAGAGCCGTCATCAGATACACTTAAAATAACGGTATCCCATTCGTGGCCCTGGGTTGCATGAACGGTAAAAATTTTATCCGGTTGCTGCCAAATAACATCACAGTCACATAATTCTTTTTGTAGGCAGTAGATTTGATCCTTATATGCTGTCAGAATACCCACATCAGATTCTGCCGGATATGTATTTAAGAAACGTTTGATGGCATTTGCTTCTGCGATATTATCACGTTTATTTTTCCGTTCTGCAGTAAGTGGAGCGTGTATGTAATATAGATTGGTTTCGATAGCATCATTTGCGGAATGAAAAGGAGTTTCTTCGTTTTGATATATGTATTGATTCAATATTTTTGCCAAAGGACTTCCAAAGCGAAAGGTTTTGGATAAGAAAATGGTTTCCAGTTCGTTATAATCGGTGATGGCCATATCGTTATATTCGGTATGGTTCACATATTTTTCGATGATTTTATTTTGATTACAGGTAAGGAAATCCGGCATATAAAGTGCTGATTGGTCCCAAAGAACAACAGTTTCATTATCGGAGTCTTTTGTAATCTTTTCTCCGTTCATTTCGCAGATAGGATTCAGCTGCATATGGTCACCTAAGAAGGTAACCGGACAATTATTGACAAATAATACGCCGGCTTTAATTAAAGAAGCATACCCGGCTTCATCTAAAAAAATATGTGCATAGGAAAATGCCTGCTCTAAATTATGGGCAATATAGCCATCTAAGGTACAGGCGATAATGGGGATGCCATGCGTTGCTTTGGTAAGCTCCCCGTCATTTTCCTTTTTCTTAATGAGTTCGTTTTCTTTTTCACGTAATTTTTGAATGGTTGCCCGCTTTTTGTTGATTTCATCAAATAATGGATTCTTATCAGCGGGAATATTGGTTTGTTGGGAGAGCGTTTGCACGTTGTTTTGTAGCTGCTGTTGCAATCGATCAATCTGAACTTTCGTTTGGTTTAATTCTTTTAACAGATGATTTTCAAATTCTTCATCGTGGCGACAGAGATAGGGATATTGTTCTTTGAATTTATTGGTAGGGACACCGATTCGGCAGATGGTATCACTTAAGGAGATTCCTGATTCTACTAAGACATGGATTAAGCTGAAGAGCATTTGATCCAGTGCTACATTAGTGGGAGCAGTTAGCAGAATTTTTTGCTCCGGATGGTCTTTCAGATATGTTAGATAATTCAGTACAGAGTATGCCAGGACAACCTGTGTCTTACCGGTTCCCGGGGGTCCCCAAATATAGGTGAAGGCTTTTTTGTCGTAGCACTCATTTGGTTTTGCCCATGGATTGCCATATAGAATTTGTTTGATTGCTCTTTTTTGTTCGTCACTTGGCATTAAATTGGGAAGATAGAGTGCTTCATCGGGAACAATATCGTGGGTTTTGGTAGGAATGCTGAAATTTTTTTCATTACAGATATACCAGTTTTCTACCCGTTTGACTAAAAATTTCAAGTCGGAAATCAATACAATTTGGATAACTTCTTTTTTCTGAAAGCGTTTCAAAAGCTCCTGACCAACAATCTTAACAGTCAGGAGCTTTGTTTTTTCGTCGTAGTTTATTATTTGCACATCATTTGTCTGATAAATCACATGGTTGATTTCAAAGAGTACATATTCAATGGAGTCTTCACGGATTTTTTTTGAAAGCTGAAGGATATAAGTATCATCACGAAGTGCTCTTTTGAAGGAACGTACATCAACACGAACCACACCCTTGTAGCGTTCGTTTTCGTTTAGGTATTCTAAATAGATTCGGGCACTTTTTGCCGCATATTCATTGATTTTATTGCGGTTAATTTCAGAAGAGTTCATAGAAGAAAATCCTTTTTAACAATATTTTACATAGATAAATTTTCCTATCCGACGTTGGAGGCGGAGTCTTTTTCTTTGTATTTATCAGATTTGAGCATTTGTTTGACGGTGCCTTTTAATTCGGCACGGTCTTCGATGTCCAGGAGCGAAATCAATTCTGTTAATTCGTCCTGAATAATTGATTTAGGCTGTATTTCTTTTCCCAACAGATAATCAATAGATACGTTAAAATGGTCTGCAATCTTTTGAAGAGCAGTATCCCTGGGACATGAACCTTGCTTCCAATATGTAACAGATGCAGATGAAATTCCTATCACTTTTGCTACAGCGTTAGGGGAGGTATTATTTTTAGTGCATAAATCAACAAAAATTTTCCAAAACATAATCTTTTTAGCTCCTTTGTAAATATTCTATATATCTCAGTTATCTAAGTTGTGAAAAATGACAAAAGTTAAAAAACTGAGTTTTTATCGTTGACAAACTGAGATTACTGAGATATAATATTAACAAGGTTAAAACCATTAACCAAAGTATATCACAGGTTAAGAAGAAAGTCAAGAAAGGAGCAATTTTGTATGTTGACAAAGCTGCAGACAATTTTGTATGACCGAAGAATTTCACAGCATGAAATTGCAGAGGTTGCCGGAGTATCGGATGCTTTTATGAGCAATATTTTGTCCGGAAAAAAACTGCCCTCCGTTCCTGTATTAAAACGGATTGCGAAGCATCTGGGGGTTACTCTGGATGATTTAGTAGATTAAGGAGTGTTTAAGTATGAATGTAAGGATTCCTCCGATTAAGGATATCAAGAAAGCAATTGTTTTGTATTATACCAAACATGAAATTGACAACAAGGATATTGCCGAATTGTTTGGAGAAGAGTTTTCCTTTGGAAAATTATCCAGGATGAGAGCTTTGGTAAGATTGCAAATGAAAGAAGAGAAAACACCGTTTTTTAATGCTAATGCTGTGAACACAGACGTTGCCTATCGGGTATGGGGATTTCCTATTGAAGATTTGGAAAGACGATATGCAAAGCTTAAGAAGCTTAAATTGATTGATTAGGTGATGATGATGAAAACTTATGAAATTGTGTTAGATGTTGAAGAATATATCGTTGAACAGGACTCTTTTACATTTTGGGACGGAATCGAAGTGGTCCTTGGATTTTTCTTGTTTTGTGTACCTCTATTATTTTTGTATTTTTTAATGTGATACGGAGGGGAATTATTATGTATGATATGGTTCGCCGATTTCGGTTATATGATTTGCCACATCCGGAAAGTTTGTTTGAAGTTGAAAAATATGAAGAGTGGCAGCAAAAGGAATGTTTGCAGGGAAGTTACTACATAGAAGGCAAGCGGGCTGCTGAGGTGTATGCCCGGTATGGAGAAGAACTTTCCAGACACGGATTTTTGATGCGAGTATCCTTAGCGCATGCTTCGGTATGGGAAAAGAATGCTGCAATACTTATCATGGAAAGCTTTGAAGATTCCAAAGATGCTTGTTTGGTTTTATCATTTGTTCGTGCGCCGGAGATGGAACGAATTTTTTTAGAAACTGATAAAGGAAAACTTTTCGAATTGGATTTCAAGAGGAATGCTCGCTGGGTGCAGATGAATCGTTTTAAGCCTTATTTTATTTGGCTTAAATATTCCGGGGCTGATTTTTCGGGAGTGAAATTTCGGAGAACTGTTGTTCGTTTTGCGGATTTTTACCGTTGTAATTTTCAGCATTCTTCCTGGCATGCCTGTAGGTTTCATTTGTCAGTTGACGGTGGAGAGCTGTTTTGTAAATTTGTAAATTGTGATTTTACGGGAAGTAATTTTTTAGGTGTTGATTTCAGCCGTTGTCAATTTTTTAACTGTAATTTTTCAGAATGCCGTTTTCGTAATTGCAAATTTGATTATACAGTAATGGATAACTGCTGTTTTGATGATTTCGATATGGTAAGGTGTAAAACAGAACATCTTTTTTTTTTAAACTCAAAAGAGGTGGATGAAAATGAAGCTGAATGAGTATTTGGTTTTTTTGCGAGAGGGTAGAGTGATAAGCCGTGAGGTGCTTGCAAAACGGTTAGGCTATAAAGAAAAGACGATTCGTTTTGCAGAAGCGGGGAAAATGATTACTCCTAATTTATTATCGGCCTACAACACATATTTTCGCGGAGAGCTGGCAGATGATTTAGAGCTTGTTTGTGAACGGTGCGGTTTGAAATTTACTTCTTATAGAGGATTAGCTCTTTACTGCAAGGAATGTGCGCCACAGGTAAAGACCTGCGGCCGCGGTGTGGCTCATCCAAAAGAACATAAGTATAATCCAAACCCTATTACCAAGGACACTGTCATGATAATTTGTATGTTTCACTTGGAAGGGCAGAGTGTGAAACAAATTGCAAGGCTTTTGAAGCGTCCGCCGGATGTGGTGGAAAAATTGTTGCGACGTGCTATTCTAGATGGTCGATATCGAATGTATGAAACTATGAAGAAAACGGCAGCTGAATTTTTTGCAAGTGCCAAACCTACATTTGTTTATCAGAAAGCTTGCAAGAATATGAGTATCGAGGAGGACAACAAATGAAAGCAATTATTATTACTGCAGATGGGAAAATTTCTCAATGCGATGTAGAAAAAAACGGAGAACCGTTATATGACCTGGTGCGAAAGACTGTTGACGGTTTTATGGAGCATATTTATTTTCCCGGTCTTCCCGGATACATTGGAACAGTTGACGAAGAAGGAAAACTGAAAGAAAAGCCTGTGAATGTTCTTGCCACACGGCTGTATCAAAATCCGCTGGATTTTCTGGTTGGTGATGTAATTATCCTAAAGTACGGAACCTTCGAAGGGGATTCTGATATCGTTGGGATTCCTGATGAGGAAGCCAATCAGCTGATGAATCTGATTAAGGAGAAGGTATTGAATGTTTGATTTTATCTACATGGTTTGCGTTGCTCAATCTCTGATTTTTGTGTTTATTACTGTATCTACGAATGGTTTATGGTTTGATGTCAGATATAATTACGAAAAATGGTATGAACTAAATTGGTTTGCTGTATGGCTTTTTACAGTGGCGTATTATATTATTTGCCTCCCGGTAGCTTTGTTGTATTGGAGCATTCGATTGGCAATGATTGGGAGAAAATAAACAAAAATGTATTCATAAAAAGGAGAAAAAAGAAATGGAAAACATGATGAACAAAAAGGTGATTGTAAGAGGGGACCGTTCCGGAGTATTCTTTGGAACGCTCATCAAAAAAGAAGGCAGAGAAGTCACATTGGAGAAATGCAGAAGATTGTGGTATTGGGATGGAGCTGCTTCCATTTCACAATTAGCAATGAACGGGACAACCAAAGCAGATAACTGTAAATTTACAGTGGTTGTAGACCACATCGTGATTCTGGATGCCATTGAAATCATTCTTTGCACTGATACAGCGATTAAAAGCATTGAGGGAGTGGAAGAATGGAAGCGGTAAGAATAGAAAAATGGTTAGAGGTTGAAAGTGGCTCTGGCTCTGGTGATGGCTCTGGCTCTGGCGATGGCTCTGGTGATGGCTCTGGCTATGGCGATGGCTTTGGCTATGGCTCTGGTGATGGCTCTGGCTCTGGCGATGGCTCTGGTGATGGCTCTGGCTATGGCTCTGGCTATAGCTCTGGCGATGGCTCTGGTGATGGCTCTGGCTATGGCTCTGGCTATGGCTTAAAATCTTTTAATGGGAAAACCGTATACATGATTGATGGAATAGAAACCACCATTGAAAACATTGTTAAAACAATAGCCAGAGGATTTATTCTCCAAAATGACCTTACATTACAGCCGTGTTATGTGGCAAAAGGGCAGGGATGTTTCGCACATGGGGAAACTGTAAATGAAGCCGTGAAAGCGTTACAAGAAAAGATTTTCGAGAATATGGATAGCGAAGAAGCGATTGAGAAATTCATGGAAACCTTTGAAAAAGGGAAAAAATATCCCGGAAAAGATTTCTTTGAATGGCATCACTACTTGACTGGTTCCTGCCTGATGGGCCGTGAATCATTTGTGAAGGATAATAATTTGAATTTGGAAGCATTGTTCACGGTTGAAGAATTCATTGCATTATGTGAGAACGCATATGGTGGTGAAATAATTCAGCAATTAAAGAAAAGATGGAGTGATATCAAGTGAAAGATGAACAGATTATTAACAGACTATTAAGGCACTTAAGGGAACTTGTAAAAGAAATGGAAGGAGAATCAAAATGAACAGTGAAAAATTCAACGAGGTTTTGGAAGAGACCTTGGACAAGTGTGTAAGCACGCTTGGTGTAAAGTCTGGATCAATGTCAATAAAGTAGACAGTAAAAAGAGAAAAAATTATACAGACATAAGCAATGCCTCCTTTTGGTTAGGAGTAAGACCATTATTGTGTGAGTGAGGTCTGACAGAATTGTAAAAACCATTTATGTAAGTAAA
>JAFUIN010000016.1 GCA_017468465.1 Clostridia bacterium
GGAGGTGTTATGAAACATGAAATTCTTTCAGAGAATCTCCCCTGCTGTGATTTTGTTTCTGATTGTTCTTTTGGTGATATCGTTCTTTTTTTACAAAAATAATGTGTAAATTGGGTGTAAAATAATGGCTTTCAGGCACGCAATCAGACAACATGCTTGACATTTATGTCTCTATATGGTATACTAACTGTAGGAACTTCTTGTGCAAGCTCGTTTTTGGACGTGTGCCGACGGGGACTTACTAAGTCATCTGGCCCTTGCGGAGTTCCTTTTTTTACAAAAATAATGTGTAAATTGGGTGTAAAATAATGGCTTTCAGGCACGCAATCAAACAACATGCTTGACATTTATGTCTCTATATGGTATATTGATTGTAGGAACCACGAAAGCAAGCTTCGTTTCGGACGTAGAGCCAAAGGATCCAATCCGATCACTAGGCACTTGCTGGGTTCCTTTTTTTACACATTACATTTTTACACATTACAAAAGATAAAAAATCCGGAGGTGTTATGAAACATGAAATTCTTTCAGAGAATCTCCCCTGCTGTGATTTTGTTTCTGATTGTTTTTTTGGTGATATCGTTCTTTCGCATTGACGGAAGACAGGTCAGAAACATCAATAAGCTGGACGGTACCTGTGATGTGACGGTTACGGTTCACAAAGATGATCACGAACCCCTTCAACATAAGCTTTCTCCCGAGCAGATTGTAAAACTTCGGGAGCTGATCCGGCAGAATCATTACACCAGACGGCTTTCCAACACCATTATCGGTGTGCTTCCCGATACCGACTATTCCATTTTAGCCGACTGGAACGATAACGGTCAAACCCACCTCTACATCCGTATGATTGGCGGAGAATACATCAACTTTTCTGACCAGTTTGGTGGTCACTACCATAAAATTAAAAATCCTGAATTTGAGAAAAGTCTGCTGGAAATACTGAATCCCTGACAAAATAGGGGCTGTGGCAAATTGAATTTCATTTTGCCGTAGCTCCTTTTATTTTCATTTCTACTTGAAAAGTTCACAAAACTGTGATACAATTTCTTTAATATGGTAAAAAATAGAAGTTGGAGTATGTTATGTTTGGATATGTAACGGCCCACAAGGATTTGCTTCGCGTGTGTGATTACAATATATTTCGGGGATATTACTGTGGTTTGTGCAAAACCCTGGGGAAAAAGTTTAATCAAATCACCCGGCTTGGCTTAAGCTATGATATGACTTTTCTGGCGGTGCTGGTTTCTTCTCTTTCGGATGAAAAAATCGACTTAAAAAGATCCTGCTGCATTGCGCACCCCTTGTCCAGACGCCCCGTAATCAATGACGATGGCGGCATTTCCTACAGTGCAGATATGTCTGTTCTTTTAACCTATTACAAGTTAAAGGATGACTGGACAGATGAAAAATCGCTGAAGTCTTTGGCGCGTATATTTTATATTTTTCCGGTGAAAAAGGTGAAAAAATGCTATCCCCGTCAGGCAAATGCTATCAAAGAACAGCTAAAAAACCTTCGTATGCTGGAAACGGAAAACTGCAATCAACCCGATAAGGTTGCCGACTGTTTCGGGAAGCTTCTTGCCGTGATATTTGATAAAGACGGGAATAACCGCCCCCTTTCCATGTTGGGCTATCACATCGGGCGGCTGATTTACCTAACCGATGCTTACTGTGATCTGGAGCAGGATTTGAAGAAAAAATGCTACAATCCCTTTCTTTCCTTATATGGAAGCTCCATTTCCAAAGAGGCGCTAAAAGAACTGCTTGTGCCCTCTCTTACTTATACCTTAAGTGAAATTGCAGCGGCTTATGAGCTGTTGGACCTGAAAAAGAACAAAGAACTGTTAGATAATATTATTTATTTAGGACTGCGAAAAAATGTGGAGTCTCTTTCCGTTGAAGGCGATGCTCCGCAGAAAAAGGAGAAAGAAAATGGATCCGTATAAAGTGTTAGGGGTTTCCAGAACTGACGATGAGGAAACCATCAAAAAAGCATATCGGGAGCTGGTAAAAAAATATCATCCCGACCGTTATAAAGACAATCCTTTAGAGGATTTGGCAAAGGAAAAGCTACAGGAAATCAACCAGGCTTATGATATGATTACCAAAGAACGTGCAAGCGGTTCACAGAGCGGATATTCTGCCGGTGGAGGCTCGTATCAATCGCAAAGCCAGTTTGCGCACGTCAGAAGCTTAATCCGTGCCCGTCGGTTTCAGGAAGCCGAAGCCGAGCTGAACAAAAATAACAACGGCTCTGCTGAATGGCATTTTTTAACAGGGGTTGTCTACATCAACAAAGGCTGGCATTTTGAAGGGATCAACCACTTACAGACAGCGGTAAACATGGACCCTATGAATCAAGAATACCGCACGATGTTAAACAGCGTTTCCCGTGCGCAGCATACTTATCAGCAAACAGGAAATGGGTATGGCTACGGCGGCGGAATGAACACCTGCGACTGCTGCAGCAACCTGTTATGTGCCGACTGCTGCTGTGAAATGATGGGCGGCGATTTGATTTCCTGCTGTTAACAGCCCGATTTGTTTTAGAGGTATACTATGACAAAAAAATTAACCTTTTGTGCAATGCTCTCGGTCATGGGAGCATTGTCACTGTTACTGACCAATATTTTTCAAACCACTACCTTATTTTTCTTTTTGTTTTCTACACTCTTTTGCTACATTGCCACAGTAGAACACGGTGTGCGCTACGGGTTGATGACTTGTGCGACCGTTACGCTTCTTGGATTTTTGCTGGTAGGCAACAAAGTCAGCATGGCAGCTTATGCCATCATGGTCAGCCATTACCCGATTGTAAAATATATCATCGACCATAAAATCTATCGGAAGTCACTCCGGTGGCTTGCAAAAATCTGCTGGGTTACCTTGTTATCCTTTGCAGCTTACCTGATATTAAAGCAGTTTTTGGTGATGGATGCTGCATTATGGCTATTATATCTTCTGGGGCTTTTGTCTTTTGTTTTATATGATATTGCGCTGGAAAAAGGAATTTTATTTTATGCAGTCCGTTTACGCAAATGAAAGCCCTGACCCTTTGATTAAGAAAGGAAGATTCCCATGAAAATCGGATTGGTTTTAGAAGGCGGTGGAATGCGGGGAATTTACACTGTTGGCGTTCTGGATTGCCTGTTGGAAGAACAGTTTAACGCAGATTATCTGATTGGCGTATCTGCCGGTGCTTGTAACGGTGTGTCTTATGTGTCAAAGCAGAAAGGCAGAGCTTTTCATACCAATACAAAATATATTTCTGACAGCCGCTATTTAAGTCTGCAAAACTTTTTCAAAGAAAGGTCTCTCTTTGGGATGGACTTTTTGTTTGATAAAATTCCAAATGAGCTGATTCCCTTTGATTATGAAACCTTTTTTCAGAATTCTTGTGAATTTGTAATAGGAGTAACCGACGTTTTAACAGGTACCCCGAAATATTTTGATAAATCTGCTTGTGAACCGAAAAACACGGTGCTTCGGGCATCCTCCTCCATCCCGGTCTTTTCTCCCATTGTGGAATATCAGGGCGGAAAATATTTAGACGGAGGCACAACCGATGCCATTCCCGTCCAAAAAGCGTTGGAAGACGGTTGCGACCGTGTCATCGTGGTTCTGACCAGAGAACGTGCTTACCAAAAAACACCTGAAAAGTTCCGGCATATTTACAAGCACATTTACAGAGATTATCCAAAGATGATAGAAGCACTGGACAACCGTCACATTGGCTATAACAACACCCTCACCCACTTAAAAGATTTGGAAAGCCAGGGAAAAGCATTGGTCATTGCACCAAAAGATCCCTTACCTGTCGGCAGATTTGAAAAAAATCCCGAACAGCTGAAAAAAGTATGGGAAATCGGTTATCAGGATGCAAAACAGAAAATGAAACAGATTTGGGAATTTACCAATAAAATGCCCACGGAGGAAACAGTATGAACCAGTTTTCCAGAACGGAGCTTTTACTCGGGAAAAGCGGGGTAGAAAAATTAAAAAGCGCTCATGTTGCTGTGTTTGGGCTGGGCGGAGTTGGCTCTTATACCGTGGAAGCACTCTGTCGCAGCGGAATTGAAACATTCACATTGGTAGACAGTGACACCGTTTCTCTTACCAATTTGAACCGTCAGCTGATTGCCACACAAGACACGATTGGAGAATATAAAACCGAAGTTATGAGGAAACGGATTTTATCCATCAATCCGGCTGCCCAGGTAAACATCAGAACCGAGTTTTATCTGCCGGAAACTTCCTTTGATTTTTCAAACATCGACTACATTGTGGACGCCATTGATACCGTTACGGCAAAGCTGCATCTCATTGAAACTGCACATCGGCTCCAAATCCCCGTTATCAGCTCTATGGGAACGGGCAACAAATTAGACCCCACCCGTCTGGAAGTGGCAGACATTTCCAAAACCTCGGTTTGTCCCCTCGCCCGTGTAATGAGACGTGAATTAAAGCAAAGAGGAATCCATCACCTGAAAGTGGTTTATTCCAAAGAAGAACCCTTATCTCCACGCTATGATGAAAATAGCGAAGAAAAAGGAAACGCCGGAAGAAAAGCTCCCGGAAGCATCGCTTTTGTGCCGTCTGTTGCAGGACTGATCTTAGCCGGCGAAGTAATCAAAGATATTGCAAATAAAAAAGACTGAATTTTTGTTCAGTCTTTTTTCGATGTGCAACGGTTACACGAATCGTATTACTGTTTTTTGAAAACCAACAAGAATGAATCGTAATCTTTTTTATCTTCAAAATAAAGTCCCACATTCATTAAGTAGGAACCTCTATATTCTTTACCGCTTGTTGTTTCTACATAGGTTGCGTGTTCATCCAGACCGCAAAGCTTTATGCAGGTTTTTCCTAACGTGCTTCTCGCACAGATAGTATAATAAATCAACACAACTCTGTCTTCATATACATACTCCCATGAAGTGTTTCTTCCTTCAAAGGGACTTGCCAAGCGGTACATCTCCCCTTTCTGAATCACATTGCGAATATCTTTATACTGCGCTAGCTGTTCTTTCACCAAGTCAATTTCTTCTTCGGACAAGGTGTTCAAATCCAATTCATATCCGAACTGACCTGCCATTGCAACATGACCTCGGAATAAAAGTGGTGTATTTCTTCCCACCTGATGATTAGGTACTGCGGAAACATGCGCACCCATCGTAGAGGCAGGCATTACCATACTTGTGCCGTGTTGAATAGACAAACGTTCTACCCCATCGGTATTATCACTGGTCCAGTACTGAGGATAATAGTAAAGCATACCAGCATCAAAACGACCACCGCCACCGGAACAACCTTCAAACAACACTTCGGGGAATGCCGAGGTGATTCGCTCTAAAACCTCATAAACGCCCAATACATAACGATGAGCAAACTCCTGCTGACGTTCAGGCGGTAATGATTTAGAACCGATTTCTGTAACGTTTCGATTATAATCCCATTTTACATAAGAAATGGGTGCAGATTTCAAAACAGAACACACAGCTTCAACAATATAATCACGCACTTCTTCTTTAGTTAAATCCAACGTCAGCTGTTGTCTTGCAGGGATTCTCTTTCTTCCGTCAATGTGAACACACCAGTCAGGATACTTTCTGTATAAGTCACTATCTTCCGAAATCATTTCCGGTTCAAACCAAAGGCCGAATTGCATTCCCAATTCATTCACTTTAGTTGCCAGACTTTCGATGCCGTTAGGTAATTTATTGCGGTCAACTACCCAATCACCTAAAGAACAATTATCAGAATTTCTTTTTCCAAACCAGCCGTCATCCAACACCATCAAATCAATACCAACAGACTGCGCTTTTTCGGCAATTTTCATTATCTTTTCTTCGTTGAAATCCATATAGGTAGCTTCCCAGTTATTAATTAACACAGGGCGCTCTTCCTCTCTGTATTTACCACGAACCAAACGGGTACGATAGAGCTTGTGATAGGTTCTGGACATTTTTCCAAAACCTTCGTCGGAATAGGTCAAAATTACTTCAGGCGTCTGGAAGGTTTCTCCTGGAATTAGTTGCCACCCAAAACCGAAAGGATTGATGCCAACTTGCACTCTTGCCACATCAAACTCGTTCACTTCCACCTGTTCTATATGATTGCCGCTATATACAAAGCTGAAGCCATAAACATCCCCTTGTGTTTCGGTAGCATAGGGTCTTGCAAGTGCTATAAAAGGGCTGTGATGATGGCTGCTGGACACACGTTTGCTGTCAATCTGCATCACGCCATTGAGTAAAGGTCTTTTCTGAATACTTCTCTCTCTTGCCCAGGCGCCTTCCAGATGAACAAACTCATAATTTTTATCAAACAGGTGAACAGTGGAGCTTAAAGCGCTTTTTACGGTTACCGTTTGAGCTCCCTCATTTTTCACCTGAACACTTTTTGCAATGGCATCAATATGGTTAAAAACCGTATAAGATAACACCACTCGTATACCTGTCAAATGGTCACAAAGGGTAATTTCCAAAGTATCAGCTTCGCTATCCTCTTCCACATAAGTTGCCGGAAGTCCCGGAAGCTTCTTTTTTCCAGAAAAAATTTTATAACTCTCATACTCAAAACAAGTGACAGAGCTTCCATCCTCATATTCCGCATGAAATGCAGGTGAACGAAAATCTGCACTGCCATAACAGGGATACTCCATGGGTAACATGTTGGTACTCATAAAATGTTCGGGAATATCTATGGGTGAAAATGCCGATTCTCCCGAAATGGGAAAATTATCTAAAATACAACAATATTCATCAATACGCTTCCCGTAGTACAAGTGCAACAAATGCTTGTTATCTAAAACTCCCATCACGTAACTAGTGTTCGGTGTCTGGAGATGAAATATTTTATCCTTTTTCTGACAGCTAATACTCATATGAAAGTCCTCCTGAAATAGTGAAACAAATATTTTCCATTCATATTCTATCATATTGCTATAGTTCCGTCAATATTTTCTTTCAATTCCACTAAAAAAGGCAGAAACCGTGGTTTCTGCCTTTTTATCAACACAAATCTTATCTTACAATAACAATTTCCTGAACCTGATCTTTGTATTCACGGATGAATACTAATCGAGGACTCTTTGCATCGTATTTCTGAATGTCTCCTGCATCTGCCAGTTTTACCTGGTTGGAGGATTTGGTGGTATCTACAGAAATTACTTTTACGCCTTCCAGCGAGAAGTTTTCCACGTTGCCGCCATTTACGGTTACGTTGATGGAGGTTGCAAACTTACGGTCTACTTTACCGTAGGTGAGTCTCATATCTCCATCGGTCTTCTGGAATTCGGTTGCTTTGTCTTTTGCTTCAAATAATACTGTGATTCTGTCGATTGCACCCTGAGAGTTGGTTCTGAACTGGATGATGTCACCTGCTTTGAGCTGTTCGCCATTTTCATTGACTAAAATGCCCTTTTCAGAGGTTTCCAGCGCAATCATCTGTCCGTTGTGAGCTGCATATAATTTATCAACGGTGTCACCTTTTTCGTTTCTGAATTGAGAAATTTTGTTTACTACTGCGATGGGGCTTTCAGAATTGGTAAGGCCGGTGGAGTTTTTCACCAGTACAATTTTTGCTGTTAAATCTTCCCCTGCATCGTAAATTTCAACATCGTATAAGCCTTCGTCTTCAAACATTTTTTTGTCTTTGATTGCATAATCGTCGGAAGAGGTTGCCCCTGCGGGAATGTCAAATACAATGGTGGAGTCGGTAATCACATAAGATCCTAATTTGGAAGATGCTTTTTTGTAGAGTGTTTCGGCTCCTTTGAAGTTTAATACAAATTTATCTTTGTTAATGGCAACGCCGCTTCCGGAAATGTCTTCTGCTGTGTTCAATTTGGTGATTTTTCCATCAGAATTTACTTCGTAGGTGATTAACTGTTTGGTTACCTTGCCTGAGGATTTCAGTTTTTCCAGTACGGTGGCTGCATCCTCTTTTGCACCGCCGTTTAAGGTGATTCGGTCAACGGTGGACAGAATTTCGATTTCGCCCTTCATGTTGAACAGTTTTAAGTCGATGTGGTCGTTCATACCATCTGCTTCTGCTGCATCGATCAGATATGCGTATTTGTCGGATAAGGTGGAATTTGCGTTTACTGCTGCGATTTTGCCTCTTACGTCTAAATAGAAGGTACCTTCATCGTCTAATTTTACTGTGCCTTTATAGTTGTCGGCAATCTGATAGAATTTTCCGTCAATTTTATACCGGTCGTCTTCAATTTCGGTCACTGCACCCACTACCTTATCGGTCAGTACGGTTGCCTGCAGCACATCTTCGGATTCACTCTTAAGGTAAGAAATGACCATCCATTCTGCTAAATCTTCAAATTTGAATTCTTTGCCGTTTTTATCAGTTAAGCTAAATTTCAAGCCGCTTTCTTCCGGGTCAAAAGAGAGTGAGGGATTTCCGTATTTATCGGAAACAGTGTAAGACAGCTGGCTGGTAGAATCTACAACCAGGTTCTGATATTCGTTTACAAATACTACATCGTAGGTGTCGTCGGAATCGGTATCCAAAAGCTTTACATTACCGGCTAACGTGCCGTTTTCTTTCAGCTTTTCTTCGGTGAAGGAAATTGCCACGCCGTTGTAAATCATCTTTGCAGATGCAGAAATTTTTGCATATTTGGTGTTTTTGTCGGTTTCTTTGTTCTGCCAGTAGTTAATGCGGTCTGCTTCTACCGTTTCAATATTGTCGCCGTCAATGGTAAGCACTTTGTTTTTGCCGGTTTCCGATCTTACTAAAATGATGCTTTTATCGCCGTTGTCACCGGTTTTTACATAGTAGGTTACACGGTAACCCAACAAATTGTTTGCGTTGCTGTCAAGATTCTTGTATACGACAGAATCAATTTCAATCTGGTCTTTATCCAAACCGCTGGTGCCGGTTAATTTGGTGTAATGGGTACCGGTAATCTGCCCCTGGAATTTTTCGGTGGACAGGTTTTCTTTTAAGACAGTTTTGTCGGTGATTTCAAAGTTGTTGCTGGAACCAAAGCCGGTCTGCTCCATCATCCCGATGGTTAACGCGTTGTAAGCCAGAATTGCTGCAACACCACGTTTGGTAACTTCGCTGCCGGAGCCTGCTGCATTTTTGGTAAAGCCATACTGATTAGCAACCTGAAGATATCCGGTGGGATATCCGCCTTTTGCTTCTGCCGCCAGCTCGTAACCCAGCATACGAACCAAAATGGTAACTGCTTCCTGATAAGAAATTCTGTCTTCGGGACGGAAATTCCCGTTGGGGTCGCCCACAATCAGCTTATGGTTAGCTGCCACGTTGATATATCCGTTTGCCCAGTAATCTGCGCTAACATCGTGGAACTGCGTTTGTCCCATAGCTGCTTCTGCAGAATCCTCCAAGCCCATTGCGTGTACTGCAATTTTGGAAAATTCGGAACGCTTGATGCCGTCATCCGGACGGAAATTTCCGTCAGGGTCGCCGACCATGATGCCCAATGCGCCAAGAACTGCACCTGCTTCTTCATACTTGGTTCCTGCCAGATCGGCTGAAACATCGTATGCAAAGGCAGACACCGCCATGGTAAGCACCATGACAAGTCCCAGAATAAACGCTACGGTTTTTTTCATTGCTTGTGACTGTTTTGTCATACTTTTTTCTCCTCCGTTTTATTTTTAGTATAAAAATTGCTTACATACTAAGTCTTTGGCAAATGAGCCAGAGGTTCTTAATATGTAAGCAACGGGAGGAGGGTCTCCCCAAGCACGGGAAGAAGAATATGTGTGAATCACCCAAAAAGATTTTTCTATGTAGCACTTTTTTTGGGGTGTTTCGTTTTGCTACACCCTTATGTTAGCATATCTTTTTTCAAATTTCAATGCAAAAAATTTTCCAATTCCTGATTTTATACAGGAAACTGTTTCCATATTTTTTGGAGAAAGAAACAGCCTTCGGAAAATTGATGCGAATTTTTCTAAAAAATACCGTCTGACTTATTGACTATTATTCTTTTTTATGGTATAGTAAAATAGATATATAATAGGTGCAAAATGTTATTTTCAAGGAAGTAGATATGAAAAATTTTTTCTTGTCCGGACACTTCAAAAAAGGGGATTTCATTGTCTTTTTCTGCATTGCAGGCATGGTTTTGATTTCTGCAATACTCTTTTATCGACCTGCTGCCGAAGCAAAGCAGGTAGTCATCTATGTGAATTCCGAAAAGTATGCTGCATATCAGTTGGATCAACCCTATGACAAAAATATTAAAGTTCCGGTAAACAAAAACCCAAAATATGGATATAATCATATCCGGATACATGATGGTGTGGTTACCATGGTGGAAAGCACCTGTCCCAATGGTGATTGTGTGAAAATGGGTACCATTCGCGAGGCCGGTGACATATTGGTATGCTTACCACATAAGCTGATGGTTCGTTTGGAGGGAGGCGAAGCAGTGGATGCGGTCTCCTATTAAAAAAGTAGAGGATAAAACTTCCTTTCGTGCTGTTTTATTAACAGTCATTCTTTTACTATCCTGGTTGGAATCTGTTGTGCCTTTAGGTGTTCCGGGGGTTAAATTTGGTTTTTCCAACATTGTCATTTTAGTCTGTCTTACCGTGTACGGGTTTCGGGAAGCTCTTGCCATGGCAATCTTAAAAATCCTGATGTCTACCCTGTTGTTTAACGGATTTTCTTCTTTTTTGTATACCTTGGGTGGCACGCTGGCTTCCTGTGTTACCATGGCTGTGGCGATGTTTTTTTACGAAAAAGAACAGCTTTCTATGATCGGTGTCAGTATGGTGGGAGGATACTTTCACGTAACGACGCAATATACCATCGCTGCATATACCTTGTACTCTACAGCAGTGTTTGCGTTTTACCCACTTGCTGCATTGCTGACCCTTCTGACCTCTTCTGTGATGGGTTTTTTAGCAAAAAAAGTCGTATCTCAACTCACGCAATCGTTTTACGATTATTAAAATCAATTTACGAGGTAATCTGTTATGTTAAAAGGAACCAAACGTTTTTCATTGCTGTCGGTATTTATCATTCTGGCTATCGGTGTGGTATTTGGCGGCATCATTACTTACTTAACCCGTGACATTTCCGCATTGAACTGGCTGAATATCGGGTACGAATTTGGCTTGAAACAACCTTTAATGCTGGATTTATATGTCATTAAGCTGACCTTTGGCCTCACTGCCAATATCAATGTTGCGGTGATTTTGGGAACGGTTGTTGCTGCACTTTTTTACCGTTTTGTATTTTAATTTGCTTACAATAAAGAATTTTTGAAATAGGAGAAATGAGCTATGTCTATGTTCGCAAGAGATATCGGTATCGATTTAGGGACTGCAAATACACTGATTTACGTTAAAGGAAAAGGAATTGTATTAAGAGAGCCCTCTGTGGTTGCCATTAACCGCTACACCAAGGAAGTGCTGGCAGTTGGAAACGAAGCCAAAGAAATGGTAGGCAGAACACCTGACAGCATTATTGCTGTTCGTCCTTTGAGTGAAGGGGTTATTTCCGATTTCGCCATGACTTACAAAATGATTAAATTCTTTTTGAAAAAAGTGTTAAAAGGCGGCATTTTTGCAAAGCCTCGTGTGGTTGCCTGCGTTCCTGCCGGGGTTACCGAAGTGGAAAAGAGAGCGGTTGAAGATGCGGTCATTCAATCCGGCGCAAAAGAAGTTTACATTGTGGAAGAATCCATGGCTTCTGCAGTAGGTGCTGGCTTGCCCATCATTGACCCCTTTGGTAACATGGTTCTGGATATCGGTGGTGGAACCAGTGAGGTTGCTGTCATTTCTTTGGGTGCTATTGTTACCGCAAAAACCGTAAGGGTTGCCGGTGACGCTTTTGACGAAGCGATTGCAAACTACATTAAAAAACACCACAATCTTCACATTGGTGACAGAACTGCAGAAGCAGTAAAAATCCGTATCGGTTCCGTTTATGAATGTGCCGGTCTGGAAGACACCATCGACGTGCGCGGCAGAGACCTGATTTCCGGCTTGCCCCGCAATATTGAAATTACTGCACTGGAAGTAAGAGAAGCTTTGGAAGAACCCATTCGCATCATTATCGACGCTGTGAAAGAAACCCTGGAAACCACTCCGCCGGAATTAGCTGCGGATATTGTGGAAAAAGGGATTACCTTAACCGGCGGCGGTGCCCTGCTTCGCGGACTGGATGCACTTTTAACCAAAGAAACCATGCTGCCTGTCAAAGCTGCAGAAAACGCGCTGGACTGTGTTGTACTGGGTGCAGGTCTCTTACTGGAAGAAATTGACGTTTTGAAGATTCTTAACAACGACAGACGTCAAATGAAACATTACCGCAGATAAATCTGCTCATAAAAACAAAAAACGGGAGGTGAACATTTTGAGAAGAAGCAGCAGAAAAAAACCGCTGATTTTAGTGTTGGTTTTTGTGCTTACTGCAACTGTGTTGCTCATTGCATCTGCAAAAAACAGAAGCAACGTAGGCTTCATTGATAATATCGTCAATTTCACCATCAAGCCCGTTACCACCTTCTTCTCAAACACAACCGCCTCCGTGGAAGGATTTTTTGATTATTTCCAAAGCAAAAAGGAACTGGTAAAACAAGTCAGCGAATTGACCTATAAAAACAACTTGTTGGAACAAAAAAACGCCTCTCTGTCCTCTTTGGAAACCGAAAACGAAAGACTGCGTTCCCTGCTGGAGCTGGGTGAAAAATATCCCACCTTTCAAACCACTGCCGCTTCTGTCATTGCAAAGGATGGTGGAAATTACGGCAGATTCATCACCATTGATAAGGGCGAAGAATCAGGAATTCTGGTAAATCAGCCGGTGCTTTCTCAAAACGGTCTGGTAGGGTTAGTGTTTGAAACCGGCTATGGTTGGGCAAAAATTCAAACCATATTGGACCCCTCCACCTCTGTCGGCTGTCGCATTACCCGTACAGGAGATGTTTCGGTTGCAGAGGGCGATAACGCCCTGGTAAATGACGGTTTCTTAAAAATGCTGTATATTTCCAAACAGTTCACCATTTTAGAAGGAGATATTGTGGAAACCTCCGGCTTGGGAGAAATATATCCCCGTGGGATTCCCATTGGAAAAATCAAAGAAATCAAAGTTTCGGACAACTCTACCTCTCAATATGCAACCATTGTTCCTACAGTGGATTTCTCCAATCTGCAGGAAGTGTTGGTTATCACCGCAAAGTAAAGATCAGAAAGGAACATTTTTTTTGGAACAGGCTACCTGGCTCAGATATCTCAAACAATCCATACTGGTTGCAGCAGTTTTTCTGCTGCAGTTTATTTTTGCTGACAAATTCCGCCTGTTCGGCGTAGCTCCGAATTTTGCATTTGCCTTTGTATTAACGGTTTCCTTCTTAAAAAAACAGGAGTTTTCGTTTTACAGTGCCCTTATTTTAGGAATTTTGACAGACAGCGTTTCCGGACGGCTCTTTGGCACCTACACCGTCCTTTTTATGCTGGTTGCTTACGGAATCCGCGAGTTTTACCATAGTGCCTTTTCGGAGAATTTTTTCATTGAATCTATGTATGGGCTGCTGGTATGCCTGTTATATTCTTTGGGTTATGCGTTTTTCATTTCTCTCTTCCGCGGTGAGTTTCTGACCTTGCTTTCAAAAACCGCATGGATTGAATTCCTATACAATTTTGTCATTTTTCTGATAATGCTTGTTATCCAGAAAAAACACAACAAAAAACACAGGAGCGTGTTCCGCCTATGAAACGAGATATGTTTCCCCGCTTTACCCTGATTCTTGTGCTGACAGTTTTATTTATGCTGGCAGTCATATTTCGTTTGTTCTCTTTGCAAATTGTCAAAGGAGAAGACTATGCGCAGGCATCTATGAAGCGGCTTGTCAAAACCGTTCCGCTGAAGGCACAGCGCGGCGAAATTTTAGACCGCTACGGCCGCGTGATTGTTTCCAGCCAGATTACTTACAATTTAGAGATTTCTCAATACAAAAAAGATAAAAAATGGGTGAACGATACCGTCTATAGTCTGATTCTCCTGATGGAAAAAGAAGACCAGGAATATATGGAAAATCTGCCGGTAACCGAGGCCCCCTATTCCTACACCCTTTCCGAGGAAGATACCAAAAAATATCTCAAAAAAATGGAGCTTGACACCTCCCTTTCTGCCGAAGAGTGCATTAAGGAGTTAAAAGAACGGTATCAGATTTCCGACGAAATTCCCCAAAATTATCTCCGTAAAGTAATCGCTGTTCGTGCAGAAATGGAACAGCGGGAGTTTTCGCCAAACAACACCTTTGTATTTGCTTAAAATGTTAATATGAATGTGGTCACAGTGATCAAAGAAAACGATAAAAGCTATCCCGGTGTCAATGTTATGACCTCATACAATCGCTTATACCCGGAAAAAGTCAGTCCCCACGTATTAGGAAGAGTGGGTCTGATTTATAAGGAAGAATATGATAAGCTGAAGGATTTGGGCTACGGCTACACCGATATCATCGGAAAAGAAGGAATTGAAAAAGTCTTTGACCTGGAATTGAAAGGAAAAGACGGTGTTCTGAAAGTAGAGCAGAACGAGCTGGGCAAAATTACGGACACCGAGGTATTAAAAACTGCAGAACCCGGGAATGATATCATTCTTACCATTGACTTAAACTTACAAAAGCGGGCAGAATCTGCCTTAAAAGACGTTATCTACAATCTGCGCCAGACCATTCACGATGTTGGCGGCGGTGCCATCACAGTGGTAGATATTCACACAGGAGAAATTCTTGCGATAGCATCGTATCCCGATTACGATATTGAAACCTTTTTGGAAGATTATGACAAAAACTATAAAAATCCCTTGATGCCCTTTTGGAACCGCGCAATTTCCGGAACCTATGCTCCCGGTTCTACATTTAAGATTCTGACTTCACTTGCGGTATTAGAAGAAGGAATTATCTCCACAAGTGAACAGATTTATGACCAGGGAAAATACACCTATTGGAAGGATTATCAGCCTACCTGCCATGTATATCCCGGAAATCACGGCTATGTCAATGTATCAGATGCCATTAAAGTTTCGTGCAACTATTATTTTTATGAAACCGGACGAAAATTGGGCATTGAAAAGCTCAACGAATATGCAAAAAAAGTAGGACTTGGCGAATACACCGGAATTGAAATTCCCGGAGAAGAAAAAGGCATTGTGGCAGGGCCAGAGTATCGCAAAAAAATTGATAGCGTGTGGTATCCCGGTGATACATTGCAGGCATCCATCGGTCAGTCGGATAATCTGTTCACCCCCTTACAGCTCTCCAATTACATTGCAACAGTGGTAAACGGCGGCACAAGATATGAAGCACACCTGCTCTATAAAATAAAGAACTATACCACCGGCGAAATCACAGAAGTGCAGCCCAAAGTGGTAGAACAAATAGAAATTCAACCCCAAAATTACAAGGCGATTATGGAAGGAATGCGTTCGGTAACCGAAGACGGTACTGCAAGCAACGTATTCCAGGATTTCCCCATCGCTGTGGGAGGAAAAACCGGTACCGCAGAAGTACCCGGCACCAACAACGGCTTGTTTGTGGCATTTGCTCCCTATGAAAATCCGAAAATTGCAATTTCTGTTGTAGTGGAACACGGTGCACATGGGAATTCTATTGCCCCTGCTGCCCGAGAAGTGATTGAAGAATACTTCAAAAATGCACAGACCGAAATTCAGGATGATTACGAAAAATTCCAGATAAAATAGAGGAAACTATATGGAACGATTGGACAAAGTTCTTGCAAATGCAATGGTTGGCTCCCGAAAAGAAGTGGTCAAATTGATTCGCGCAGGCGCAGTTCACATCAACGGCACAGCTCTCACAGACCCGTCGGCAAAAATCAACCCCCACGAAGCAAGCATCACGGTAAACGGTGTCCCCGTATTTTATAAAGAGCACTATCACATCATGTTAAATAAGCCCCAGGGCTACATTTGTGCCACAGAAGATCTGCGGGAAAAAACAGTATTGGATTTGCTGCCGGAGGATTCCGTTCCGAAGCATAAGCTGTTTCCGGCTGGCCGTTTGGACAAAGATACGGAAGGTTTTGTATTTTTAACAACCGACGGAAAGCTTGCCCATCGGATTACCGGGCCGAAAAATCACGTCAATAAAAAATATTATGTGGAAGTGGACAAGCCTCTTCACGCAGAATGGGCTGCCGATTTCAGAAACGGTATTACCATTGATGATGGATATCAATGTAAAAGTGCTTTTTTTGAAATGCTTTCTGAAACTGCTTGCCATCTTACGATTTTTGAGGGTAAATTTCATCAGGTGAAGCGTATGTTTGAAGCGCTTGGCTGCACTGTCACCTTCTTAAAACGGGTGCAAATCGGCAGTGTATTGTTAGACAGCAGCTTACAAAGCGGTAATTTCCGTGAATTGTCCGAAGCCGAAATTGCCCTCTTGGAAATTGTTCCCGAAGAATATCTGTAAAATATAGTAAACCCCAAGGAGACCTCTTATGAGAACCGATGATTTTAATTATGTGCTGCCGGAAGAAATGATAGCACAAACCCCTTTAACAGACCGAACCTCCTCCAAAATGATGGTGTTGGATAAAGAAACCGGTGAAATTGTGCACAGCCGCTTTTACCATTTGATAGAATACTTAAATCCCGGTGATGTATTGGTGTTCAACGATACCCGTGTACTCCCTGCCCGTCTCTATGGTATTAAGGACGGTGGTTCAGCACACATTGAAGTGCTTCTGCTGAAGCGTCGGAATTTAGACGAGTGGGAGGTATTGATGAAGCCTGCCAAGCGCATCAAGCTGAACGGAAAAATTATCTTTGGAAACGGTGAGCTGACTGCTGAAGTCATCGAAGAACTGGATGACGGCGGAAGAATTGTCCGCTTTTCCTATGAAGGAGTTTTTGAAACCATTTTAGAAAAGCTGGGAAATATGCCTCTGCCCCCTTACATCAAAGAAAAACTGGAGGATAAAAACAGATACCAGACGGTTTACGCAAAGTATGACGGTTCTGCAGCGGCTCCTACTGCCGGTCTTCATTTTACCGAAGAATATATCAAACGGCTGGAGGAAAAAGGAATCATTCCCTGCTATGTTACGCTTCACGTTGGTCTTGGAACATTTCGTCCGGTCAGTGTGGAGGATGTAAACAATCACAAAATGCACAAAGAGTGGTATCGGGTTCCAAAAGAAACTGCAGATATCTTAAATCTTGCCAAAAAAGAAGGCAGACGGATTATTTCGGTTGGAACCACCAGCTTAAGAACCTTAGAGGCCATGGCACAGGAACAAGGCGGCATTGTTCCCTGCTCCGGTGAAACGGAAATTTTTATTTATCCAGGCTATGAATTCAAGGTAATCGATGGACTTTTAACCAACTTCCACTTGCCAAAATCTACGCTTTTGATGCTGGTTTCTGCTCTTTCGAACCGCGAGAAAATCTTAAACGCCTATGAAAAGGCAAAAGAAAAGGGTTACCGCTTCTTCTCCTTTGGAGACTGCATGCTTCTGATATAAGAAAAAGCTTCTGCAATACTGAAATTGCAGAAGCTTTTTTATGATTAATAAGACACGATTTCAATTTGATCTGGTAAATTTTTTTTTGTGGAACAAATCGCGATTTGATAATCTTCATATTGCGTGGTAAAGAAAGAAATCTCCTCGGGGTATGTGGTGATTTTAGATAATCCCCTGATTCCCTCGCCGGTATATTTTACATAGCTTTCTTTTTTTGTCCAGATTTCAAAAAAAGCCTGTTTTCCTTCTTTTTCTACTTGTTTCTGTTCTGTATCGGTGAAATAGTTTGCCAAAGTTTTCGGAGGAATTTTCGTGATTTTTTCAATATCTGCACCAAGGGGCTCATCCCCTACTGCCAAAAGCAGATAGTCTCCCGAATGAGACAAATTAAACTGATAGGGACAATTTTCCGCAAAGGGTTTTTTCTCACGGTTGATTTTCAGATCAAAATATCCAAGCTTATCGCCAAAAACAGCTTGCAACAGATACTCCCCTGCCAGCTTTTCAATTTCTCTTTTGGAATGCTTTGGATATTGTTTTTGAAACGGCACCAAAGATAACAAAAATGCTCTGGTTTTCATATTTACGCATTCACCGCAGAAATAAATCGGCTAAAGCCCTCGTTTCCTGCTTTGTTATTTTTATAGATACCGCAGTTTTCCAAAATTTTCATAAAAATTTGTCCAACCTCTTCTTTTTTGGAATCAGTCAGTTCACCCAATTGTGTTTTTAATCTTGCCGGAAGCACCGCAAGCCCCATCGCCTCAATCAGTCCGATATTTTCTTTTTTGATGTGATGGTATTCACTGTGCGGATGAAACAGTCCCAAAGGATGCTCCTTGGTGGTGCGATTGTTTCTTAAGATTAAATCCAGCTCAAAATGACCGTCACGGAATCTGGCAATGGGTGTAATCGTATTGTGCGGTGCATCTGTATATGCCAAAATGTCACAGCTTTCATCTGAATAGCCACGCCACGCGGTGAGAATTTTATCTCCCAAATCGCACAAATCTTCTATCGATTCGCTGATTAAACGAATGGTGGAAAGTGCCCAATCCACAACATAGGCTTTTACATTGGAAAATCCGTCAAAGGTTATATCAAAGCGGCTACCGCATTTTGCCATGGGAAACTCATAGTTTCCGCCTTGAAAATGGTCATGGGTTAAAATAGAACCGCCTACGATGGGTAAATCGGCATTGGAGCCAACAAAATAATGAGGAAATCGTTCCACAAAGTGAAGCAATTTGGAAAATGCAGCACGGTTGATTTGCATTGGTGTATGCGATTGATTGAGCAAAATACAGTGCTCATTGTAATACACATAAGGAGAGTATTGCAGAGCCCATTTTTCGCCGCAAAGCTCCATTGGAATCACTCTGTGATTCGCTCTGGGCGGATGGCTGGCATTGCCGTGAAATCCCACATTTTCCGGGCAAAGCAAGCATTTCGGATATCCGGTTTGCTTTTGTGATTTTGCCGCAGCAATCTCTTTTGGGTCTTTTTCCGGCTTTGATAAATTGATTGTAATATCCAGTTGTCCGTATGCGGTGTCCGTTTTCCACTTCAAATCACGTTTTACACGCTCGGTCATAATATAATTATTATTTTTCGAGAGCTCATAAAACAAATCGGTGGCATATTTCGGATGTTTTTCATAAGCATTCCAAAAATCATGGGCCAAATTGCCGGGTGTCGGCGTAAAATAATCCATAATTTCTGCTGATAAAATGTCTCGATAGGTAACCGTGTTCTGCTCTAATTTTCCATTTTCAAACGCAATATCGCATAAGCCCGAAAGCACTTCCTCCAAGCTTACATGGGGCGTATAATCCACACGTTCAAAAGAGGTTGCTCCAACCAGATTCAAAATTCTGTTGGCAACATAACACTGGTCATCCGCTGTAATCATTTGCTTTTGCATTCCATAGTCTAAAATTTCAGAAAGATATACATTTATCATAACACTTTCACCCCTCCGCAATTTCTTATGAAAAGAATGTGACATTTTCCATTTCCGAAAACGCTCTCCATCACATTCCGAAATTGTTCTACCATATCAAAGGGAACAAAGTTCTGGGTAGTGCCGCCAAAGCCGCCGCCATGAACCCGGTATGCACCCTTTCCATCCAGAATGCTCTGCGCAAGATAAAGTGCCAGTGACAAGCCCTGTTCCTTAGGATTTTTAGCAGCATACACATTCTGTAAGAACCGAAACGATGAATTTCCGGAGGAAATAATCATGTCCTTAAACGTTTCAAAATCGCCTTGATTCAGTGCTTCTACTTCTTTTTCAACACGTTCGTTATCATCCAGATAATGGAATGCACGAAGCACCGCACGGTCTCCAAATTTTTCACGCAGTGCCATCAGGTCTGAAAGAATGTCTTCTTTTGAAACTTCTCTTAACACACTTTTTCCGAAATGCCCTGCTACTGCTTTCATTTCTTCAGGGATGCTGGCATATTCATCGGTTAAATCTGCATGATTTCCACCGGTATCCACAATGCAAAGTGCATATCCGCTCTTGGAAAAGTCAAAGTTCACTTTTTCAATCAACGGATGTTCTTTATCCTTAAAATCAATGGCAACAATTCCGCCAACAGAGGATGCCATTTGATCCATCAAACCACAAGGCTTTTTGAAATATTCATTTTCCGCATATTGCGCCATTTTTGCAATTTCAACCGGAGAAACAACCCCCTCATTATAAAGACCGTTCAACACGGTGCCAATCAACACTTCAAATGCCGCAGAAGAAGAAAGGCCGGAGCCCTTTAACACATTGGTCGTGGTATATGCCTCAAATCCGCCGATTTTATAACCGAACTGCTGAAAGCGAGCTGCCATGCCACGAACTAACGAAGCAGACTTCCCCGCTTCATTTTCATGAATAGACAAGTCATTTACCGAAATCTTATCTTCGGGATATCCTTCAGATTTTACACAAATCCATTCGCTGTCGGTTTTGGAGCAAACTGCAATCACATCCAGATTTACACTGCCGGCAAGAACCTTTCCTAAATTATGATCTGTATGATTTCCACCAATTTCTGTCCTTCCCGGTGCAGAAAAAATCACCAAATTATCTTTGTCACCATATCTCTCACAAAATTCTTCAATGGCAGTAATGTAACGGCTCTTTTGCACTGCAACATTTTCTGCTCCGTAAAGTTCTGTCAGACATTGGTCTGCATTGTGCACAATTTTAATCAATTCTTCTCTGTTTGCCATAATTTTCTCCCTTGATGCTCCTATATAAAACTTTAGTTGTCACATGTTTATCATACAGTATTTTCCGTTTTTTGTCAATAGTGCCACTCCCCTATGGTTTGCATTTTCCACAAGGGGTATATCCTTTTTCGGTGGCATCTTCATAAAGCAGCGGAATTTTCGATTTAGAAAGCGAACCGCAAGTCTCACGATGAAATTTTGATCCGCTTTTTGTTACATAAACAGTAGCTCCCTCATACTGAATGCTTGACAGATTGCTCTTGTTCGAGCTCACCTTCGGCGTCGGTGTTGGTTGCGGAGCCGGCGTAATAACAATGTTCAAAGGTTCCTTCGCTTCCGGAATTATGTACTCCAATATCCGATCCCCTTCGAAATAAGCCGGATCGAGCTCTTGCATCAGAATTGTATCGGCATCTCCCCGTTCAATTTCCGGCATAATCACAAATCCATAAAAATTGGCACACATACTGACCGCCAGACATGCTACCAAAGCGTTGAAGTTAAATTTTTCTTCCGATTTTCGTTTCATACGTTTTCCCCTGCGTTTGACAAAATTCGCCATAATACGTCATGGTATTCATTATACTGTGAAACGGCAGTAATGTCAATGCAAGCGGAAAAATTTATGATAAAATTATCAAAAAATATTGATTTTATATATTGACAAATGAAAAAAATTCGTGTATAATGTCATAGTGTTAAATATTTAGGGGTATAGTTCAGCTGGTAGAGCGACAGTCTCCAAAGCCGTGTCCCTATGTTGCAAATACTGCATAATAAAAACTTAATATGGCGCTCTTTAGGGGTATGATGTAATGGTAACATGCCGGTCTCCAAAACCGTTCTTGAGGGTTCGAGTCCTTCTACCCCTGCCAATATATTTGGCTCAAACACTGGGTTTGAGCCATTTTTTATTGTCAAAATTCGAGAGCGGCAATCTTCACTTTTTTGAGCATCAATAGCAAATTTTAGTAATTTTAGATTATATTTCTGATGACGGCGCATGGTCTTGTGGTTCAAATAATTATGCCTGAAATGAGCATCAATTTCGCATACGGTCGCATCCGTTTCGGAGCGTTCCGTCTGCTACATCATCATTTTAGCATCACTCGATTTCGTCAATTCTATCAATTTTGCCTTTAGAGAACAATCCTACCAGAATATTTTTTGCCCAAAATTAAAATCCCTTTTTCTTTGTTTGGTACTATATAAGCATAGCCCTAAA
>JAFUIN010000017.1 GCA_017468465.1 Clostridia bacterium
CATTGCGAAAGTCAAGGGAACCTGGGTAATTTCTCCGACATTCAGAGAAGTTACAGTCGCAGTGGGAAGCGGAATATCTTCCGTGCGGCTGATGATGCCGGGGAACTTCAGGAGCGGTTTGATAGAATCCACTCCAGTCCATGCAAAAATTTTCAAAATTCCAGTATCTGCTACCGAAATGTCCGGAGTAGTGTATTCCACCTCTGCTCCGATTGTAGATTCCACAGGGGTAATGAATTCAACAGCTGTCAGCTTACCGTCTAATGTGTAGTGAGTTGCGATAACGCTGGCGTTGTCTTCATAGCGACCTGTGAAGGTTGTGGTTGCATATACGCTGTTCACGCCGTCGAGAGATGTGATGATTTCATTTGTTGCTGCATTGTAGAACGTAGTAGTGTTCACAGCTGCAGAAACAGTAAAGGCGGACAGCATGCTAACCAAGATGGTCAACGCTGTAAGAAGGCTTATAAACTTCTTCACGCTTTGACACTCCTTTCTTTTTTTTGAATTTTCGGGGTATATAAATTGTTTTATTCGTTTTTTTATAGGGCATACCAACCCATTATAACTATGCACATTATATCGCATAATCTTCAAAATGTCAAGGAAAAGCGGATATTTTGACACATTTCACCCCGAAAATCTGCTGATTTTTGTATTTCATGAAAAAAACCACCAAAAAACATCATCCGGACACAAGATTGTGCTACATAATAAGAAAAATCTTGATTTTCACACAATTTTATGATACAATATAAATCAGACGGAGGGTGTGCCTCTGTCTCAATGAGAAAGGAAGACATTTTTATGAAATCTATCAACGATTTACCGCGTTTCTCAAAGGAATGGTGGAAAAATCTGTACTTTTACTATAAATGGCATATTTTAATTGGTGTCATTGCCCTTGTTTTGATTTTTGGAACTGTATTCAGTCAACTCACCCGGGTAGAGCCGGATATTTATATTTTGTTTTCCGGTGATTATGTGCTCACCGAAGAAGACCATAACCTTTTGAAAGCCCGCATAGAACCCGTCATTTCCGACATTAACCAAGACAACAAAAAAGAAGTGAAGCTGATTGAAATTCCCCTGCGGTTAAATTCCGAACACACAGATGAAACCACTGCTGCCTCCAATCTACAGATGCAAATGCAGTTTGCCACAGGAGAGCAACATATTCTGGTGCTGGACCGCACATTATTTGAACTATATAACAGTCAGGGGCTTTTAGATACCGAAACCCTTTTGGTGTCTACCAAAGAGTGTTCCCTGTTTGAAGGAACAACACTGGAAGAACGGGACGCACTGATGGTAACCCGTGTCAAACGGCACGACTATGAATCAGACTTTACTACCAGCCGCGAACTGATTGATTATTGGAAAGATAAATAACAAGAAAGGGCCCTTTCCGCTATGCTCAAGAAAAACGAAATTATTATTTTAGATGGTGCCACAGGCACCGAACTTCATAAACTGGGGCTGCCCGCCGGTGTTTGTCCGGAAGAATGGATTCTTGCCCACCCCGATGCCATCAAAACGGTGCAGGCTGCGTATAAAAATGCCGGAAGTGATGCTGTATATGCGCCTACCTTCGGGGCAAACCGCAAAAAACTGCCCGCTCACCTGGACGTATACGAAACCAATCGGAAGCTTTTGCAGCTGTGCCGTGAAGCTATAGGAACCGACACCTTTATCGGCGGGGACATTTCGCCTACCGGAGAGCTTCTGTACCCCATGGGAATGATGACGGAAGATGAGCTGATTTCGGTTTATGAAGAACAAATCAAGGCATTTTACGATTTTGGTGTAGATTTTATTGTCATTGAAACCATGATGGACATCCGGGAAGTCAAATGTGCACTTTTAGCTGTTCAACATATCTATCAGGATAAAAAATGTCCTGTTTTTGTTACGGTAACATTGGAAGAAACTGGTAAAATGCTCACCGGAACGGACCCGTTGACCGCGCTTCTCATTGCACAAGCTTACGGTGCTGACGCTTTTGGGTTTAACTGCTCCTCGGGACCGGATAAAATGATTCCCCTGCTGGATACGTTGGTTCCCTATGCGTCTGTCCCTTTGATTACCAAGCCGAACGCAGGTCTCCCCAAAGAAACAGACGGCAAAACTGTGTTTTCTATGGATGCAGAAGAATTCAAAAAATATGTACGCTATCTGGTGGAGCACGGTGCTGACATCATTGGGGGCTGTTGCGGAACGACTCCCGAATATATCAAAGCAATTTCCGACTTGAAAATTCCGGTAATGCCCATATCCAAAAAGCAATTTTCATTTGTTTCCTCCCGTCGGGAAACTGTTTTTCCGGATGAAGCTACAAAATGGGCCGATTTCACCTTGACAAACGACACAGAGCCGGAGGATTTCTGCTACGATTTGGCAGATGCTGACTGTGACGCTATCCGGTTGCAGATAATGTGTGACGAAACGGTTTTGACTGCCTTTTTGGAAGGGCTGTCTTTAACTGTTACCCCTCCCATATTATATCAAACCGATAACAAAGCATTGCAAAAATTGATTTACCGGTATGATACCGGTGCATCTTTCATAGAATAAACCATATTTTTATGCCACAAGAAAGGAGACTGTCCTTATGAACGACATAAAACAACTGACGACACCTGTGTTATATCTTGTTGTACCCTGCTACAACGAAGAAGAAGTGCTTCCCCAATCCTCCAAAGAATTTGATCGGGTACTGACTGACCTTATTGACAAAAGCATTGTTTCGCCTGAAAGCAAAATTCTGTTTGTAAATGATGGAAGCAAAGACAAAACCTGGGCTTTAATTCAGCAGTTTTCTCAGGAAAATTCTCATTTTTCCGGAATTTCCCTGTCTCGTAACCGTGGTCATCAGAATGCACTGCTGGCAGGTCTTATGACAGCAAAAAAATTCGCAGATATCACCGTTTCGCTGGATGCTGACTTACAGGATGATATCAACGCTGTTTATGAAATGATTGAGAAATACAAAAACGGCTGCGACGTTGTGTTTGGTGTACGGTCAGAACGAAAAACCGACACTGTGTTTAAGCGTGCAACTGCACAGGGCTTTTATAAGATAATGCAAAAAATGGGAGTAAAATTAGTTTTCGACCACGCTGATTACCGTTTAATGTCTCGTCGTGCACTGGAAGCACTGTCACAATATCGGGAAGTAAATCTGTTCTTAAGAGGGCTGGTTTGCGACTTAGGCTTTACCACCGACGTGGTTTACTACAAACGAAATGAACGTGCGGCAGGCGAATCTAAATATCCGTTGAAAAAAATGCTGGCTTTTGCATTTCAGGGAATTTCCTCTTTCAGCATTTCTCCCATCCGCTGGATTACCGGACTTGGATTTCTTGTATCCTTCGGGAGCATTTTAGCAGTTTTATATGCTTTAATCAGCCTCATTCTGGGCAGAGTAATCCCCGGCTGGACCTCTCTTTTGATTTCCATCTGGTTTTTGGGTGGCTTGCAGCTTCTTGCCATCGGCCTGATTGGAGAATATATCGGAAAAATCTATTTAGAATCCAAGCAAAGACCTCGTTTTCTGATTCAAAAGGCGGTGGGACTGCCGCATGACAGCAAAGCTGATTGATGCCCATAACGATACGGCAAGCCGTTTGTTTTGGGAAAAGGAATCTCTTTTAGAAAACTCATTTCATGTGGATTTGAAGAAGCAAACGTTCTTTTCCTCTCTTTTGGTTTATGCCTTTTTTATGGACCCCGAAAAAACGGTTGGTTTTTCTTCTCCGCTCTCTTACTTTGATGTCTTATATGATAATTTTGTCAAAGAATTGCAGAAAAATGAAAACACCATCAAAATCACAATGCACGCAGAAAATCTTCTTCGGTCTGACAAACAGCTCGCCATGCTTTCGGTTGAAGGTGGAAGCCTGATTGAATCGGTGGAAACGCTGGATTATCTGTGGGAAAAGCAAATTAAAATTCTCACCCTTACCTGGAACGATTCCAACCGTCTTGCAACCTCTGCTGTGTCCAATGATGCGGGAGGTCTTACAAAATTTGGGCATCAGGTATTGACCCGTATGAATGAAATCGGGATGCTTGCCGATTTATCTCACGCATCGGACCAAACCTTTTGGGATGTGTTGGAGCACACCAAAAAGCCTGTTTTAGTCTCTCATTCCAATGCCAGAGCCCTTTGTTTCCATCCCCGAAATATCACCGACAACATGTTCCGGGCGCTTATGGAAAACGGTGGTGTGTTAGGAATCAATTTCTATCCGCCTTTTTTAGGAGAAAACGCAACGATGGAAACCATATTTTCTCACATTGAGCATTTTTTGAACTTAGGCGGTGAAAACCATATCGGCTTTGGTGCAGATTTTGACGGGGTGAACTGTCTGCCAAAAGGAATTACCGATTTTTCTTCATTTTCGGACATCATCAATGAAATGGAACGCCGAAATTATACAACGGATTTAGTTGAAAAAATCTGTTATAAAAACATGATGCGGATTGTAAAATAAGAATCCGCATTTTTTATCTTTCCATATAAAGAATGCTCCGTAATCATTTCCAAAAAACTTCTTTCTTCTGTCATTCTGAGGAGCGCAAGCGACGAAGAATCTCCGGCCCCCTCTGACGAGGGGGCTGTCAGCGTAGCTGACTGAGGGAGAGATACCATATTTACTCAAACTTTTTTTGTTATCTCTCCTTCCGTCATTTTCTAACGAAAATGCCACCTTCCTCCTCAGAGAAAGGCAAGAAAAATTTCAAAAATGTTAATTAGAAAATCATTTTTTCCTTTTGTCATTCCGAGGGGATATCCCCGAGGAATCTCACGTTGAGATTCTTCGCTTTTTAACAAAAGCTCAGAATGACAAATGATACCAAGCAAAAAAGCCCGATGGCGTTATGCCATCGGGCTTTTTTAGGTTTTCGCTATTTGTTCATTCGCATGAACAAATCTTTTGCTGTGTCATTTAGAATGACAAGCAGAGTCAGCGATTAATTGGGAGTAGGAATTGCTCCATTCGATTTTTGCGCTGCGTTGTACATATAGTACATCGAATTAGCAGCAGAGAAATAACCAAGGTCAATATCGGTTAATGTGAAGTTGGTATCTCCGATATTTTCGATGTAAATGGTGTTATTTCCACCTTCCAGATAAATCAGCTGGTCTTGTGCACAAGAGCTGGACCATCCATCTTCTGTGAGGTTGAATTCTGCATAATATCCTGCACCGGTGGTTACTCTGATTTTTGCAGGAGCGGTGAAACCAGAAGCAATCTTAAGCTGTAATACATATACACCTGCACCATAGGGTGAACCGGGAGAAGAAATGGTATGCTGTGTTACTTTTCCAGGTGCATAGGTTCCGCTAACAGCCGGAGATGCAGAAACGCTGTAGCCGCTAAACAGGGAGTGACCGGAGAATTGACCGTTCCATGCAATTTCCGGTACAGGCCATTCCTGTTCAGGAGGAGTTACAGTTCCGCCGCCGCCTGTGCCTTCACTGTTATCTTTCAGATAGGGCAAGAAGTCTTCATCATCGTAGCCGGATTTATCTAAGGACATTGCATTGATGTTACCGTATAAAGCTAACGGTGTAGAACCAACATTTTCAACAGTAAAGGTATTATTTCCTGCTTTCAGATATGCCAGGAAGTCAGTACCTGCAGCGTCGGACCAATCCGGTGATGTTACAGTAGAGGTATCACTATAGCCATTTACGGTGAATTTAGCAGTACCAGGTGTGCCATGAACACCATAACCATTTCGCCACTGGATACCATATACGCCATCGGCAGGGATATTTTCTACAGTAACAGTAGCTGTTCCTCCAGCAGCAATATCTTTAGTTGTGATATAAGTTCTGGTCTTTGTACCATAGTGAGCCTGTGCAATATCACTTGCATCACCTGCGTCAACGTCACCTACCCACTTCGGAGCAGTTGCAACGATTGCAGAAGCAGCAACGCAGTCGGAACCATCAGTAATGGTTAAGGTGATTTCACCGGAGTATTTCAGAGCAATAGTAGTCTGAGTCCAGTCAGAAGCGTTCTTCGTAATAGTTGCTTCAATCTTTCTTACCTTGTTGCTGGTGGTTACGGTTACATTTGCACTGTTGATGGTGCCTTCACCGGAAGCTGCGAAGATGTCGCCTAATTTAATTGTCTTCACATTGGAGCTGCCCGGATCTACAACATCGTGTGCAACTAAGTAGTAATCATCTTTTACGGTGAATTTTTCAACCGGTTCTACAACTTTTTCGGTAATCTTAACTTCTGCGGTGTAAATACCGTCAGAGAACAGGTCGTCGGTAATGGTAACGCTATAAGTACCGCCTTCGGTGAAGGTTACCTGAGTAGTAGCCCAGTTTGCTGCAGTTGCAGAACCGTTAGCTACGATTTCTTCTACAGTGTAGGTTACATTACCAACTTTGTAGTTGTTGTTTAAGGTGAAGATATCACCTAAGGTTAAGGTCTTGCTTGCGCCTGCTTCAATTTCGTAAGCTAAGCCTGTTTTTGCAGTCCATTTGGTAACCTTAGCCGGATCTTTTACGGTAACAGTTGCGGTTGTAGCGTTACAGTAGAAGTTATCGGTTACGGTTACGGTGTAGGTACCTGCTTTACCGGGAACGTTGATCGCATTGTTCGCGTAGGAACCGCCACCGCTAACAGTTACAACCGGAGTTTTGATGTATGCGCCGGAAACTGCTGTGAACAGCTCGGAGAATTTAAGGGTCTGGCTCTGACCGGCATTGTTCAAGGTTAACTGAACAGTCTGGTTAGTTGCAGTCCATTTGGTCTGGTTAGCCGGAGCTTTTAAGGTAACTTTACTGGTTGCAGTGATACAGGTGTTGTTATCGTTAATGGTAACGGTTACATCACCGGTAGTTCCGGGAACGGTAACAGTTGCATTTGCCCAATCAGCTGCAGTAACGGTGGTAGCGTTGCCTGCGATAGTAACGGTGATGTTACCGGTTACTACGTTGGTTCCGCTGAAGATATCGCCAAGTTTAACAGATACTGCTTTTGCATCGATGGATGCTAAAGTATGGGTAACAGTCGGGTTCTTAGCGGTAAACTTGTTAATCGGGTCAGCTGCTGCAACAGTTAAGGTTGCTTTTGCAGTGTTACAGTAGTAATTATCGGTAATAGTGATGGTAAAGGTGCCGGTACCGGTTACGGTTACGGTGCCTTTATCCCAAGTAGCGCCTTTTGCGTAGGTTCCGCCGGTTACAGTTACATCTTTAATGGTGTAAGAGC
>JAFUIN010000018.1 GCA_017468465.1 Clostridia bacterium
CTTGTAGCAAAGAAAATGCACGATGAAGGCGATTGTATTTCGGATGACGGAATTACAATCGTCTTTTAATATGCCTTAAAACTTGAAACATTGACAATGACTTTCAAAATGTATTAAGGACACACAGAGGTGTATAATAAAATTGAAAGGAGTTGTCAGTTATGCAAACAATAACACAAACACAAATTGAACTTTACAAGGAATATTTAATTAGCGAGGAAAAGAGCGAAGTCACGGTTGAAAAGTATATCCGTGATATCAGTGCATTCTCAAGGTGGTTGGACTGTGGTGAATTAAATAAAACTGCAGTCCTTCATTATAAGCAGCAACTTATGGAAAGCTATGCACCAACGACTGTAAATTCTGTTTTGGCATCGCTTAATGGGTTCTTTGAATTTAACGAAAGATATGACCTGAAAGTTAAAAATCTCAAGGTGCAAAAGCAGATATTCTGCCAGAAAGACAAGGAGTTAAGCAAAGCGGAATATGAACGATTGTTGAAAGCGGCACAAGACAAAAAGAACGAGAGGTTATACCTTGTGATGCAGACGATATGCTCAACAGGAATTCGTGTGAGTGAGCTAAAGTTTATAACAGTAGATGCAGTAATGTTGGGACGAGCACAGGTTAGGTTGAAAGGAAAAATCAGGACAATATTACTGACTAAAGAACTTTGCAACATCCTTAAAAGGTATATCAGGGAGCAAAAGCTCAAATCGGGAAGTGTCTTCGTAACACGAAAAGGAAAACCGCTTGACCGATTTTCTATATGGAAGGCAATGAAAAGCCTTTGCGAGAGTGCTGGGGTGGAAAAAGAAAAGGTCTTTCCTCATAATTTAAGGCATTTGTTCGCAAGGACTTATTATTCGTTGCAAAAGGATATAGTTCGTCTTGCTGATATTCTTGGACACAGCAGCATCAACACAACGAGAATCTATACCATTGAAGACGGCGACATTCACCGCCGGCAAATGCAGAAATTAGGACTTGTGCGGATGCAAAATTAAAGCCACATAATCAACATTATGTGGCAAAGTTATAAATTTATTTGAGTAAATTATACCACGAAAGTACATAAAGGTCAATGTTTCAAGCAGTTTTAGATAAAAATCAGAAAATTTGGACACGCCAAATTGACCAATGAAGATTTTGAAGTTCATTGGTCTGGAACTCTTTGAAAATCGTGGTAACCGATGTCGTCATTCAGGGCGATTTTTTTGTTTTCACCCTCAAAGTTACACACATAATGTTGATTATGTGTGCTAATGGAGAGAGACTATGAATCAAGAAGAATTAAGATTATGCAGATGTTGTTTCACAGGGCATCGTCCTGACAAAATGGAGCTGGGGGAAAAAGAAATTAAACCGTTACTTGAAAAAGCAATAGACGAGGCTATTGCAGATGGGTATGTAACCTTTATAACAGGTATGGCGATGGGAACGGACATATGGGCAGCGGAGATTGTATTGGAGAGAAAGAAGACGAACAAGGACTTACATCTGATATGTGCGTTACCTCACCCGAATTTTGAGAGCAGGCGGAGTATGACCGAAAAGATGAGATTCAATAAGATTATTAAAAATGCTGACCTTGTAAAAGAAATTAATGACCATTACTTCACCGGATGTTATCAGGTGAGAAATGAATGGATGGTTGACAGGTCAAATCTTGTGATTGCGGTATTCAATGGACAGAAGAGTGGGACGAAAAATACGGTTGATTATGCAAAAAGAAAAGGCATTGATGTAGTTAATGTGCTGAAATAGTGCTAAATAATTGAAAATTCAACACATTAATGTTATAATGAAAACATAATTAAGTTGATTCGCGAAATTTACAAACTCTATTTAGAGGATATATTCCTACAAAAAATGAGAGGTGTAAATTATGAGTAAAAGAAAAGAGCGAGGCTGTTTTGGTTTATTGTTAGATTTGTTACTGACAATATGCACTGGCGGTATTTGGTTGATTTGGATACTAATCAGGTACTTGAGAAATAATAGTTAGGTTGTGAAAAGGAGGAGCTAAAATGAGTAACGTAAATGAACAAACAAAAGAAATTGCATTAGAGGGTATAATTACTACATCAGTACAGATACCAGGGGTAAAAGTTAGTAGAGATAAATTTTTAGCGGAAATGTTTGCAACAGAAGATGTTGCACTTCAAGATGTGTTGGATTTAGGACCAGTACAAGCGGGAGTTTCTCGAGATAAGCTATCATTGATGTCGAATAAGCTAATATTAAAAAGGACAAGTCAGTCGTCGGCAGCATCGTTTGTTGCAGGAATCCCTGGTGGAATTGCTATGGCAGCGACGATACCTGCTGATGTTATGCAATTCTTTGGAATGGCACTTAGACTAGCACAGGAACTTTCGTATTTGTATGGTGCGGATGATTTATGGCAGAATGGTACAGTAGACGAGGAAAAAATCAAGTCACAGCTTATAATGTATTGTGGTGTAATGTTTGGTGTATCGGGAGCGGTTTCTGGTGTTAGAGTATTATCAACACAAATTGCAAAAACGACTCTACATAAGCTACCACAAAAAGCATTAACAAAGACATTTTGGTATCCGATTGTAAAACAAATAGGAAAAGCTGTCGGAATAAAAGTTACAAAAAGTTCTGTTGCAAAGGGCCTATCAAAGGCAATTCCTGTAATTGGTGGAGTAATTTCCGGAACATTAAACTTTGCATCTATGATGCCTATGGCTAATAGATTGTTTGAAACACTGGATAAAGCAACATTTGATTACACTGTAGATGAAATGGAAGCAGATATTATTGAAATAGAGAATATCACTCAAGATGAAGATTTGACTGCAGATACAGAATCAAAAATTGATGTTTCTAAAATTAGCGATTCTGTAACTAAAGGCATAAAGAATGTAGGTGCGGGAATATCAAATTTATTTTCTAAACAAGAATCCCGTAAAGACAAAGATGATAATTTAGAGCAAATCAAGAAATTGAAAGAACTCTTGGATTTAGGGGCCATTACCCAAGAAGAATTTGATGCCAAAAAGAAAGAGTTGCTGGGGCTATAATATGTATACATTGGATTACGATTTCTTCTTCAAACAATTAAAAGCAGAAATGTGGATTGACGAAACTTGTTTCTATTTTAGCGATGATCCGCTGGAAGAGGAACACTATATTGGCTTTCTTCCTGAATATGATAAACCATATTGGAGTGGCTATTGTGATATTCCTGATGGGACTGAATATGGAACAGCAGAGGAATTAATAAATGCACCAATTTGGGGTGGGAAATCACTTAAAGAAAGATGGAACGAAGTTCGCATTTGTCATATTGAAGGATTATTCCTTGAAGATTGGATTAAATGTTGTAAACATGCTTGAAGGATGAAGAGGTCAGGTGTACGCCTGGCCTCTTATTAGTTTTAAAATCGATTTTGAGGCCAAGTTACAAAGGCTGTTAAAGGGGGTGTGAGACCAAACTCTCTCGGGTAGGGTAGTTACACCACCCAAGACATTAACTCGCAAATAAGACGGCTGTTAAAGGGCGTGTGAGCGACATAAAAAAGTAACCACCAAACTCATCTGAGAAGGGTGGTTACTTTCAATAATTTAAAAAATATCACATCAAATTTTTTCATCAATTAGGGTAGTTTTGAGTTGGGTATGAGGATATTTTCTTCTAAAATTTATCACTTTAGAGCTTTGTATATCGTGCGTATTTGTTCTATAAATTATACGAGGGTTAATGGAATATGTAGATAATTTAGTTTTAAACTTTTGAATGGTTGCCTCAATTTGTTCTACTGCTTTAAGAACATCAGTGCCTTTTAGTTCAATTAAGTACACATCCTTCTTTGTTTCGTTTTCCAACATATAGTCACATCGCATTCCATCAGATGGAAGAGATAGTATGTCGCCATCAATCTTATATTTATATACATCGCAACAATCTTCGTTTCGTGCTTTGTGAATTTTTTTATTTTCTTCAGACACAATAATGGCTTGATTGATATGACACAATGATTTATCTTTAGGGAATATCATGTTTGACCTCACAAATTCATTTCTAGAAGTTTATCAAAAAGTTCATTTATTTCTTGGGATGCTTCATCAATAACCTCATTCTTTATTAAGTTGCTTTCATCATCAAGACAAGGTGTAAGAGAGTGATTTTCAAGAAAATATGCTCCACAAGAGTCGATAAATTTCTCTGGATCAAGAATATTTTTTACACTCTCTTTGGAATATTTTTTTGCAGTATGATTAGCAAACAACAAATTATTGATGGAGCCTAATATATATGGACTATGTGTTGTCAAAAAGACAGAATTGCCACCTGCCATAAACAGTGAAAGCAAATCAATAATATCTTTTTGCGCATTTGGGAATAGGTGTGCTTCGGGTTCTTCGAGAATCAGAAATGTTTTAGTATTATTAATCAATTGATACATCAATATGTTGAAAATCCATACAGACTCTTGTTGCCCAGATGAGGTGTAATTAATTTTCACATATTTGTCGCTACCTAATTCTAATCTTTCTTCCCCTGAAACATATATATAACGACCTTTTAAAATTCTATCAATTAAAGACATACATTTATCAAATAAAGAATAATTAATTCTATTTAAACTTGTAGTCTTTTTATTATCAAGATACCCTAAGATTCCATGCTCAAAAGCGGGGCGAATTTTCAATATTCGTTCTATATATTTTTGAGTACAAAAATCAATTGAACGCTTTTGTTCTTCGTCCATTATGGTAAAAATATAGTTTAGTTGTGTTGTTAATAAAGTTATCAAACTTCTACCAGCAGGGATAAATATGGTTTCATAATCATCAGAAAATAGTTGATTTAAATCTTCCTGTAATTCGTTCTTTGAAAACATATCGGAGAGGTTTGCTTTGCTTTGTTCTTTTATAAAGTTGTTTATATTTTGGCTAAATTCAAAATAAACAAAATTGGGAGATACGACATCATATCCTCTTTTACATTGTAATGAAATGGATACAAAGGTGTTCGAGTTGTATTCATATTTCATATATAGGCTATTGTTCATTGCTCTAGATGTCCCAAAAATTTGCAAAAATTTCGAACGTAATTGTCTTTGGAAGGAGTTAATCAAAGAAAAATCTGTGCCTGATAAATTCTTCTTTATAATAGTATCCATTAGGTCATCCTTTATGGTTCTAAAAAACAATATTGACTTAGCAATAGTACTCTTTCCGGATGCTTGTGTGCCAGTCAAAACAGATAAATTGTCAATGTTTATATCGCAATGTTCGATTGGACCTACATTTTTTAAAATTAATCGATGCATTATTGTCACCTCCATATTAATATTATATCATAAAAATTTTGAAATATCAATAAAGCCGCAAGAATATCTTGCGGCTTCGCACATTGGCGGTAAAGACCGCTCTTTTTGGCGGAGATGCAGAGATTTGAACTCTGGCGCCGGTTTGAGCCGACCTACTGCATTTCGAGTGCAGACCCTTCAACCACTTGGGTACATCTCCAGATATGTTTGAACTCCGGTTTGACGGAGAAAAAACTGAGCAAATTATAAAATTTTGTTAGAAAAATGTTAGAAATGGCTAGAAAAACCGCTAGATAAGGGTGTAAAAACCAGGTTTGAACCTCGCTTAAACCCGCACGGTTAAGCCATTTGTAGGGGTACAGTTACAGTGTAACCGAGGGGATTTCGAGTCAGTCCTGTTATGACCACTTCGATACCACTCCGTATTGGAATCCTTCATAGTTTATCAAATTTTGGGGGAGTTGTCAAGAAAAAGAACGGATTTTTCTTGGGAAAATTGCCAGCAATACCACTTGCCGCAGCATGAGATGATGTTGTGACAAGTGGTATTTTTGATTATTCATTCAGAAGTTTGAATACAAAATCAATATTGATTTTATTTTTTGCTTTCAGCTCGTGGAGGCGAACGGACAAGTCATTCCGGATGCCTTCACGGTTGGAAAGAATGCGGTCTGCTTTTGAGGTGAAGCTCATTTTGGTGAATTCCAAAAGGCCCATATAGGTATCCTGCCCGAAATAGCGCATGACGCTTTCTACTTTGGGGTCGTATGCCAGACCGATGGAGGGGACATTCGCAGCGAAAGCGTAGATTAGAATATGAAGTCTCATTCCCACTGCCAGCAGGCTGTGTTTGGCAAGACCAATACACATATCGGCAGAGAGACGTTTGGTAATGCAGACAGAATTGGTAAGCTTTGCGTATTTTTGGTTGATTGCCACATCGTGGGGATGCTGCATGGGAAGAAACAGCAGCTCACAGTTGTGTTTCCGCTTGATTTCCTTTAATCCTTCCAGAAGTTCTGCTTCAAAAATCGGAATGGTTTTCCATTCTCTTAAAGATACCACGATATATGGCTTTCCAAACAGATTATGGCGATAGAGCAGAGTTTCTGCCTGGTCAATGTCGATATCCTTCAGAGCAACTACGGGGTCACAGGTGACTACGGTTTTGGGATTGATGACACCCATTTCGTTCAAAATATCCTGAGAATCTTCTTCTCTGAGCGTAATGACATCGACTCGATTGAGAACATTTTTTGCCCGTTTCTGATTGGCTTTTTTACGGACGGGACCAATCCCGTTGGCATATAACATCACCTTATTTCCGTATCGTTTTGCCATCAAAATCAAGCATAAATAATACAGAAGGGATTTGGTCGAGGTAACATCCTGAATGACGCTGCCACCGCCGGAAATAAACAGACGTGAGTCTTTCATCACCTTGCGGATGGCAAAGAAATTCCATCGATTGACAGCGTTGACACTGTAAATGCGTTTTGTGTCGGCAGGACGGTTTGATAAAATGGTGATGCCAAGCTTCGGGTCAATGGCACGAATATCCTGGATAATCATTTTGAGAATGGCATCATCACCGCTGTTGCGGAAGCCGTAGTAGCCGGACAGCACGATATCACTTTGCTTGATTTCATAGAGTAATTCATGGTAAACACGAAGAGCATCTTCTGTCATACGGGTGGAAGAATATTCAGTTAACACGGCGTTTTTAAGATAGGATACGGTTTGCTCTTTGGTGGATTTATCCAAACGGTAAGCGTCACAAACGGCACGTGCCACTTTTTGTTCTGTGGGTAGTTCCAGCCCACGACAAGTGAAGTTGGACAGCTTCATCTTTTCAAAATCTTTTTGAGTGAGAATGCCAAGATGTCCGTAGCTACCGGTTAAAACAACAATTTTTCCTGCTGCCATCGCTTCCAATGCGGCACGGGAAATACCGACAAAGACATCGGCAAGTGAAATGATTTTGTTGACATCGCTTCGTTTACCGGTCAGAATCACGGTGTTTTTGCCAATGCGACGATTGAGAGCATCGGCTTTTTCCGAAAGATCCCGGTAGGCGTCGCCGTCACCTACAATGACAATCTGGATATCCCGTAGCTTACGGTTGATTTCTTCTGCTCGCTGCAAAAGCATATAGGCACTGTCGCAATTACCTTTTTCCAGGCGGCAGACACATACAATTTTTTTGCTGTCGGGACGTAAGTTTAGTTCGTTCATCACAGCTTCATCGGGAGTGGTGTTCGCAAAATCCTGTTCGTTGATGCCGTTTACAGTGACGGTGATATCTTTGGATTTCATGCGGCTGTTGCGGATTAAATGTTTTTTTAAGTCTTCCGAAACAACCAGACATTTTTCGCCCCAAACGGTGAATTTTTTTACCAGCGTATTCTTGGTGAAAGCAAAATGCAAGGTGGAAACAAAACCAAAGCGGAATTTTGGTTTCAGAATATGTATCAGGACACTGGGAATTCTTGCATGGGAATGAACAATGTCAAAATTTTCTTTGGTAAAGAGGGCTTTTAAGGTTTTATAGGAAGTGATAATATCCTTTGGCTTTTTGGAGCTTAACGGCGCACAAATGTGGGGAATACCATGCTGCTCCAGCTCTTTGACAAAAATGCCGCCCTCGGAAATCACCTGCACCTGATGTCCTTTTTTGCTTAAGCCTTTTGCCAGCTCTAAAATATGTGTTTCAGCGCCTCCGATATCCATTTTCATCGAGGCAAGTAAAATTTTCATTTGGGGGATTCACCACCGTTCATTTATGTAATATTACGATTGAAAGCCGTTGCCGTCGGCATCATAAAATCCCATTCTTGTGGGTAAAAAGGCAGCCATTTTAATGCCTTTCTCAAGCATCGCTTTTTTCAGGAGCATGGGGTTTAAGGTCTTTTCATTTCCACAGGCACAGTTTAATGTTAAAAGAACACCTTCCTCGTGGGGGGAAAGACTGAAGCTGTATATCAATTCCTTCAGGTCGATGAGCTTGGTTTTTCCTTTGGAGAATTTTTCGACGGGAATCGATTCCTGTTCCAGAAAATCTCGGATGGCATTCAGCTCATCAGAGCGGATAATGATTTCATAATCTGCATTGGTTGTCAGATTGAAATTTTTTAAGTTTTGCGTATAAATTTCAATGGGGACAATTCCCTCAGGGCATGCCAGACGGAGCTTTTCTTTCAGTTCGCCAAAGGAAATGGAATCGGTTTTTAACTCAAACTCCATAAATTCTTGCTTTCCCACAATGCCCAGCGGCAAGGGATTGGCGATGGATAGCACCATGTGAGGATTAAAGCCCTCGGAATATTTTAGGGGATAGCCGGTGCGTTTTAAGATTTTTTGCATGGCTTTCATTAAATCCAGATGGGAAATGTATTTGATGTTTTTTTCAAACAGTACTCTGATTTTCATATAAGTAAGCTCGCTTCTTTTTATTTTTTCCGGAGCAAGTAGATTCTTCTGCGAAGTTCGCGGAAGATTTTTTCTCCGTGGTGGACTGCCCAGTTGATAAAGGGGGAGAAGATGATTTCAATTTCTCCTAAAAATTCGGTAAATTCACCGTTAAAGCCTTTTTTGAACCGATAGAGTCCGTACAAGGGGTTATCTTCGCTTAAATCGCCGGAGACACCGCGGAAATCATAGATGTCACAATGTTTTTCAATAGACCAGCGAATCATTTCCCATTGGAGCTGATAGTTGGGCATAACATTGCGATAAGCATTGCCGGATGCTCCGTATAAGTACCAGACCTTGTTGCCGTAGTAAATTGCCAGGGTACCGGCAATGGGCTTTCCTTCAAAGTCTGCCATATAAAGACGGGCATTTTCGCCATATACGTCCAGCATTTTTTCAAAATATGCGGCAGGACGAACCACAAATTCGTCACGTTGACCGGTTTCTTCCATTAAGCGCTGGAAGTCTTTTACATCTTCTTTTGTGCCCAAACGGACCGTTACTCCTTTTTTCAGGGAAAGGCGGATGTTGTAACGGGTTTTGGAGTGGAAAATGTCGAATACTTCTTCTTCGGTTTTGTCCTTTACATCCAGACGGAACACAAAGCAGGGTTGAATACCTTCAAAATTTTTGCTGCCGGGAATGATTCGGAAGCCAGCTTCTTTTAAGCTTTCTTTGAAGGTTTCGTTGTCGCTTTTTACATCCGGGTCTGCTTTGAATACGTAGGCTTTGTGTTTTTTTGCAAGTTCTTTGATGCCGTCGTAAAGCTCTTTTAAGGTTTCTTTATCGTCTAAATCGCAAACGGGACCACGCGGAGAGTACATAATGGTTCGTTTGATGATGGGGACAGGGCGAATGAGCACATTCACCGCACCTTTAATTTTGTTGTTTTCATCCGTGGAGATGAGGATGACATTTTTCCAGTCGGGTTTCATTTGTCCCCACAGAACAGACTGCATAAAATGACCTTTGGGATGAGCCTGATTAAAGGCTTCGTATTCTTCGATTCTATCCTTTGTGAGTTCGGTTACCATAGTTTAAGATATATCCTTTCGCAAGATTTTCAATTTCATTGGGAAGGGGAGGAAAGTCGGGAAATGTTTTATATTTTCGTTCTGCCGCTTTGGCAATCAGAAGGTCAGAAAGCTCGGGATTGCTTGGCAGAAGAGGACCGGTGAGATAGGTGCCGTAAATATTTTTATACATCACGCCTTCTGTTTTATCTTCACCATTATTGCCGTTGCCGCTTAACACATTGCCTAACGCGGTAACGCCCTTTCCTAAAAAGGTTTGTCCGTTGTGGTTTTCAAAGCCTACCAGCACACCGAAGGAGGTGTTTAAGGAAATGCTTCCTGTCAGCTTCTTTGCTCCCTCCCGGGTGGTCATGTCCACCAGAGAAAGACCGGTATGTTCTTTGCCGCGAATGGAATAGGCGTGTCCCAAAAGAGGATATCCGCTTGCTGTGGCAAGAAGGACGCCGCCGTCATCCCGGTAAGACAGGAGAGTTTCTTTGTGTTGGGACAGCTTTTGTGCTACCCGTGGAAGGTCATGGTCGCTTCCACCGCCTAAGTAAATGATATCAGCAGCTTGAAAGGGAATGGGTTCTTCTATAGAACAGGTAAGAACCTCTGCTTCAATCCCGCGGAGTGCACAGCGCTTTTTCAGCACAGTGATGTTGCCGCGGTCACCGTATAAATTCAAAAGCTCGGGGAACAACTGTAAGATGGTCAGTTTCATTTTTGTTCCCCCTTTTTTTGTTGTTTTTGATATAGTTTTACCTCTTTTTCCAACGCATCTTTTGCATCAAAAATCAAGGTGTAGTTTACCAGTACATAGACCACTTCGCAATCGGTTTTCAAAAAATCCATTGCCAAGGGCACAGGGTCCGGATTCATTGCCGGACTGTCACACACTTCTGTATAATAAAGGCGAAGCGCCATATCGTATAAGCGTTTTCCCGACACACCGTATGCAGTGCAGTTGGTCAGTTCTTCAAAATTTACATCATACAGCCAGGAAATATCGCATCCGTCGGAAGGCATATCGTTGATGCCGATGACCACTGCTTTTTTGCGGGGATCGTTTAAGAGGGTTGCAATGGCCTGATTAAAGCCTGCCGGATTTTTTGCCAGGTTGAGAACAACCGGCTTGGAAAGGGGAAACACTTCCATTCGTGCAGTTTGCGGACGGTAGCTTTGAAAGGCTTCGGTGTAGTTTGCAATGCGCAGCTCCAAAAGCTCTGCCACTGCCATCGCAGCAAGCATATTGTAAATGTTATAAAAGCCAAAAATTTCTGCAGAAACTGTTTCGGTTTGGTTGAAGGTAAACTGTATTGCAGGCTCACACACTACATCGGTTGCTGAAAAATCCGGAGTGGGACGTTTGAAATCGCAGTTGGGACAAGCATAATTGCCCAGCTGATTATAGTGATAATATTCGTAGGAAAGAGGAGCGTTACAAAAGAGACAATTTCTGCCTTCTTTTTCTTCGGTCAGCGGTTGGTCTACCCTCTGTGATACACCAAAGGTGACACACCGGTTGGAGACAGCTTTGGTGAAATAACTGCTCATGGGGTCGTCTGCATTCAGGCAAAGAAGCGCCTCCGGTGCTTTCTCAATGGCAATTTCCAGCTGTTTTAAGGTTTGGTCGATTTCTCCGTAGCGGTCCATCTGGTCACGGAATAAATTGGTTACCACGATGATATCGGGAGAAAGATGGTCAAATACGATTTTCGCAGTGGCTTCGTCAATTTCCAATACGGCATAGTCGGCCTTCAGCGCGCCAAAGAGCGAGGCTTTTGAAAGGTAGGCAGTTGCTACGCCGTCAAACATATTGGCGCCCACACAGTTGCAAACGGTGGAATACCCGCTTTTCAAAAGCAGTGTGTTAATCATATTGTTGGTGGTAGTTTTTCCGTTGGTGCCAAGCACACAAATGGTTTCGTATTTTACTTTTTGGGAGAGCATTCTGACAGCTTGCGGGCAGATTTTCAGCGCAAGTCTGCCGGGAGCAGAGGAGCTTCGTTTTCCCATCAGCTTGCCGACAAAAATCAGAAATTTACAAACCAGAATGCTTGCAATCAGCTGTAATTGTTTCATCTTTTGTTCCTCTTATATGTTGTTACACTTCCATAATAATAGGAAGAATCATGGGCGAACGCTTGATTTTTTTGTAAAGAAAATCTGAAACTGCGTTACGCATTTCATTTTTTAAGGTGGACCAGTCAGTAACATTTCGTTGAAGCAGACTTTCTAATGCTTCCGTGGCCACCAGACGGGTTTCTTCCATCAGTTCTTCGCTTTCCCGCATATATACAAATCCACGGGAAATAATATCGGGGCCGGACAGCACTTGATTGTTCTGGGAAGACAGCGACACGACAATGACAATCAGCCCATCCTGAGACAGGTGCTTTCTGTCACGCAGCACAATGTTGCCCACATCTCCCACCGAAAGACCTGCCACAAACACCTTTCCTGCGGGAACGCTGCCTGCGGGTTTTGCCTGGCTTTTGGAAACAGTGAGTACATTGCCCAGCTGCAGAATGAAAATTCTGTCTTCTGGAATGCCCACCTCCATCGCCAGATTTTTGTGGTGGATGAGATGCTTATATTCGCCATGAATGGGCATGAAAAACTTCGGTTTGGTAAGCGCTAAAATAATTTTCAGCTCTTCCCGACAGGCGTGGCCGGAAACGTGCACGTCTGCAAGATTGTCATACACCACCGAGCAACCCCGCTTAAACAGCTCGTTTACCACGGTGGAAACCAGCTTTTCGTTTCCGGGGATGGGGTTGGCGCTTAACACCACCAAATCGTTGGAATTAAGCTCTACCTTGCGGTGTGCCGAAAATGCCATGCGGTGCAGTCCGCTCATGGGTTCGCCCTGGCTTCCGGTGGTGATAATGGTCAGATGTTCGTTGTTATAATTTTTGATGTTATCAATGTCAATGAGGGTGCCTTTTGGAATTTTCATATAGCCAAGCTCCTGAGCAACCTGCACGATGTTTTCCATGCTTCTGCCCGAAACGGCAACCTTTCGGTTGTAGCGGACAGAGGCGTCAATAATTTGCTGCACACGGTGCACGTTGGATGCAAAGGTAGCAATGATAATTCTTTTTTTGGGGTTGGAAATAAAAATGTCGTTTAAGGCTTTCCCAACCGAACGCTCGCTTTGCGTATAGCCGGGACGCTCTGCATTGGTAGATTCGGACAACAGCAGTGTAACGCCTTTTTTTCCCAGCTCTCCAAATCTTGCCAGGTCTATCATATTGCCCGAAACGGGAGTGGTGTCAATTTTGAAGTCACCGGTGTGCAAAATGATGCCCTCAGGGGTATGAATTGCAATGGCAACCGAATCTGCAATGGAGTGGTTGGTGTGGATAAATTCCACCATGACGTCGCCGAATTTTAAGGTATCGCCTGCGTTGACCTGATTTAAGGCAACCTTTGAGAGCAGATTATGCTCTTTGAGCTTAAATTTTACAAGACCAATGGTCAGCTTTGTACCAAACACAGGGATGGCGCATTCCTTCATCAGATAAGGGATGCCGCCGATGTGGTCCTCGTGACCGTGAGTCAGCACCAAAGCCTTGAATTTGTCTTTGTTTTTCACGATGTAAGAATAGTCGGGAATGACCAGGTCAACCCCCAACATATTTTCATCGGGGAAGGCAATTCCGCAATCAATTAAAATTCCGATATCTCCGTACTCAATAGCGGTCAGGTTTTTGCCGATTTCGTGAAGACCGCCCAGGGGAATTACCTTCAGTATTTTCTTTTTTGCCACAATGATCCTCCTATAGTAAATTAGTAATCCGATACTAAAAATTTTTCCGAACAAACTATCTAATTAAGTATAGCACAAATTTTAGCTTCTGTCAATTATATAACAGTATTATTTCTCTTCCTTTTTGAAAATAATCAAAATATTGGAAAAACCTTTTCCAAATCCGGAAAAAATACTTTACAAAAACAAAAAACTGTGCTATAGTAAGATAATATTATAGAAGTTATAAATAGTGTAAAATGAGGAATTTGAAACTTTTTACCGCAATTATCGTCAAATTTGAGCAACATTTGTCAAAAGGTCTCGTTTTGCATTAGAAAGTGAGGTTAGATATATGTTTTTGGTAACCAAAAGAAAAGAGCTCAATCCCACCGTCACTCTGATGGAGGTGGAAGCTCCTCGTATTGCCAAAAAAGCAAAAGCAGGTCAGTTTATCATCTTAAGAGTGGATGAGGATGGAGAGCGGATTCCTCTGACGGTTGCGGATACCAACCCCGAAGCAGGGACTGTCACCATTATTTTTCAGATTGTGGGCGCTACTACCGAAAAACTCAACCATATTCCCCAAGGCGGATATCTTCATGATTTTGTTGGGCCTCTTGGTGTTCCTTCAGCGATAGAAGGGCTGAAAAAGGTAGCAGTTGTTGGTGGCGGTGTTGGCTGTGCCATTGCGTATCCCATTGCCAAAGCATTGCATAATCAGGGTACCCAGGTGCATTCCATTGTAGGCTTCCGTAATCGGGATTTAGTGATTTTAGAAGACGAGTTTAAGGAAGCAAGCGACATTTTGAAGCTGATGACAGATGACGGCTCCTACGGAGAAAAAGGGCTGGTCACAGATGCGTTGAAAGCATTGATTGAAAGCGGAGAAGAATATGACGAGGTAATCGCTATCGGTCCCCTGGTAATGATGAAGTTTGTGTCAAAGCTGACAAAAGAATATGGCATCAAAACCACTGTCAGCATGAATCCTATTATGATAGACGGCACGGGCATGTGTGGGGGATGCCGTTTGACAGTTGGCGGAGAAACCAAATTTGCCTGTGTAGACGGACCGGATTTTGACGGTCATTTGGTAGATTTTGATGAAGCAATTCAGCGTTCCCGTATGTATTTCGGAACAGAACGCCATCAGCATGAAGCAACCTGTAATTTGTTTAAGGGGGTAAAAGAAGATGCCTAATATGTCACCCAAAAAGAATCCCATGCCTCATCAGGACCCCAATGTGCGCAACAAAAACTTTCAGGAGGTTGCATTGGGTTATACTTTGGAGCAGGCAAAAGACGAAGCGGAAAGATGCTTGCAGTGTAAGCATAAACCGTGCGTAGGCGGATGCCCTGTTGCCATTGATATTCCTGCCTTTATTCAGAAAATTAAGGAAGAAGATTTAGAAGGAGCGTATGAAATTATCAATCGTTCCAGCTCTTTGCCTGCTGTTTGCGGCAGAGTGTGTCCCCAGGAAACTCAGTGTGAAGCACGTTGTGTCAGAGGAATCAAAGGGGAACCGGTTGCTATTGGACGTCTGGAACGTTTTGTTGCAGACTGGCATCGTCTGAATGTAGAAAAAGAGCCCAAGCTTGCAGCGAAAAACGGACATAAGGTAGCGGTAATCGGTGCCGGTCCGGCAGGGTTAACCTGTGCGGGGGATTTGGCGAAAGCCGGATGCGAGGTTACCATTTTTGAGGCACTTCACGTTGCCGGAGGGGTTTTGGTATACGGAATTCCGGAATTTCGTTTGCCAAAAGCCATTGTTCATGACGAAATTGAAAAGCTCAAACAAATTGGTGTAACCATTGAAACCAACACTGTAGTCGGAAAAGCAGTATCGGTTGATGAGCTGTTTGAAGAAGGTTTTGAAGCCGTGTTTATCGGTTCCGGAGCGGGGCTTCCCAGATTTATGAATATCAAGGGTGAAAACTTAAATGGCGTATTTTCCGCCAACGAGTTTTTAACCCGTATCAATCTGATGAAAGCTTACCGTGAGGATTCTTCCACTCCTGTTCACCACGGGAAAAACGTGGCAGTTGTGGGAGGCGGTAATGTTGCTATGGATGCCGCACGCTGCGCAAAACGGCTGGGTGCAGAAAATGTTTATATTGTATACCGTCGTTCGCTGGATGAAATGCCTGCCAGAAAAGAAGAAGTGGAGCACGCAATGGAAGAAGGCATTATCTTCAAAGTGCTTTGTAACCCAGTGGAAATTCTGGGAGATGAAAACAACTTCGTTTCCGGCTTACAATGTGTGGAAATGGAACTTGGAGAGCCGGATGAATCGGGCAGAAGAAAACCGGTTGTAAAAGAAAACAGCCAGTTTTTGCTGGATGTAGATTGTGTGATTATGTCGATCGGAACTTCTCCCAATCCGCTCATTAAAAGCACCACCAAGGGGTTGGAAACCAACAAGCACGGCTGTATTGTTACCGAAGAAAACGGCTTAACCTCTCGCGAGGGTGTCTATGCCGGTGGTGATGCGGTAACGGGGGCTGCAACCGTAATTCTGGCAATGGGTGCCGGAAAAACCGCAGCACATTCCATTTTGGAATATTTGGAAAATAAATAAAAAAATGGTTACCTGCAAGAAACAGGTAACCATTTTTTTTAGGATGGGATTAAATCAAAGGTGGCAAGGTAAAAAGCAGCAACCGATTCTTTTGGAAACAGACCGGCAACCCGAAAAATTGCCTCCGGCGTTTTGGAAAACAGCAGTGCTAAAAATATGGTTACAGCTTTTTGGTCCAGTTGTTTTAGAAAATTGCCCTTCAGGGAAAGCTTTTTCTTTTGAAAATTTTCATACACTTCGTTTATGTTTTTTTCTTCCATAACCGATAGAACCCGATGTTTTAATGTCTCGTGGAAGGAATCAAAGGTGTAGAGGGTAAGAGGAGATAATTCCAAAATGCTTCCTGCTGTTTCTGCGGCGGTTTCCAGCATGACAGGAAAGGTTAAGGGGCGTGTGGTGCTGCCCTGCAGAAATTTTTCCATGGCGGTATAGGCTGATAAATCTAAAAGATTGCCTTTCAACCGACGATTTTGGAAAAATTCCTTTTGTTTTTTTAATGTGACGTGCTTGCTTTTTGCCAAACGGGAAAACTCATGCTTGGCAAAGGTAAAAAGAGTTCCGTCAAAGAAGGAAAAGGCTTTTAAGGTGTCTAAATAGCCCAAACGGATATTTCGTTTTGCGGTGTCCTTTTCAAAAATCAGAAAATTACCCAAATCGTACCGGGGGCAGATGTAGACTGTGTTTTTATCGTTTGACAGCTCTTTAATGTTTGTTTGCACCAGACCTACCGATTCCAAATTGACCACAATCAATCGGTCTGCGCCTCTCTTTTTGGCAAGGGAAACGGGCATATTATCATAATATCCGCCGTCGATGTATTCAGTGCCTCCGATACTGTGGCTTTTGACTGCCGGATAGCAGGAGGCGCTTGCTAAAAGATAGTCGTTGAGTTTTCCGTGAGGGATTTCGTCTGTGTATAGCTGACAAGGTTCGAGCCCTTTCTTTTTTACGGTTACCAATCCAAATTCGACAGGGGAAAGGCGAATTGTGTTTTCGTCAAGACAGGTTTCCAAAAGGTTTTTCAATCCGTCGGCAGTAGCTCCGCCACGTCGGAAGAATTCTTTGGCATATTCAGACAAGGTAGCTTTTTCTTTCAAGTCAAAGACCATTTTGGTGTCGATGGTTTCCCAGACCTTCAAAGCAGTATCAAAAGAATTTTGCGCAATGAGCGCACCGTTTAAGGCACCGACGGAGGTTCCTGTCACAATATGGATGGGAATATCCATTTCACGCAGTGCCTGCCAGACACCGATTTGGTATGCACCACGGGAGCCGCCCCCTGCTAAAACCAATGCGGTTTTCACGAAAATCACCTCTTTTTCTGCACGATGATGCGATATGTAATATAGAAGAAACGCTTGCTTTTTTATTAGTATATCGCATTTATTGCAAAATATCAACTAAAAAATGGATAAAGTTGTGACGAATTATTTGACAGGGTGGGGCTTTTATGATATGATACAAGTAAGAAAATTTTGGAAAGGAAACAAATGCTATGGCAAAAATTGTAGCAAAAAAATCTTTGGGACAAAACTTTTTGCAGGATACTTCGGTTATTGAAAACATAGTGATGCAGTCAGGAGTCAACAAAGATACCGACGTGCTGGAAATCGGTCCCGGTCTTGGTGCAGTAACCGACTTGCTGGTAGAACGGGCGCGAAAGGTAGTGGCAGTGGAAATTGATGACCGCCTATATCATAATCTTGTGAAAAAACATGGAGACAGAGACAATTTTTCCATTCTCAATCAGGATATTCTGGAAACCGACCTTTCCAAAATTGTGACGGATAATATGATTGTTGTGGCAAATTTGCCCTATTATATTACAACTCCCATCATCACCATGCTGGTAGAGAATCCCTGTGGGCTGAAGTCGCTGACGGTGATGGTACAGTTAGAGGTGGCAAAGCGTATCTGTGCCGACCACACGCAAAAAGATTACGGTGCTATTTCGGTGTTTTCCAATTATCATTGTGATACCGAGCTATTGTTTACCGTGCCGCCGGAAGCCTTTGACCCTGTTCCGAAAGTTACCTCTGCAGTTATGAAATTAACCTTCCGGAAAGAAAAAGCGGTATCACCCCGGGATGAAAAGCACTTTTTCTCGGTGGTAAAAGCGGCGTTTTCCAACAGAAGAAAAACTTTGGCAAACTGCCTGATGCAGAATTTCAAGCTGGGGCGTGAAGAGGTCAATGCGCTGCTTTCGTCCTGCGGACTTTCGGAAACTGTCCGCGGTGAAAAGCTCAGCCTGGAGGAGTTCAGGACATTAAGTGATAAAATGCTGTCTTGTAAAAAATAAAGAATCAATTTTTTTGAGAAAAATTAGAAAAAACACTTGCAAAATAAAATAGGATGTGTTATAGTAATGGTATAATGGCTGAGAATAGGATTTTTTCAAAAACCATTATGTTGAAAATTGATTAAAAATTTATTCTATAAATAAGAAAAAAGGAGTTTTTGACAATGACAGACAACAAATTTGTGTTAAGCTGGGTTGAAGAAATGAAAGCCCTTGTAAAGCCCGCTAACGTAGTATGGATTGACGGTTCCGAAGAACAGCTGGAAAGCTTAAGAGAACAGTCTTGCAAATCCGGCGAAATGATCAGACTGGATCAGGAAAAACTGCCGGGATGCTTTTATCATAGAACTGCGCAGAACGACGTTGCTCGTGTAGAAGACAGAACCTTTATCTGTGCAGAAAGCGCAGAAGAAGCCGGCCCCACCAACAACTGGATGGACCCCAAAGCTGCTTACGAAAAATTAGGCAAGCTGTTTGATGGCTCCATGGCTGGAAAAACCATGTATGTAATTCCCTTCATTATGGGTGTGTTAGGCTCTCCCTTCTCTAAAGTTGGTATCGAGCTGACCGACAGCATCTATGTTGTGCTGAACATGGCAATTATGACCCGTGTTGGCATTCAGGCAGAAAAACAGCTGGGCGACAGCGCAGACTTCACCAAATGCTTACACGCTTGTAAAGATGTAAACCCCGATGAAAGATGGATTATGCACTTCCCCCAGGACAACACCATCTGGAGCATCAACTCCGCATACGGCGGAAACGTATTGCTGGGTAAAAAATGTCTGGCTCTCAGAATTGCAAGCTATTTAGGTAAAAAAGAAGGCTGGATGGCTGAACACATGCTCATCTTAGGTCTGGAAAATCCGAAAGGCGAAGTAAAATACATTGCTGCAGCATTCCCGTCTGCTTGTGGTAAAACCAACCTGGCAATGTTAATTCCGCCCGCTATCTTAAAAGGCTATAAAGTATACACCGTAGGTGATGATATCGCTTGGATTCGTGTTGGTAAAGACGGCAGACTCTGGGCTATGAACCCCGAAGCAGGCTTCTTCGGTGTTGCGCCGGGTACCTCTAACAAAACCAACCCCAACGCATTGGCTACTACCATGAAAAACACCATCTTCACCAACGTATTCTTAAAAGACGATAACACTGTTTGGTGGGAAGGTATGGACGGTGATGCTCCGGCATCCGGTATCGACTGGCTGGGCAATCCCTGGACTCCCGAAAGCGGTGTAAAAGGTGCACATCCCAACTCCAGATTTACCGCTCCGGCTGCACAGTGCCCCTGCATTTCTCCCGAATTTGAATCTACCGAAGGTGTTCCGCTGTCTGCAATCGTATTTGGCGGCAGACGTGCAAAAACTGCTCCGCTGGTATACCAGTCCTTCAACTGGAACCACGGTGTATTCATGGGTGCTACCATGGCTTCCGAAACCACCGCTGCTGCTGCAGGTCAGGTTGGTGTGGTTCGCCGTGACCCCATGGCTATGATTCCCTTCTGCGGATACAACATGGGTGACTACTTCCAGCACTGGCTGGATATGGGCACCAAAACCGATAAACTGCCCTTAATCTTCCACGTAAACTGGTTCAGAACCAATGCAGACGGCAAATTCATCTGGCCCGGCTTTGGTGACAACATTCGTGTACTGAACTGGATTTTGGCAAGATGTGCAGGCGAAGTTGACGCTGTAGAAACTGCAATCGGTTACCTGCCCAAGAAAGAAGATTTAGACTTAACCGGTTTAGACATTTCTGATGAAGTGTTAGACGAACTGTTAAGCGTTGATAAAGAAGTTTGGCTGGAAGAAACCAAAGGCATCGGCGAATTCTTTGCAAAATTTGGCGACAGATTACCCAAAGAATTGGCTGCTGAACTGGAAAACTTAAAAGCAAGACTTTCTAAATAATAAGAAAATTGCATGAAAAAACTCTGCTCAAGCTCTGAGCAGAGTTTTTTGTTATAAAGCATTTGTACGATTGGAAACCTGTGTGCTTTTTTTGGAGTGAAGGAGAGATCACGAACAACAGCAGTTTTCTCTCCTTCCGTCTATTGCTGTGGGGATAGCCAAAACATATCACACCAAAGGAAAAATGTCCATATTTTTCAAAAAAAAGATTGTAATTTTTCCCCATTTAAGATATACTATAGAAAGACTGATATAAAAAAGGAGTTTTTTTATGAAGTGTGCAATTATAGCCGTTGGAACCGAAGTGGTTTCCGGCGACATCGTAAATACAAATGCCCCTTATATTGCCAATGTGTTGAAGCCCTACGGTATTCGTACAGTGCTTCAAATGGCAGTGGAAGATACCGAAAAGGATATTATAAAGGCGGTAAAGAGAGGCTTAAAAAAGGCAGAGCTGGTGATTACTACCGGCGGGCTTGGTCCTACCTATGACGATATTACCAAAAAAGCGGTGGCGCGCGTGTTGGAACGGGAATTGGTGCGGGACGAATATTCGGTGGAAATGCTCAATTTATATTTTCGCCGTGCGGAAAAAAAGATGACTGAAAGTAATCTCAGCCAATGTTATTTTCCAAAAGGTTCTCGTGTGATTCAAAACCCCAACGGTACTGCGCCGGCAAGCATTACTCACACCAAAAAAGGAACGGTGATGATGCTGCCCGGGCCTCCGGTGGAGGTTTCGGCACTCTTAAAAACCGAGGACATTCAAAACTATCTGGAAAGCTTAAAAACCGAAGAAATTATGGAAACTACCATAAAATTTTTTGGCATTGGAGAGTCGCATCTGGAAGAGCTTTTGTCCGATTATATGAAAAAAGAGGACAATCTGATTTTAGCACCCTATGCCAAAACCGGTGAAGTGCAGCTGAAGATTACTGCAAAGGGCAAAACTCACGAGCAAGCGAAGGAATTGACCGATTCCTTAAAAGAAAAGCTTTATGAAATTGTAGGAGAATATATCTATGCCGAGGGAAATCAATCCTTGGAAGAGGTTCTTCTTGCCTCTCTTTTGGAAAACAGACAAACGCTGGTGACGGCAGAGTCTTGCACCGGGGGACTCATTGGTGAAATGATGACTGCAATCCCCGGTTCTTCAGAAGTGTATGCCGGTGGGGTGGTAACCTATTCCAATCAGCTAAAAATGCGCCTGGTGAGCGTTTCCGAGGAAACCCTGGCAGAATATGGTGCAGTGTCAAAGGGCACAGCCTGTGAAATGGCAGAGGGCGCCAGAAAGAACCTGGGTGGCGACATCGGTATTTCGGTCACAGGGATTGCAGGTCCCGGTGGCGGAACCGATGAAAAACCGGTAGGGCTGGTGTATATCGGTGTTTCTACCCGAGAGAAAACCGACGCTTACCGATTCCATTTTGTTGGAAATCGGGAGAAGGTGCGCACCCTTTCCGCAAAAAATGCACTCCACCTGGCACTTCAGGCATCCAAACAACTGGGCAAAATCGAAAAATAGAACATTTGTTCGATTTTTTTGTCAAAATCTATTGACATTTGTAAAAATTTTGCTATAATGGGGATAAGAAATGAAGATTGCCCGAGTGGGGAAAGGAATATAGAAACCATGGATTTAGAATTGGAAAAACGCAAAGATGACCGTAAAAAAGCACTGGAAGCTGCAATGGCACAACTGGATAAACAGTTTGGAAAAGGCACAGTAATGCGCCTTGGTGAAAATCTTTCAATGGACGTGGATGTGATCCCCACCGGGATTATGACGTTAGACCGTGCTACCGGTGTAGGCGGTGTCCCCAGAGGCAGAGTCATTGAAATTTACGGTCCGGAAAGCTCCGGGAAAACCACCGTTGCCCTTACCATCATTGCAGAGGCACAAAAAAACGGTGGGGAAGCCGCTTTTATTGATGCAGAGCATGCGCTGGACCCCATTTATGCAAAACGATTGGGCGTGGATATTGATTCTTTGCTCATTTCTCAGCCCGATACCGGTGAGCAGGCGCTGGAAATCTGCGAAGCATTGGTTCGCAGTAATGCACTGGATGTTATCGTTATCGACTCGGTTGCAGCTTTGGTGCCCCGTCAGGAAATCGAAGGGGATATGGGTGATTCTCATGTTGGTCTTCAGGCAAGGCTGATGTCTCAGGCACTCCGGAAGCTGACCAGCGTGATCAACAAAACCAAAACCACTACCATTTTTATCAATCAGCTTCGTGAAAAGGTGGGTGTAATGTTTGGAAATCCCGAAACTACCACCGGTGGACGTGCGCTAAAATTCTATTCCTCCATGCGTCTGGATGTGCGCCGCTCCGAAGCCATCAAAAACGGCACCGAAATTATCGGCAACAAGGTCAAGGTAAAAGTGGTGAAAAATAAGGTTGCACCGCCTTTTAAGGATGCAGAGTTTGACATTTTGTACGGAGAAGGCGTTTCCAAAAACGGAATGCTTCTGGATTTAGGCGTGGAAGCTGACATTGTGGAAAAAAGCGGTGCCTGGTATAACTATGGCGAAATCCGCCTTGGACAGGGCAGAGAAAACGCCCGCATTTACTTAAATGAAAATCCACAGCTTGCGAAAGAGATTGAAGAAAAAATCCGTGACAACTGGGACGACTAAATAATATGGCATAAAAAAGGTTACTGCATTTTTGCAGTAACCTTTTTTGTATGTTTATTTGTAGCCGTGTAACACGGGGGATAATCGTTTGTAGATTAAAAAGGCGATGGCCACGTTCAAAAGTCCTTTTACGAGGGTAAAGGGAAAATTCATGTAAATGAGAGCTGTCCACAAATCAGTCACATAGGGGTTAATTGCCTGATACATTTTAATGATGGTTTCCATAGGTAAAAAGGCAGTATAAATTGGATACACAATGTAATAGTTGGTAAAAATTCCAATCACAGCCATAGAAAATGCTCCGATCAGAGAGCCAATCAGTGCGCCGGAACGGTTTTTCTTACGCTGATACAGCCACCCTGCAGGGGTTACAAACAGCACCCCCAACAAGAAGTTGGAAAGTGCACCGCCCAAGCCGCCGGAGGACATAAACAGATTGAAAATGTTTTTGACCAGACACACTGCAATGCCGCTTAGCGGACCAAAGGCAAAGGCTGCCAGAAGTGCAGGTAAATCGGAAAAATCCATCTTGATAAAGGACGGCATAATAGGAATGCTGAAATTAAGCAGAGTCAGCACGGTGGAAACGGCAGCAAGAAGTGCCGTTACAGTTAATTTTCTTGTTTTCATTTTTGGTTCCTTTCTTTCATCCTGACTGTAACGGTCGGTATTGGAATTTCACCAATTCAGCTCAGATTTTTGAGCGCGTGGACTGTCTGCCAAGTGCGGCACTTACCACCGGTCGGGAATTTCACCCTGTCCTGAAAGTATATTGTTTTTATTTTTTAGTCAAGCACATACAGCTTCACGGTTTTTTCTTCGGTGAAGGTGGTGTTTTGGGGTAGTTTTAAGGTAACAGTGTAAGAGGTGTTTTCCTCTTGCGGATTGTAGTCGTTGAGGTAGCCGTCAATTTGGGTGACAGCCTCAATTTCTGCTTCCTTACCCGCAATTTCTACTTGTTCGATATTTAGGTTGTAACGAAGCTTATCGGGCAGATTTTTAATCACAATGGGAACGGTTTTGCGTTTCAAAATGGGCACCTGCACCGTAATGCTTTCGTTGGTGATTTTTAAGAATTTATCGGTGACCTCTTCGCCACGGCTATCCACGGGAATTCCCTGGAATTCATTGTGGATTTCTGCTTTGGCGTTGGTCATATCCAGATGCACCACAACTTCGCTGATTTTCGGTGCCACCAGTTCTGGCACCTTCACAGTTGCCTGTTTGGGAGAGATCACAATGTTTTCTTTGTCAATGTAATAATCCGGATTCAAAGTGCCGTCATAAGAGAGCTTGATGGGCTTTTGTGTGGTGATAATCCGGTCAACATATAAGGAAATATTAGCCGGGCTTTTGGACACTACAGAAACATTTCCGTCTTCTGATTTCACCCGGACAGAGCACGAGAAATCTCCTGCGTTTTTGGCGGTGGAGACATCCACATAGGCAGATAGTGCAGAGGGGTCGAAGGTGCTTAAATAAGAGCGCTTTCCGGAAACGGTCAGAGTGGTGGTTAAGTTTTTGGGAATCGAACTGATAACATAACCTTCGCTGTTGATATCTGCTTCCCCGGTGATGGTAATGGGGATGTCAAAGGATTCATAGCTGATTTCGGGATTCAGATTCAGTTGCACAAATGCCCATAAGAGAATTGCAATCAATAAGGAAAACACTTTCAAAACGGTGTTTCGTTTGAATGCGTCTACAAATTTTTTCATTTGGAATCCCTCCTCGCTTTTTTATTTTTTCATCTTGTTCACAATTTTTTTGAGATTTACTTTCTTTTGATTTTGGTCTTCTTTCAAAAGCAGTTTTTTCAGTGCATCTTTCAGCACGTTCGGGCTGATGTTTCGGGTTAAGCCACCGTTACAAGCCAAGGAAATTTTTCCTGTTTCCTCCGAAACAATAATGGAAATGCAGTCGCTTCCCTCTGTAACGCCCAAGCCGGCTCTGTGACGGGTGCCCAGTTCCGATTCCAGACTGTCATTTTGCGACAGGGGAAGCACACAAGCGGCAGCTTTGATTTTGCCGTTGCCGATGATAATGGCACCGTCGTGCAGAGGAGCTTTCGGAAAGAAAATATTATTGATCAGCTCGGTGGACACTGCAGAGTCCAGCATGACACCGGTTCGGATAATATCCATAATTTTTGTGTTTTGCTCCAGCACAATGAGAGCACCGATTTTTTTCTCCGACAGGGATTTTGCCGAAGCGGTTACTGCATTGATGACATTCAAGGTAGGGTCAGAATTTTCTTCTGTGTCAAAGGTCAAAAAAGAAAATCTGCTTTTCCCCATATTGGCAAGTGCGGAACGAATTTCCGGCTGAAACAGGATAAACACAGCCAAAACACCCACTTGCATGGTGTTTTGCAAAATGTAGTTGATGGTGTTGAGCTTAAACATTTCAGAAAGCTGAACACAAACCATCAGGATGATAATGCCTTTTAATACCTGAACTGCTCTGGTATCTTTGAAAAATTTTGCAATTTTATAGATTAAAATTGCAACAATAATAATGTCCACAATATCTGCAAAGCGAATGGCAGAAAGCTGAGATATTCCGGATGTAAAATTCAATGGGAATGGCATATTATCACCTCCAACCTGTTTTTATGTAAGTTTTATATAAACTTCTTCCTTTCTATTATACTACGCTTTTTATGAAATGTCACGAAAAATTTTTTTACATTTTTGTTACAAGAATCCGGAGTATGTTTATAGGGGAAACGGTAATACTAAAAATTGATGAAATAAAGAAAAATAAGGAGAATGAAATGTGTCGAATATTAAGATTACGGGCAAAATTCCGTTGGTGGGAGAAGTAAGGGTAAACGGGTCAAAAAACGCAGCATTGCCGATTTTAGCTGCTACCATTTTATGCGAAAATCCGTGCTGTATTCAGAATGTGCCCAATATTTCGGACATTTTTAATATGCAGATTTTGCTGCAGTCAACCGGCAGAAAAGGGGAATTTTCAAAAAATTGCTACTTGTGTGAGGCAGCTGCAGAAATTTCTCCCTTTGCCTCTTACGATTTGGCAAGCAGATTGCGGGCATCCTTTTTGGTTGCCGGACCATTGGTGGCAAAAACAGGCTATGCAGAGGTTGCCTACCCGGGTGGCTGTCAAATCGGAGAACGGCCGGTGGATTTACATTTGAAGGGATTTTCCAAGCTTGGTATTACGGTGGATATTCAGAATGGATATGTAAGCCTGAAATCAAAAAAACTACGAGGAAATAGAATCTATCTTGATTTTCCCAGTGTAGGGGCAACAGAAAATCTGATGATGACCGCAACGCTGGCAAGCGGGACAACTGTTTTGGAAAATGCTGCTGCCGAGCCTGAAATTACAGACCTTGCCAATTTTTTGAATCAAATGGGGGCAAATATTACCGGGGCGGGAACCGATACTATCACCATTGAAGGGGTGAAAAACCTTTCCGGTGGAACATATGCGGTAATTCCGGATCGAATAGAAGCCGGCACCTATATGCTGGCAGCCGCAGCAACAGGTGGAAAGGTGAAGGTGTCCAATGTTTTGACGGAGCACTTGAATCCGGTCATTGCAAAGCTCCGGGAAACGGGAACACAGGTAGCAGTTGGGGAAAACGAGGTGTTGGTAGAGGGAAAATCCAACTACAAGGCGGTGGATATCAAAACAATGCCGCATCCCGGCTTTCCCACCGATTTACAGGCACAATTTTGCGCGATGCTTGCGGGGGCGAAGGGGACTTCTATTATCACTGAAACCATTTTCGAAAATCGGTTTCATCACCTGCCGGAGCTGAAACGACTGGGTGCAAAAATCACTACAGAGGGAAGAACGGCTGTCATTGAGGGAACCGGCAAATTGAATGGTGCACAAGTCAGAGCGGGTGATTTAAGAGCTGCGGCATCTTTAGTAATTGGAGGTCTGATGGCAGAGGGCACCACCATTGTGGAGGATAACGGATATCTGTTTCGCGGATATGAACGATTGGTGGAAAATCTCAAAAATTTAGGTGCAGATATTGAAATATTATAAAAAACAAGCGATAGCAGAAACGCTATCGCTTGTTTTGGCTGGCGCATATTAACGGGCAATTTCTGCAAGCTGGAGCTGCAGAGTAACAAAGCCTTCCATATCAAATGTCACGGTTTCGCCTAAGGAAGAAGTTAAGTCAGACAAGGTGGCAGTGACTTCATTCACGAGAATTTCACCGTTACATAATATAGAAAAGATTCCCTCAATTTGCTTATCGGTGATACTGATAAGCTTGTTTAGTTTCAGGGTGTATTGCTTGCCATCAACGGTAAAATTGCCGGAGACGGTTAAAGCTGATTGGTCGGGAGAAATTTCAAAGCCTAACAAGCCGGTTGCCTGTTCTCCGTTGTAATTTTTTGCATTCAATCCGTAAAAAACAGGGGATTGCTTTTGGGTATTTGGTTCGGTGTTTTTCAATGCGGCAAGCAGACGATAATCATATTCTTCGGTATGTAGACTGAGCTGATTGTTTTCAACGGTTACAGTTCCTTTGATTGTTTCATATTTTACGGCTTCGTTCATAATAACCTTAAACGCTCCCGTAAATCCGTTTTGTTGGGTAGAAGTTGTTTCCACAAGCGTGATTTCGCAATCTATGTAATCTCCCAATCCGCCGTTATTGCAACGCATTTTTGCAGAAAAAGAGGCATTTTTTTGAGTGGCATCCCAAGCTAATGCTACTTCTCCTTTGATTGCTTCTTTTTGGTAGCCCGAAATTTGCAGAATTTCATTGGTGGTGTAAGAAAACTCCGAAGGCATTGCTACAGGAGCTTGTGTCGGGTTTGGAGCTTCTGTAGGGGTTGGTGCGGGCGTTGCAACGAGGGGATTGTCGGGGAGTGTGACGTCGGTTAAGAAAACGGTATTGGTTGTGCCGTCCCATCTGACTTCTTTTTGCAGAGCTTCTCCGATGGCACGGACCGGAAGGTAGGTTGTGCCATTTACGATAAAAGGTTCTACGCGGTTTCCGTTGGCATCTTTTGGTTGAATTTCTGTCCCGTTGATCATAATTTTGATGTCAGAAAACCACGCTTCCAGTGTTTCACTTTCTGTTTTTGCCAGCGTGATGCCACCGGTCAGCATAGAACCGATCAGCATTCCTGATACCATGCTTCTAATGTTTTGTTTCATGTTTGTTTCCTCCTTTGGAACATCTGTTTTTCGCGCGGTTGTGCGTAAAAAATGCGCAGTGCTCTGGACACTACGCATGAAAAATGCACAGCTCCTTTTGCTGCGACACAAATTCATTCATCCTATTAAAGCATGTTGAAACAGAGCCTGCATTTTTACACAAAAAAAGGTATAAAAATACACACTTTAACAGGAAGCTTTATTTGAATTTATGTCGCAAATATATTGTAACACAGTTTTAGATATTATGCAAGCATTTTTTCCTTTTATGTTTGAAAGTAAACAATCTTTTTTTGTTATCGAACGGAACCATTAAACAGTCCACCGTTATTTTTCGGGTGTCTGGGACAGCCTTCGCTAAGACAATTATCACAGTCCTGGGGTTTGAAATACTCCAGACAACAGCATAGATAATTGCACTCGTCACAACAACATTCATTTCCATTCTCACCGTTCCCGGGGCAGTCTTTCCCATGATTTCCGGGAATCAACTCAATTCCGGTGGGTCCGTCTATAATCATATACCTTCCTCTTTTCCAAATAAAAAATGCGCCAACCGAAGTTGACGCATAAAAATGTATAACTTCGGTACTGTTGCGACACAGTCTGTTCTAAAACAGGATGAACTACCAAAGCATACATTTTTAACAAAAGTATGCCCTGTTTTAGAACAATATTCAGCTGCGTCGCAAATATATTGTAACACAGTTTCAGATGAAAAACAAGCTTTTTTATATTTTTTTCATAAAAATTGGGTAACTGCTTTCCAGTGACATTACCTGTTTTCACAAAATTTGCGGAATTTGTGGAATCTGCCACTACAATTTCCCTGATTTTGCTTGACAAAATTTTCCCCTTATGCTATGATGAAATCAAATATGATACGAATTGGAGATTGTCTCTATGATGCAATTTACGGCAAACTTATTTTTCCTGTACTGCATTACCTTGTTGTTATGTTTGGGTAATGCTGTTTGCCGTGCAACCGAAAGATAATCTCTTTTTGAAGGCTATAAAAAAGAGTCTGCGGTTGTATCTGATTGCAACAGCAGGCTTTTTCTTTATATAATATTTTTTAAGAAGGAGTGAGAACTATGGCAAAATGTGTGAAAATTTTTGACACAACCTTGCGCGACGGAGAACAGTCTCCCGGCTGCAGTATGAACCTAACCGAAAAAATTGAGGTGGCTCGTCAGTTAGAACTGTTAAAGGTGGACATCATTGAAGCCGGCTTTGCCATTGCCTCTCCTATGGATTTTGAATCGGTAAAAGCAATTTCCGGCGCAGTAAAGGATGCAACCGTGGCAAGTTTGGCGCGTGCAACCTATAAAGATATTGATGCGGCATACGAGGCAGTAAAAGATGCAGTAAGCCCCCGTATTCACACCTTTATTGCAACTTCTCCCATTCATATGCAATACAAGTTGAAAATGAAAGAAGAAGAGGTAATTGAACGGGTAAAAGAAATGGTTTCCTATGCCAAAAAATACTGTTCTGATGTGGAATTTTCTGCAGAAGATGCTTCCCGCAGTGACAAAGCCTTTTTAGCCAAAGTGATTGAAACTGCCATTTCAGCCGGTGCCACCACTGTGAACATTCCCGACACGGTGGGATATTCTACCCCTGATGAATTTGCGGCGTATATCACCTACTTAAAAGAACAGGTTCCGAATATAGAAAAAGCAGATATTTCTGTTCATTGCCACAACGATTTGGGAATGGCAGTTGCCAACTCTTTAGCAGCAGTCAAAGCCGGTGCAACCCAAGTGGAATGTACCGTAAACGGTATTGGAGAACGTGCCGGAAACACCTCTCTGGAAGAAGTGGTAATGGGCATTCAAACCCGAAAAGATTACTACGATGCAGCAACCAACATCAATACCCGTCAGATTTACAGAAGTGCGAAGCTGATTTCTGCCATTACCGGTGTGAGCATCCCCCCCAATAAAGCCATTACCGGTGCCAATGCCTTTGCGCACGAATCGGGCATTCACCAGCATGGAATGCTCCAGAATCGGCAAACCTACGAAATTATGACGCCGGAATCTATCGGGAAGCCTGCCATTCAGATGGTTTTGGGAAAACATTCGGGCAGACACGCTTTTGAAGAACGTCTCCAGATTTTAGGCTATCAACTGACCAAAGAAGAACTGGACTGCACCTTTGAGCATTTCAAACTGTTGGCTGATAAGAAAAAATCTATTACCGACCGTGACATCGAAGCTTTGCTTGCCAACAAAAAGGTGCAGATTCACGAAACCTATACACTGGAGCGGTTTGTTATCAATTCGGGTAACACCATTACCTCCACCGCTATGATTAAAGTAAAATGTGGGGATGATTTCATCGAAAAGGTGGCAACCGGTGACGGTCCCATTGATGCGGCATTCAAGACCATCAATCAGATTACCGAAAAGAATTTTATTTTGAATGACTATGTAATTCACGCTGTTACCGAAGGCGAAGATGCGTTGGGCGAAGCGGTGGTGAAGCTCCATCTTGACGGCAAAAAAGCAACCGGCAGAGCCATCAGCACCGACATTGTGGAAGCAAGTATTAAAGCCTACTTAAATGGCGTAAACAAACTGATTGTGTAAGAAAGGGTGACTTTCCCCTATGGGTATGACAATGACACAAAAAATTCTGGCACATCACGCAGGGTTAGACTCTGTTGTGCCGGGGCAGCTCGTTATGGCAAAGCTGGATCTGGTACTGGCAAACGATATTACTGCTCCGGTTGCCATTAAGGAATTTGAAAAAGCAGGATTAACCTCTGTGTTTCATAAAGACAAAATTGTCTTGGTAATGGACCATTTTTGTCCCAATAAAGATATTAAAGCGGCAGAACAGGCAATGATTAGCCGCAATTTTTCCAAAAAACACGGCATCACCCACTTTTTTGATGTGGGAGAGATGGGCATTGAACACGCTTTGCTTCCCGAAAAAGGCTTGGTAAAGCCCGGAGATCTGGTCATTGGTGCCGATTCTCACACCTGTACCTACGGCGCCCTGAATGCCTTCTCCACCGGAGTGGGCTCCACCGATATGGCGGCGGGGATGGCAACAGGAGAGGCTTGGTTCAAAGTACCCGATGCCATCAAGGTAGAGCTTAGCGGCACACTTCCCCCTTATGTGACAGGAAAAGATGTGATTCTTCACCTGATTGGGAAAATCGGCGTAGACGGAGCATTATATCAGTCGCTGGAATTTATGGGAGAAGGGGTTCGCAGTCTTTCCATAGATGACCGCCTCACCATTTCCAATATGGCGATTGAAGCAGGGGCAAAAAATGGCATTTTCCCCTTTGACGAAGTGACAAAGGAATACTTAAAAGATAAAGTCACCTCATACACCACCTATGCCCCCGATGAAGATGCCACCTATTCTCAATGTGTTAGCATCCATTTAAGTGAATTAAAGCCAACGGTTTCGTTCCCTCATCTTCCTGAAAATACAAAAACTCCGGAAGAATTTGGAGAAATTAAAATTCATCAGGTAGTCATCGGCTCCTGCACCAATGGAAGATTATCCGACTTAAGACAGGCATATGAAATCTTAAACGGCAAAAAAGTGCATCCCGATGTTCGTTGCATCATTATTCCTGCAACGCAGAAAATTTACTTAGAAGCAATGGAACAAGGCTACTTAAAAGCCTTTATTGAAGCGGGTGCGGTGGTGTCTACCCCCACTTGCGGCCCCTGTCTTGGCGGACATATGGGAATTTTAGCAGCCGGGGAACGCTGTGTTGCCACCACCAACCGAAATTTTGTGGGCAGAATGGGACACACCGACTCCGAAGTCTATCTGGCAAGCCCCTACGTTGCGGCACAAAGTGCTGTGGACGGTATCTTAAGCTGTCCGCTTAAATTTGCTTAAGGAGATGGTAGCATGATTTTTGGCACAGTACATAAATATGGCGATAATGTTGATACCGATGTCATTATCCCTGCAAGATACTTAAACACATCGGACCCGGAAGAACTGAAACAGCACTGTATGGAGGATATCGACAAGGAGTTTGTCCAAAAGGTGACTCCCGGTGATGTCATAGTTGCCGAGAAAAATTTTGGCTGCGGCTCCTCCAGAGAACATGCTCCCATTGCTATTAAAGCAAGTGGGATTTCACTGGTAGTTGCCAAAAGCTTTGCCCGCATTTTCTACCGCAACGCCATCAATATCGGGCTTCCCATTGTAGAATGCAGTGAGGCAGTAGATCACATCCAATCTGGCGACACCGTAAGCTGCGATTTGGAAAAGGGCGTTCTGACCATCGAAAATAAAGGCCTCACCTTTTCCATCCCCCCTTTTCCGAAGGAAATTCAGGCAATCATAGAAAAGGGCGGCTTGCTTGCCAGCATCAAAGGAGAATGAAAATATGAACTATAATATTGCAGTCATCCGTGGAGACGGCATTGGTCCGGAGGTTGTGGCAGAAGCGATTAAGGTGCTTCAAAAAATCGGCTCCGTATATGGACACAACTTTACCTTCACTGATGTTTTAATGGGTGGAATTGCATACGATCAAACAGGCTCTCCACTCCCACAGGAAACCATAGAAATCTGTAAAAGCTCGGATTCCGTTTTGTTGGGTGCGGTAGGCGGTCCGAAATGGGACAGCTTACCTGGTGATAAACGTCCTGAAGCGGGGCTCCTGGGCATCCGAAAAGCGTTGAATCTGTACGCCAATATTCGTCCGGCAGTATTATTTCCTGCCTTAAAAGAAGCCTCCCCCCTTAAGGAAGAGCTGGTGAAAAACGGCATCAATATTTATGTGGTCAGAGAACTGACCGGTGGCATCTATTTTGGGGAACGTGGCAGACGAACCGGAACCTTTGGTGAGGAAGCCTACGACACCGATTGCTACGGTGTGGAAGAAATCCGTCGCATTGCAAAAGTTGCTTTTGAAGCAGCAAGAAAACGAAACAAGAAAGTCACCAGCATCGACAAGGCAAATGTGTTGGAAAATTCCCGTCTTTGGCGTGAGGTTGTGCACGAAGTGGCAAAAGATTATCCGGATGTTACCGTGTCTGATATGTTAGTAGATAATGCGGCAATGCAGCTGGTGAAAAATCCTGCTCAGTTTGACGTAGTGCTTGCAAATAATATGTTTGGCGACATCTTATCTGATGAAGCGGCTCAGATTACCGGTTCTATCGGCATTTTGCCCTCTTCCTCACGAGGAGACGGAACACTGGGGCTTTATGAACCGATTCATGGCTCTGCACCCGATATTGCCGGAAAAAATATGGCAAATCCCATCGCAACCATTTTGTCTGTTGCCATGATGCTTCGGGATTCCTTCTCTTTAGAGGCAGAGGCAAAAGCAATAGAAACTGCTGTAGAAACAGTTTTGAATAACGGTCTTCGCACTGCGGATTTGGGCGGAGAAAATCCCATTTCCTGCAGTCAGATGGGAGACGCCATCCGGGATGCCATCTTGTAAAGGATTTTTGTTATGGAACTAAAATTAAACGGAAAAAACTACAATTCCAATATTTATATTGAAAAGGAACTCTTAAAAACTGCCGGTCTGTATGCCAAAAAGCTCACAGACGGGAACGTATTTGTTGTAACTGATTCCAACGTGTTTCCTTTGTATTTTGAAACAGTTCGCACTGCTTTGGAAGAACAAGGGCTCAGGGTTTCTTACTACGTTATCCCTGCGGGAGAAGCTTCAAAGTCGCTCTCTATGCTTGGGGTATTGTATGAAGAATGTGTCAAAAACCGCATTACCAGAACCGACCTGATTGTAGCATTAGGCGGCGGTGTGGTTGGCGATTTGACAGGATTTTTAGCAGCAACCTATCTTCGTGGTGTTCGTCTGATGCAAATTCCCACAACATTTCTCGCACAGATTGACTCCTCCGTGGGTGGAAAAACTGCCATTGATTTGCCCTCCGGAAAAAACCTTGTGGGTGCATTTTATCAGCCCAATGTGGTTCTCATAGATCCGGATACACTCTCAACTCTGTCAGACAAAATTTTTGCTGACGGTATGGCAGAAGCCATTAAATACGGCTGCATCAGAGACCGGGAGCTTCTGACGCTGTTAGAATCGCCCAAAGAACATCTTACCCAAATCATTACCCGTTGTGTTACCATCAAAAAAAATGTGGTACAGCAAGATGAATTTGACACCGGAGAACGGATGATATTAAACTTTGGGCATACCGTAGGCCACACCATCGAAAAAGCGGGAAACTACATCGAATACACCCACGGTCAGGCGGTAGCTGTTGGGATGGTGTGTATCGTACAAATAGGGCTGATGCTGGGGAAAATTTCAGAAGAAGAAGCATCGCAAGTTATTTCGCTGATCCGGTCAGCCAATCTTCCTCTCTCGGTGCCCTATGATAAAGACGAATGTTTGAAAACCGTCTCTACTGACAAAAAAATGATGGGGGCAACACTGAATGTTGTGTTACCCAAAGGCCTGGGGGATTGCACCGTGGAGCAATGGAATCCCGATGACTTTGTTAATATGGCAAAAGAAACAGATGTTTTCCTATAAAAAAAGAGGAACAGAAACGTAACGCTTCTGTTCCTCTTTTTTTATTCATTGGGATACATTGCTTCCTTAAGACGCTGTTCCATTCTCTTTACCACAAAGCTTTCCCGTGCTTTTGGAGGAGCTTTTTTGGTAGGCGTTTTCTCCTTTGCTGCAAGTTGCATAGAAATCCGGTGAAGCAGAAAAAGCTTCATCAGCTCTGTCCCTAACATCACTAACAAAATCAGAAGTTCTATCATTTTCTACGCTCCTTTTTCATTTCTAAATACACATTCAGCACCGAAAATTTTTCGGTTTGCCCGACATCAGTCTGCCCCTCAATTTCCAAACGGAAAAAATTGCCGGATACATTTGGTGTACACCTGGTTTCTGTAAAATCACTATGAAAATATCGGTGGTTCCACTGCGATTTTCCATAGATCAGATGGCTTGTGTTCTCCAGCTTTTCTGCTTTACATTCCTGCTCGGAAGAAAGCTTTACCTCGCAGTCCAGATGATTGAAGCATCCCTTCACTTTCACAACCATTTGTGTGCAACGGGCAATTTCGTTTTCATTGACAGAGGGAAGCACCCCAAAACAAACACGATATGAAATCGGCTCATCGGTGTCGGTTTCCGGCTGATAATCAAAGTGACATTCAGCATCAAATCCTACCACATAGTTCCCACGTCCCAGAAGAAGCCGTCCGCTGTAATCTTCTGCGATGCAGCGGCAGGCAATTCCCTCATAGCAGGTAAAGGCACCGGAGGAAACGTGATATATCAATATCTTATCATCCAATACCAGATAATATTTTCCCTGTCTGTAATACGCAAACGCATTGTTTGGGGACTGCGGAAGTGTCACCTTTCCCTTTGATAAAAACTTATAAAGCGAGCTGGAGGGAGAATATAGCATTTGAACCGTCAGCATGGAGGAAGAAAACGACATCAGCTCTCCGTTGGAATAAAAGCTGACACTGCCCGGTGTCAGACAAATTGTGCTTCCGAATTTTGTTCCGTTTGGAACACTTAGTAAGGACCATTGCCCATCTTCTGTAGGGTCGGAACCGACATAATGGCTCCAGCCGTATTCATAACAAACCACCACCGATTTTTCCACCACCAAAAGCCCGGTAATTTTTCCAAGATTCAAGTGGGGGTAAAGCACATTCACTTCTGAAAAGCTGCACCAGTTATTCGGTTCGCTGATATAAAGTGCGGTCGGATTTTTTTTGTTTCCTGCTGCAAAATAACGCATGGAGGGCGGGTGCCACACAAAATGCTTGCAGGAAAATGCCGTCTGTGTCACCCCCGGTAAATCCAACACATCCGGAAATATATCGGAAAGAGAGGTCATCTCGCTGATAGAAAAAAAGGTGTGCTCATAGTAACCTTTTTTCATATCTACCGTAATTTTGCTCCCTGCCGTATATTTCATAAAAACTGCACCGCCTATTTTCCCCAATCGGATAAACGGCGCTTGTTTTATCAGCTCATGAATGTTTTCCTTCGATGCGTTGGTGCGGTTGTCGCAGTAATACAACACGCCCGTATCACTGTCTATAATATGATGCCCAAACAAATCAGCCGGAAAGTCTCCGTCTGTGGTGTAGTCATCCTCCAGCTGCTCCAGAAACAGGCACAAATTCTGAGGCTCCTCCAATGTAATTTCTCCGTCGCATCTGCGATATAAGGGAAGCATGGTTTTTCCGATTCCCCCAAACAAAAAGCCGTAACCGCCGGTGGTGTGAATTACCTGAATGCCGGAGGCGTGCATTGTCAGATTACAGTTTGTTCCTGCTACCACAATTTCTGCTGTCGGTGCGGTATCCACCAGCAAAATTTCGTGTCCTTTCGGGCTTAACAGCTTGTGAATGCCTTTTACCTCATTGGAAAAAGGCCCGTAAATCTTTTTGGTTCCGTCACGAACCGTCAGTCCGCCGTTTTCAATTTCAAAATTACTGATATCCTCCACTTCGTCGCTTTTCATCAGATAAGGGGACTTGCAGTTTACCATTCCACCTGAAAAATCGTAATAATCCATAGTGTGCTACCTCCACTTCGGTGCTTGAATCGACGCCGGCTTTCTTCTTGCTTTTTTTGTCATACTGCTATGGATTGCCGCACAGTTGTCATAGAATTCTTCTACCAGCTTGTCTGCCAGCCGATTGGACGGGTCATCGCTTCGCAACACAGAAAACGCTACATATTTGCATAGCTCTCCTTCATATTCGGGTGCAACCGGAATATTTTCGTTTTCCGACAAGCGCCCCGAAAACCCTTGATAATAATACACAAGATACTCTCCCTGGTGGGAAACAAACAATCCGATTTCGTCCAAATGGTATTCCAAATATCGGCTTTTCTCCCGATATATTTTATAAATTCCTTTATTTTGCGGAATAGAGACAGGTGTTTCGGGGTCGCTTACAATCACTCGCACACACTTTACTGGGCAAGCAGTGGGATACTGTGCAGTTAACAGCAAAAGCCCTTCTGTCAGATAAATATTTGCCAGTGACGTATCAATTTGTTTCCCAATTAAAACTGATGCCACATCTGCGATTTCTTTTAAGGTCATAGTTTGTCCTCCTTTTTTATAATGTTACAGAAAACGGGTGGAAAAAGCTTTATCATCTACCCATTCTCTGGATTCGTGAGTGTTCAGATAAGAAAGTACTTCCTTGGTTTTTTCGGAAGATTCCTCTCCGAAGTTTCCCATTGTTTTTTCTAATTTTTGGTTGTGTTCATCCATTTCCCGAATCAGTCTGTTCATATTGGAAACGGCAGTTTTTCGCACAAGTTCCACGGTTCTTGCATCCAGCTCGGCATAAGGAACAGTCAAACAAAAGGTTGTGTGCGGTTGGTCCTTGTGATGCACCTCGAAGGTTTTCTTATGATGATTTCGCACCACAAAATACCCCGCATCAATTTCCAAAAGCCGTTCCGGAATCTGATACACATTGGTGTTTAATTTGGTTAAATGCGGTTGTAACATGTTGCACCTCTTTATAAAAAAAGAAGCTGCGACATTTCGTCACAGCCTCTCTCGTTTGGCATTTTTGTTTGCCGCTTGTTTCAAAAATGTCCTGATTACGCGGTAATTCCCTTTAATCTTGCCTGTCCGCCCGGATGGTCGCACAGCAGCTCGCCGTATTTTGCCAAAACGGCTGTCCATGCAGGTTTGCCGGCAATCTGTTTTAAGATTTTTCCGTCATCATCCAGCCAGTCCCAATCGGACAGGGTGTGCATTGCGAAGGATTTGGAGTTTAACAAATCCATGGTACCATCAGGACAATGACGGTCAGCAACCAACGGAATTCCGCTGAAGGAAATTGCCTGGAATCCGCCTTCTAAAGTCATGGGGTCAATATTTCTTCTGGTTAATTCCAGGTAAGAAAGATAGTTTCTTCTCACGTCATAAGAGCAAGAAATATAGTCTACAGTGCTTCCGGCATTTTCTTCTAAGTAATCAATCGCAGTCTGAATTTTCAAGTCAGAAATTGCACCGGTGTTTTCGGAAATATACGGCATCATCCAGTAGTTTTCGCTACGGTCTACACCGTATAAAGGTTGAGTAGTATCGGAAGTTAAAATAGCTCCTAACCCGGTAATTTCTTTCTGGTAAGAATTCTGAACTGTGATTTTATCGCCCACAGAAGCTGTCACATTGCTGTCTAACACAACAATCTTTTCAGGACGGTTAATGGCAACAATTCTTTTTGCTTTTTCGGTGGAGGAGGGGCCAATGATGTCAATAATCATCCCCTCCATCAGATATTTCACCGAATCCACCTGTACACTGTTGTCGTTACTGTCTTCCACGGTTGCAATGACTCCGGTACCGTCGGTGAACAGTGCTCTGGAATAGTTGAATTTGGCTGCTTCTAAAATGCCTTTCATTTCCTGTGTGAGTAAATCCACAAAGGAGTTGGTGTTGAGACGAGACGCTTTCATCGCCTTATCGGAAATTTCAATTACTCCGTACATATCTTTGGTGGTAGTCTCAAAGTGAGTATATTTGTTGGAACCTGCCTGCGGAAGATTGCCGGAATCGGAAGAAAAACCGAAACCGCCGTTTAACGCGTAGGGGGCAAGTCTTACCACCTTATGCCCGATAATGTTTTTGGAGGTTGTAACAATTTTGTTGTAAAAAGGGTTGGTATTTGTGTTTAACTGGTTTCTTAAAACGTCCAGATAAAAGCTTTTCAGCGCCGCATCTGCTGTGTTGGTAGTAATCATAATAAAAAGTCCTTTCCTGTCTGCCAGGGGGTGAACAATTTCACTCCCCCGACAGTTATTTTTTCACCATCTGAAGAAATAAATCGCCCGCTTCTTCAAAGGTTTTGGGTTTCGTACCCGGAGTGGTGTAAAACTCACCGCCTTGTCCGGAAATCAGTGCCGGGGGCGTTTGAGACAAGCGCTCCATATACTCACGGTAGGGCGCAGGAGGAGTTGTGAGCGCTCGTTTTGCAAGGGTAAAGGCAGAAGACAAATCCAAAGACAAAAGCTCCGGATTTTCTGTCAGATAAGAGATAAATTCGTAAGCCCGATGGGTTAAGGCGTTCTCTTCCAAGAAGGCGTCAAGGTCATTTTGAAACTGTGTCATCTCATCCGGGATAGTTGCCTCCTCCAGAAGTTCTCTTGCCTCTTTCAGTTCTTCTCTGGTCTGAGAAATATATCGTTCACTTTCCCGATAAGCCTTTTCCAGCTCACCATAGTCTTTGAACTTGCCGAGAATTAAAGGGGTGTCCCCATTCTCTCCCTGATCGGTCTCACTTGCCGGCGGAATTGCTTCCAACGCAGCGTCGGTCAGATTGTCAATCATTGGTATTCATTCCTTTCTGTGTTTGTTTCTAAAAAAGCCGAACACGGTCGGCAAAGAAAAGCGGGAAAACCGATATGATTACCACTCCGGGGACTTTCTTCGGCTTCCGCACCAACAGTATGCCAAAAATGTTGCTTCTTTACAAGTTCAACATTTTTTCAGCTTTTTTCAAACAATTTTTCTCCCAAAAAATACGTCTGTTTTTATTGACAATTACAAAAAAAGGTAGTATAATTATTTTAATATTTGGAAAGCACATTGTTAAAAAACAGACAAAGTGCTTCAAATATAAAAATTTGACCGAAAAACAAAGAAAACAGAATGGGGAATCACATCATGGAAAGAGTATACAATTTCAGCGCAGGGCCGTCTGCGTTACCGGTAGAGGTATTAAAAAAAGCGGCAGATGAAATGTTAAATATGGGTGGTACAGGCATGTCCGTTATGGAAATGAGCCACCGTTCCAAAGATTATCAGGCAATTATTGACCGTGCAGAAGAGCTGTTTCGCGAGCTGATGGAAATTCCGGATGATTATGCCGTGTTATTCCTGCAGGGCGGTGCATCCTCTCAGTTTGCCATGATTCCTCTGAACCTGATGAACAACAGCGGAAAAGGGGATTATGTTATCACCGGTCAGTGGGCAAAAAAAGCCTACCAGGAAGGGGCGCACTATGGCGATGCTTATCAGGTAGCCTCCAGTGCTGATAAAACCTTCTCCTACATTCCCAAATTAGATAAATCCATGTTCCGTCCCGATGCAGACTTTGTACATATCACCTTAAATAACACCATCTACGGAACCAAATTCAACGAGCTGCCCGACGTGGGAGACGTTCCGCTGATTGCGGATATTTCTTCTTGCATTTTGTCCGAAAAGCTGGATGTTTCCAAATTTGGCATGCTTTATGCAGGTGCACAGAAAAACATTGGCCCGGCAGGTCTTACCGTGGTGATTATCCGTAAAGATTTAATCGGCAACGCCCGGGATATTACACCCATTATGTTCAACTATCAGACTCACCTGGATTCCGGTTCTATGTATAACACTCCTCCCACCTACGGCATCTACATCTGCAAATTGGTGCTGGAATGGTTGAAAGATTTAGGCGGTGTGGAAAAAATTCAGGAATTAAACTACAAAAAAGCAAAAATTTTATATGATTATTTAGATTCTTCCGAGTTCTTTACCGGAACCGTGGTAAAAGAAGACCGTTCCATTATGAACGTTCCCTTCCTTTCACCCTCTGATGAACTGAATAAAAAATTCATTCAGGAAGCAAAAGAAGCCGGCCTTGTAAACTTAGCAGGTCACCGCAGTGTTGGCGGTATGCGTGCAAGTATTTACAATGCAATGCCCGTGGAAGGCGTGCAGGCGCTGGTGGACTTTATGAAAAAATTTGAAGCAGAAAACAAGTAGAAAGGTGGCTGAAATTTATGAAAATTGCTACTTTGAATAAAATCTCTGAAATTGGCTTGAAAGAGCTGAAGCCTGCCTATGAAATTACCGACGAATTAGCCGGAGCAGCCGGGGTGTTGGTTCGCAGTGCCGCAATGCACGATATGGACCTTCCTAAAGAGCTTCACGCTATTGCAAGAGCTGGTGCAGGGGTTAATAATATTCCCATCGACAAATGTTCCGAAGAAGGAATTGTGGTATTTAATACGCCCGGTGCCAATGCCAATGCGGTAAAAGAATTGGTGATCGCAGGTCTGCTTCTTTCCTCCCGTGATATTATCGGTGGAAATGCCTGGGCAAAAACATTAACCGAAGATGTTGCAAAGGCTGTGGAAAAAGGCAAAGGCATGTTTGCCGGTGTCGAAATTTTCGGCAAAACCTTGGGCGTCATCGGCTTGGGTGCCATTGGTGCAAAGGTGGCAAACATTGCTTTGGATTTGGGTATGAAGGTTATCGGCTATGACCCCTTCATTTCCATTGACGGTGCCTGGAGAATTTCCAAAAATGTTGTTCATGCAACCGACTTAAAACAAATCTACGAAAATTGCGATTATATTTCTATTCACGTTCCGTTAACGCCCGATACCAAGGGCTTCATCAACAATGAAACCATCAGCCAAATGAAGCAGGGCGTTGTAATCTTAAACTATGCAAGAGCAGCTTTGGTTGCTGATGATGACATCAAAGCAGCCCTCTCCAGCGGAAAGGTTCGCCGCTATGTAACCGACTTCCCGGATGGTGACATTGCAAGCTACCCCGGTGTCATTGCATTCCCCCATTTGGGTGCATCTACCGAAGAATCGGAAGAAAACTGTGCTTATATGGCAGCAATGCAGCTGAAAGATTATTTGGAAAACGGAAACATCAAAAACTCTGTAAACTTCCCGGAAGTGAATTTCCCCAGAGGCATGGGTCAGAAACGTGTGGTTGTGTTGCATAAAAACATTCCTTCCATGCTGGCACAGATTTCCGGCGAATTTTCTAAACTGTCTATGAATATTGACAATATGCAGAACCGTTCCAAAAAGGAATATGCTTGCACAGTGCTGGATGTATCTGGCGATATCCCTGCAGAAACAGAAAACAGCTTAAAAGCGATTGAAGGAGTTATTCGTGTAAGAATTTTAGATTAAGCTTTCTGTTATGGCTTGATAAAAGAACATAGACCGCAAAAGGCATAGGATTTCCTATGCTTTTTGTTTTTATAAGGTGAAAATTTATGTGCCACAAATTTTTAGATTATAATGCCTTTTGCTGTAAACCGATCTCACCGCTCGGCGTAGCATTGCATGCAGCATAAGTACGCCTTCGGGATCATGCCGTACGCAGTACCCCCTGCGGGGTTAGTTGCTTCATTCTATGTCCGTTTCGCTGCCCTTGATATAACGTCATATAAAACTATAAAAGGCATAGGGAAAAGCCCTATGCCTTTTTTGTTTATTATTCTTTTTACCAAGTGGTTTTAGTCGTCTATGGATTTGTCAGTTGCTTTTTCATAAATTGCCAATACCTGCGGAGAGGGCATCTTGTCGCACAAAGAAACTACAACAGCAACGATCAGACAAGCGATGAATCCGGGCAGAATTTCGTAGATACCGGTAGAAGCCAACCATACCAGCCAGCCGATATCAACAATCGCACCTACAACAATTCCGGCAACAGCACCTTTATAGGTAAACCGTTTCCAGAACAAGGATAAGAGGATAACCGGGCCGAATGCAGCACCGAATAAGCCCCAGGCGTTCGATACCAGATTCATAATTGCTGCAGCACCTTCACCCTTGGAGCTTGCAATAAAGAAAGCAATAACAGCAACAATTACAACCACGATTCTTCCAACCCACAACAGTTCTTTATCAGAAGCACTCTTACGGATTAAGGGCTTGTAAATATCGCTGGTGAAGGAAGAAGATGCCACGAGCAGCTGAGAGTCTGCAGTAGACATAGAAGCTGCAATAATGGCTGCCAGTAAAATGCCGGCTATAAATGCAGGGAATAACATTCTGGTCAGTTCCACAAAAATCATTTCCTGTGCATTTTTACCCAACAGCATTTGGGCAAAGCTTACGCCATCTGCAGTTACAAACATTCTGCCAAAATATGCAATAAAGATTGCAGCAGTCAAGGTGATAACTACCCAGATGGTTGCAACGGTAGCGGATTTTTTCACCATGCTGGGTTTTTTGATGGACATAAAGCGAACAATAATGTGAGGCATACCAAAGTAGCCGAGACCCCATGCCAAGCCGGAAACAATATCCTTCCAGCTTGCAGAGAAAAAGTTTGGAACAAAGTCATACGAAGTGCCGTCTGCAGTCACTACAGCCTGACCCAAAAGGTCAGTGTTTAAGTTGCCGGCTACCGCTAACATAATCGGAACAGCAAGCAGTGCAACCAGCATCAGAAGACCCTGGAAAAAGTCAGTCCAGCAAACTGCCTTAAAACCGCCTAAAAAGGTGTAAACCAAAATAATCACTGCAAAAATTACCATTGCCAAGGTGGGGTCTAAGGTGGGGAACAGCTGAGTGAATACTTTTGCACCGGCAGAAAATGCAGATGCAACATAAATGGTGAAGCTTACTAAAAATACAACTGCACAAACAATTTTCAGTGCAGAGCTTTTTGCCATAAAACGGTTGGTTAAGTATTGGGGAACGGTGATGGCATCACCGGCTGCAGCAGAAAATTTCCGCAGTCTTTTTGCCACGATAATCCAGTTTAAGGCAGTACCGATTGCAAGACCGATGCCAATCCAAGCCTGACCGAAACCAAATGCTAAAATACTGCCGGGAAGCCCCATCAAAAGCCAGGCACTCATATCAGACGCCTGAGCACTCATCGCGGTAACCCAGGGGCCCATTTGTCTGCCGCCTAAGAAATAATCTTTTTCGTTTGCGCTTTTACTTTTGAAGAAAAACCATACACCGATGGTAAGCATACAAACAAAGTAAAGAACAAATGCTAATACTTCCATGTCTATAATCTCCTTTTTCTGAATTTCTGCCAGCAGAAATTCACAATTTGTATTCTATTATAATATAAAAAACGCAATAAGTCAAGAAAATGGGGAAATATTTTACAAAAAGTGGATAAAGCTTGCATAATATGCAAAATTATGCAAGTCCGAAGGTTTGGAAAAATTTGTTCAAGGGAGGTTGTCTGTCAATTTTGAGAAGCCGCTACAGCCACTGAGAATCTTTTTTGAAGTTTGCACTAACTTTGCGTTGAGATTCCTCGACTCCACTCGGAATGACAGCTAATGACCGCTTTAGTCCGAATGGTGTCTGAAACATGTGCTACGCCGAGAGGTGAGGTTAGTTGATAGCAAAAGGCATTATAATTAAAATTTGTGGGACACAAATTTTCACCTTATAAAAACAAAAGACATAAGGAAAATCCCTATGCCTTTTGCGGTCTGTATTCTTTTATCAAGCCTTTTATGCGTTTTCTTTTAAGTATGCGACAACATCGCCAACGGTGCTGATTCTTTCCGCGGCGTCATCGGGGATGTCGATTCCAAATTCGTCTGAAAAAGCCATAATCAGTTCTACAACGTCCAAAGAGTCTGCACCCAGGTCATCTACCAGGGTAGATGCAGGGGTAACCTTATCCTCGTCGATGCCTAACTGTTCTACGATAATGTCTTTTACCTTGTCGAACATAACTTTGCGATAGCCTCCTTATATGTATGAGTATTTTTAATCGTGTTAAGAAAGATGACTACGGATTTTTCCGCATACATCCTTATCTGCCAGTTTTGCGGCAAATAAAATTGCATTTTTGAATGCCACGCGGTCAGAATTCCCGTGTGCTTTAATAACCGGTGCATTGAGACCCAAAAGGGGAGCACCGCCAACTTCTTTGGCATCCATCATTTTTTTAATTGCTTTCATACCGGGTTTTAAGATGGCAGCGGCAAGCTTGGTAAGGATGTTTTTATAAAATGCATGTTTTAAGAAATAAAAGAGGGTAGCCGCTGTTCCTTCCAATGTTTTTAAGGCAATATTTCCTGACCATCCGTCTGACACTAAAACTTCAGCATTTCCTTCCAGAATGTCTCTTGCTTCAATGTTGCCGACAAAATCAATGTTGGCAGCTTCTTTTAAGAGACTGTGTGCTTCCACAACGGTGGAGGTGCCTTTGTGGTGTTCTACCCCGATGTTGATCAGCCCGGATTTAGGATGCTCAATGCCCAGAATTTCTTTGGCATAGATTGTGCCCATCATGGCAAACTGAGGATAAAACTCCGGCTTGCATTCTGCATTGGCACCCACGTCGATAATGACGGCTTTCCCTTTTTTTGTGGGAAGTGTGGGGCACAACGCTGCCCGTTTAATGCCATGAATCCGTTTGATGATGAGGGTTGCTCCGGTAAGGACTGCACCGGTGTTTCCGGCACTGACAAAACCGTCTCCCTTTCCTTCGCTGACCAGCTTCAAAGCTACGACCAAAGAAGAATCTTTCTTCTGTCGGATTGCGGCAATCGGTTCGTCTTCGTTTTCAACCACTTCGGTGGTGTTGATGATTTCCAATCGCTTCGGAACAGCCTGTCCCGCATCACGGAAAAGTTTCAGGAAGGTTTCTTGGTTGCCGGTGATAGTGATTTCGAGGTCTTCTCTTGCTTTGAGTGCTTCCACACAGCCAAAGAGCGTTTCTTTTGGTGCATAATCGCCTCCAAAGCCGTCAACGACAATTCTCATAACAACCTCCTCGTTTTGAAAACATATGTAATCTTAACTTATACAAACAGTGTACTTACAGACAAATCTTCATAAATTCTGTCGATTGCTTCTGCAAATACATTTGCAGAAGATAATACTGTAATTTTATCCAGCATTTTTTCCGGCGGCAGGGGAATGGTGTCCAAAATTACCATTTCTTCAATGGGTGATTCCTTGATTCGCTGAATTGCCGGGCCGGAGAATACAGCGTGAGAGCAGCCCACGGTGATTTTCTTTGCACCTCTATCCTTCAGTGCCATTGCAGCATGAACGATGGTGCCTGCGGTGTCAATCATATCGTCAATCATCACGACGTTTTTGTCCTTAACGTCACCGATGATGTTCATAACTTCGGAAACATTTGCTTTGGGACGGCGCTTATCAATAATTGCAAGGGGGATATCCAGACGTTCTGCATAATATCTTGCACGGGTAACGCTGCCTAAATCGGGAGATACCATTACGGTATCTTCTGTGTTAATATGTTCTGCAAAATAGGGGCATAAAATCGCGGAGCCTAACAGATGATCCACAGGAATATTAAAGAAGCCCTGAATCTGGGATGCGTGCAGGTCCATGGTCAGCACTCTGTCTGCACCGGCAGAGGTGATCAGGTCTGCAACCAGTTTTGCGGAAATCGGGTCTCTGGCTTTTGCTTTTCTGTCCTGACGGGCATATCCGAAATACGGAATTACCGCGGTGATTCTGCCTGCTGATGCACGTTTGAACGCGTCAATCATAATCAGCAGCTCCATTAAGTTGTCATTGACAGGATTGCAAGTGGACTGCACCACAAAAACGTCGGAACCTCTGACAGTTTCAAAAATATTCACCGAAATTTCTCCGTCGGAGAAGTGGTTCACTGCAGACTGCCCAACTGTTAACCCTAAGTTGGAGGCAATGTCTGCTGCTAATTTCGGGTTGGAATTTGCAGTAAAAATTTTAATGTCTTTCCCGTGTGTAATCATTTGTTTAAGTACCCCTTTCTGTCTACCCATCCTACTATATTCTTTTGCTGTGCTCTGGCAATCGCCAAAGCGCCCTCCGGAACATCGTTTGTTACGGTGCTGCCGGCGGCAGTATATCCACGGTTTCCAACCTCTACCGGTGATACCAGATTGGTATTACAGCCGATAAAAGCGTTGTCGCCGATTCTGGAACGAAATTTTTCTTTTCCGTTGTAGTTTACCACAACGGTGCCACAGCCAAAATTGCAGAATCTTCCAACATCACAATCACCAATATAAGTGAGGTGAGAGGCTTTTGTCCCCTCGCCGATGGTTGCATTTTTGATTTCAACAAAATCTCCGATTTTTACCCGGTCTGAAAGCACAGTGCCGGGACGAAGGTAAGAAAACGGCCCCACTGATACTTCATTGCCGATATTTGCACCCATAAGATAGGAGCACATAATGGTGCAACCGTTGCGGATGCGACAATCTGTAATGACCGTGTTTGGCCCGATGACACAATTTTCTCCAATTACCGTAGCTCCGGAAATGGTGGTGTTGGGAAGAATTACCGTACCGGGTGCGATGAATACAGATTCATCAATATAGCAAGCAGAAGGATCTTCCAGTTTCACACCGGATTCCATCAGCCGCATATTTGTGGCTTCTCTTTGCGATTTTTTTTCGCTGGCATAGCTTGCATAGTTCATAAAAACACGCTCCAAACACAAATTTCTGTGGGCTTTTTCCATAGAAGAGAGTGTGTTTTCAAGATTGTATCTATGCCAAAAAACCAAAAATTTCACAGATACATATATAGTATACAACTTTCGTGAATAAAATTCAAGAGATTTCCGAAGAAAAATGAAAAAAGTGGATAATTTTTTTCATTATCCACTCTTTATCATCCTTATTCTTCTGTTTCTGCAGGCATTTCAGCCAGCGCTTCTTCATATTTTGCCAGAATCAAGGTTTGAAGTTCATCCCGAAGTGCAGTGTTGATCGGATGAGCGATGTCTTTGAATTCGCCTTCTGCCGTTTTGCGAGACGGCATTGCGATGAACAGTCTTTCTTTGCCTTCGATCACTTTGATGTCATGCACTACGAAGCATTCGTCTAAGGTAACGGATACAACTGCTTTCATCTTGCCCACAGTGTTCACTTTGCGGACTCTGATGTCTGTGATTTGCATAAGTTTTCTCCCTTTAGCATACAAACAAAGGCTGCCAAAAGCTGCCCAATGTTCCTATGCCCCTTTTCTTTTTTATCGAAGTCATTATACAATATTTTGTTCCGTTTGTAAACCCTTTTTTGCATTTTCAGCGTTTTGCCTTAACTTCGCCGAATGAAACTGTTTCTTTTCCACAAAAAAGACGTTTTTTCAATGTTTTTTGAGGTATTTTTGCACTAAAAAATTACCAAAACCGTTCACGATAGCAAGACAGGCGACACTTTTTGTTCGCTTGCTACGGACTGATTCCGGGGTAAGAATTGAAGGTGTCCACCGCATTTTTCCATGCCTGTTTTTCGGCTTCTGTCCACTTTTCATCTGTGTAGCGGTAATCGCTTTTTCGTTTGATTTCCGAAAGGTGCTTGTTCAAAGCTTCATATTTTTCCATTGTGGTATCGACGATTTGTTTTACGGTTTTTTTGTTTGCAAACCGGATTTTTTGAATTTTTATGAGGTGGGGCACACAAAGCATCCCCGTTTCTTCGTATTGTTTTTGAAACTCCGGCACCTTATAGAACTCCAAAAATGCTTTGGTATAGGCTTCGTCGTTGGATTTCTGAAGGTTGCAGAAAAAACATTCCTTGTGGGAGGAATGGTCGGTTTTAGAATGCTTATCCGGCACGTTTTTCATGACATTGTTCATAAAATCGTGATATAAAATTGCATGGGAAAGAGGGTCTCCCAATTCTGCAAGGCGGTGAGCATGAAAGTTGCAAAACCCATTGGTCCATTCAATTTTTGCACGGGTGTGCGGGGTGTTGATGCCTTCCTCTAAAAAACGCACTAGCCCTTCCGCCAGGCGGAATTCTACAAAATCACAGATGGGACAGCATCCCTTTTTCATGCGGTTGGTAAGCTCTTCGTATACGATTTCTTTTGTTTCCAAAATGATTGACGCCCTTTCTTATTTTTTCAGTTCCAGTGCCCGTTTGGTGCAAGCTTCCATTGCGTTGTCTATCAGCTTGTAAAAATCATTTTGTTTCAAGTGGTTTACTGCTTCGATGGTGGTGCCGCCTTTGGAGCAAACACGGTCAATTAACACCTCTGCGGAATCGGGAGAAGAAAGGAGAAGTTTTGCAGCTCCCAACACTGTTTTTGCAGCCATGCGCAGTGCAGTTTTGTAGGGAATTCCCTGTCGTTCACCGGATTTTGCCATTGCATCAATCATCATATACACATATGCAGGAGAGGACCCTGAAACTGAAATGATGGCATCCATCAGGGATTCTTCCAGCTCGTGAATTTCAGAAAAAGCAGAAATCAGCTGTTTTACAGTTTCATATTCATCATCGGTGACAGAATCACTGCGGCAAATGGCAGTTACTCCTTCACCAACCAATGCCGGTGTGTTGGGCATAGTGCGGATGACTTTTGTGGTGGAAGACAGCTTTTCACGCAGGAATCTCGTAGTGATACCCGGTGCAACCGTGATATAAATTTTGTCGGAAAATTCCTTCAATTCTTTTAGAATTTCTTCGTAAAACTGGGGTTTTACAGTTAAAAAAATGATGTCTGCAGATTGTGCGGTGCGGCGGTTTTCGGTGGAGGTGTTCAGCCCCGCTTCCTGAAATTTTTTCAATGGTTCTTCCGAAATGTCGCTAACATAAATTTGAGAGGGGGAAACAATGCCTGATGCTAAAATTCCGTGAATCATAGCACCACCCATATTCCCCGTTCCGATAAAGCCGAGTTTCATCATAAATTATCCTTTCTCGTTGAAATATGGCGTGTAGTTAAGCGGTGATTTTTTACTGGGAAACAAATATTCGTAAAGCTCAATAAAGTAGTTATCCGTCATGCTGGCAATATAGTCGATAACGGTCTGGTCCGGTGATGTTTCTTCCCGATAGTTGTTTTGCCGGTAATATTTGCCGTGTTCCAAAACAAAATCAAGATGGTGTGTAAAAATGGGAGAGCTTTCCCGGTTGCTTTTCAAGTCATCACGAAGCTTTTCGTATACTTCGCGGAACATTGGGCGGAGCTTGGCTTCGATTTCCTTTACCCGCTTGCTGCCGTAAATGAAACGATAGTTTTCCTCTTTGATTTTGGCAAGTGCATCAAAATATTGCTCATCCATCCGGATGCAGTCTTTTTGATAGCTGTTTTCGATAATGTTGACACACAAATTGTTGATAATCACTGCGTTGTGCTTGCCAATCGGGGTTTCAGAAAACAGCTCCTCTGAAGGGAGAACATCGGTTTTCAAAGCGTCCTGACGGTCTTTTCCGAGATAGGCAATCAAATCACAGATTTTCACCACACAGCCTTCCTTGGTGGAGGGGGTAAGTTTTTTTACAGCACCTTGCTCGGTGTAGCATTTTTCTACCTTCCGGTCAAACTCCAAAAAGCTGTTTAACGGCTCGGTGCGATATTCTTTTTGCTCCGATTCGCCATTGTGGCAAAGGATGCCATCTAAGGTCTGAAGAGAGAGGTTGTGACGGAAAATACCGTCCAACACCCTGACGCTGTGCACGTTGTGGTGAAACTGCCGTCCGGAATATTCCACAGAAAGCTCGTTTAAGAAGCTTTCGCCGGCATGGCCAAAGGGCGTGTGACCGATGTCATGCCCCAAGGCAATGGCTTCAATTAAATCTAAATTCAACCCTAAAATTCTGCCGATATTCCGCGCAATGCGGGACACCAGCTGCACGTGAAAGCCACGGCGGGTAATATCGTCATTTTTATAAAAAGCAAACACCTGTGTTTTGTCGGTGTAGCGGTTATAATAGGGGCTGTGCATAATTTTTTCCACGTCCCGCAGGTAGCAGGAGCGCCAAAGCGACGGGCTGTCGTGAGCCATATCTCTGCGGATGGCGTTGTTTTCCAAAATGTAGCTGCCCCGAAAATCTTCCCTGATTTTTTCTGACAGAGCATCAGATAAAGATTGATAGAAATTCATAGAAAATCCCCTCTGTTGTATAAGGATTTTTTCATTTTATCATATCCGGATGGATTTGTCAAATTTATCCCCTTAAAAAGTCGGCGAAAAAGGGACGAAAATCGCGAAAAAATTCGGGAAAAACTATAGACAAACAAAAAACAATGTGCTATACTATATAAGTATAAATTTATGGATTTTTACCCTTTGGGTAACAAATCCGGTGAAAAGCCTATGGAATTCGGGAAGGAGTCGAAAACAAACATTATGAAGTTTCAAAAAGATTTGTTGGGCATCAAACAGCTGGATGCCGACCAGATTCAATATATCTTAAAAACAGCGGAGAGCATGAAAAAAATCATTTTCTCCGAAAGCACAAAAGCACCCCAGCTTGCGGGCAAATCGGTGATGACCATGTTCTACGAAAACAGCACCCGAACCCGAACTTCTTTTGAGCTTGCGGCAAAATATTTAAGTGCGACTGCTTCCAATATGGCGGTTTCTTCCAGCTCGGTAAAAAAAGGAGAAACCCTGATTGATACCACCCGCACCATCAATATGATGGGAACAGACTGCATCGTCATTCGTCACGAGAATGCAGGGGCGCCGCATTTGGTGGCACAAAACGTGGATGCCACCGTTATCAATGCCGGTGACGGCATGAATGAGCATCCTACTCAGGCGCTTCTGGACTTTTTCACCATGCAGGAGCAAATGGGCTCGGTGGAAGGGAAAAAAGTTGCCATTATTGGTGACGTTTATCACAGCCGTGTTGCAAGAAGTGATGCCTACGGCCTTTTGAAACTGGGTGCCGAAGTAGTTATGGCAGGTCCCAGAACCTTGCTTCCCAACGATTTGGAAAGTCTGGGCGTAAAGATGTACACCGATGTGGACAAGGCGATCAAAGATGCCGACGTGGTAATGCCCTTAAGATTGCAGCTGGAACGTCAGAAAAATTGCTTTTTCCCGTCCGGATATGAATATGCAAAATATTTCGGCGTCAATGAAGAGCGGATGAAGCTGGCAAAAAAAGATGCGCTCATTATGCACCCCGGTCCGGTCAATCGTGGGCTGGAGCTGCAGTCCTCGCTCTATGCGCCGGACAAGTCGGTCATTGACCGTCAGGTAACAAACGGGGTTGCTGTCAGAATGGCAGTGCTGCATTTGTTTATCAACCGCAATCTGTAAGAAAGGGAAGAAGGAGAGACGAATATGACCATATTACTGAAAAATCTTACCATTGTGTCCACAACCGAAGTAACAACCGGTCAGGACATTTTCATAAAAGATGGCATCATTGAAAAAATCGGGACAGGGCTTAAAGAAACCTGTGATACCGTTCTTGATTTAAGCGGAAAAATTGCATTCCCTGCCTTTTTCGATATGCACACTCATATGAGAGACCCGGGCTTTACCTACAAAGAAGACATCGAAACCGGCACCAAAGCGGCACTTCACGGCGGTTTCTGGGGAGTTGCGGCAATGCCCAACACCAGTCCGGTAACCGATAATGTGCCTGTGGTGGAATATATTATTAATAAAGCAAATAAATTTGGCTATGCCAAGGTGTTTCCTGTTGCGGCAATTACCAAGGGGCTGGAAGGCAAAGAGCTCACCGAGATGATAGAATTAAAAGCACACGGTGCAATAGCTGTTTCCGATGACGGAAAGCCCGTTTCCGATTCCAACACCATGCGGCAGGCACTTCGCTATGCCCATATGGCAGGGATGCCCGTTGTTTGCCATTCGGAGGACTTATCTCTGGTAAACGGCGGTGTCATGAATGAGGGGGCAACGGCAGACCGGTTGGGTCTTCGTGGAATTACCCGTGCAGCAGAAGAAGCGGCAATCGCCAGAGAAATTATTTTGGCAAAAAGCTACAATCTGCCCGTTCATATCACCCACATCAGCACCAAGGGCAGTGTGGAATTGATTCGCAATGCAAAAAAAGAAGGGGTACAAGTTACCTGTGACACTTGCCCCCATTACTTCTCTTTAACCGACGAAGCCTGCGAGGGCTACGATACCCATGCAAAAATGAACCCGCCCTTAAGAGAAGCCTTTGATGTGGATGCCATTATTGAAGGGCTACAGGACGGCACCATTGATGCCATCGCAACCGACCACGCTCCCCATCACTTTGATGAAAAGAAGGTGGAGTTTGACCATGCCTTAAACGGCATCATCGGGCTGGAAACCAGCTTTGCGGTTGCCTGCACTTATCTTTACCACACCAAAAAACTGTCTCTTTCAAAAATTGCAGAACTGATGGCAGACACCCCTTGTAAAATCCTGAATCTTACTCCTGCAGAAATTAAGGTGGGCAATGTGGCAAACATTACCGTTTGCGATTTGAACGAAATCTGGATGCCCACGCCGGAAAACACTGTTTCCAAAAGTAAAAACTCTCCCTATTACGGCAGAGAGCTTTGCGGCAAGGTCACAACGGTTATTACAGACGGTGTACTGAAATTATCATAAAAAAACTGCAAGAGAAAAGAAGTGTGTTTTGATAGAAAGGAACCAATCCAATGAAAGAATTACTCAATAAAATAAAACAGATGAACAATCCCACCGTGGCAGGGTTAGACCCGGTGTTATCCTATATTCCGTCTTACATTCTGGAAAAAGCAGAAAAGGAATACGGAAAAACCTTCAAAGCAGCGGCAGAAGCAATTTTAGAATTTAACAAAGGGCTTATGGATGCTCTTTCAGACATTGTGCCGGCAGTCAAACCCCAGTCCGCATATTACGAAATGTACGGTCTGGAGGGTGTAAGAGCCTACTACGAAACCATAAAATATGCAAAAGAAAAAGGATTTTATGTAATTGCAGACGGTAAGCGTAACGACATTGGCTCCACATCGGATGCGTATGCAACGGCATATTTAGGCAAAACACAGTTATTTGGAGACCAAGGCCGTGCTTTTGAACCCGATTCTTTAACGGTGAACCCCTATTTGGGAAGCGATGGGATTTTGCCCTTTGTAAAACGCTGTGAAGAATTTGATAAGGGAATTTTTGTTTTGGTAAAAACCTCCAATCCCTCCAGCGGTGAACTGCAGGATTTGGTGGTAGACGGCGAAGAAATTTATGTAAAAGTTGCAAAACTGGTCAACCAATGGGGCGAAAGCACAGTAAACGAAACCGGTTATTCTGCGGTTGGCGCTGTGGTAGGTGCAACCTATCCGGAACAGTCCAAAAAGCTTCGTGCCATTATGCCAAAAACCGTGTTCCTGGTTCCCGGCTATGGTGCACAGGGCGGAACTGCCAAAGATATCGCTCATCTGTTTGACAAAGACGGTATGGGTGCTGTGGTAAATTCCAGCCGCGGTATTATGTGTGCTTATCAAAAAGCAGGCGCACCCGGTGAAGCATTCTGTGAATTTGCAAGAAAAGAAGCAATCCGTATGAAAGAAGATATTACCTCTGCCATTTAAGATTGCGGCAGAAGACAGAGAGGATTCTACATGGAAAAATATCAGGTTACAACAGCTAAAATTACAAAAATGACAAACCTTTGCGGCACTATTTTTGATGTAACAGTAGAAAATGAATATCTGGCAAAGGCATCCCGATGCGGTCAGTTTGTTCACATTGATTGCGGAGACGAGTTTGTGCTTCGTCGTCCCATCAGCATTTGTGAGGTGCTGCCAAACGGTATCCGGTTTATCTTTGATGTTCGCGGAAAAGGAACCAAACGCCTTTCTGAAAAACAGGTGGGAGACACACTGGATATTTTAGGGCCATTGGGCAACGGCTTTGCCATCCGTAAGGAAAAAGCGTTGATTTTAGGCGGCGGCATTGGTGTGTATCCCTTATATGAGCTTGCAAAACAGGTTGCAGTGTGTGATGTGGCATTGGGCTTTCGCACCAAAGAATTGGTCACGCTGGAAGACGAGTTCAAAGCCCATTGCAACAATCTGTATATTGCAACCGATGACGGAAGCTACGGCTTCCACGGCAATGCCTTGCAGGCAGTGAAAGACAAGCTGGAGAACGGTGCCTATGAGGCAGTTTACGCTTGCGGACCGCTTCCCATGTTGAAAGCGTTGAAGCAAATTACCGATAAATATAACATTTTCTGCCAGATTTCCATGGAAGAACGTATGGGCTGCGGCATTGGCGCTTGCCTGTGCTGCAACATCAAGGTAGAGGATGAGGGGGAAGAAGGATTCAAGCACCTTCACGTTTGTAAAGACGGCCCCGTGTTTAATGCAAAGGAGGTTATACTCTAAATGGCAAACTTAACAGTGAACTATCTGGGAGTGGAATTTAAGAATCCCGTGGTAACCGCCTCCGGCACTTTTGGGTTCGGCATGGAATATAACGAGCTGTATCCAATCGAAAAATTGGGAGGCATTACCGTAAAGGGATTGACTCTGAATGAACGTCAGGGCAACCCTGCTCCCCGAATTTATGAAACCCCTTCGGGGGTATTGAATAGTGTAGGACTCCAAAACCCCGGTGTAAGATATTTTGCAAAAAATATAATGCCCCAGCTTAAAAAGTTAGATTTGAAAATTATCGCCAATGTATCCGGCAGCACGTTTTCCGATTATGTGGAAGCTTGTAAAATTGTGGATGCTTCGGGTGCCGATATTATCGAGCTGAATGTATCCTGCCCCAATGTAAAACAGGGGGGAGCGGCGTTTGGCACCAATCCCGATACCGTGTATGAAATTACCAAAATGGTGAAAGAAGCCATTTCCACACCTCTTTGCATCAAGCTTTCGCCCAATGTAACAGATATTTCTGCCATTGGACAAGCTGCAATGGATGCCGGTGCAGACGGGCTTTCCCTAATTAACACCGTTACCGGTATGGCGATTGACCTAAAAAACAGAAAACCCGTGTTCCACAATGTTGTGGCAGGGCTTTCCGGACCTTGTGTGAAGCCCATTGCAGTGCGCATGGTTTACCAGACCTACGGCAAAACCAAAGCACCCATCATCGGAATGGGCGGCATCGCAAACGGAAACGACGCGGTAGAATTTATGGCAGCCGGTGCTACCTTGGTTTCGGTGGGCACTATGAATTTCAAAGACCCCTTTACTCCTTTGAAAGTCATTGATGGCTTAAACAGCTATTTAGACCATGCCGGAATTTCCGACGTAAACGAAATTATCGGCTGTGCACACCCCGCGGGCAAGAAAATATAGTGACTAAAAAGACAGAAACGACAAAATTTTAAGAAAAGAGATGTGTTAATATGATAAAAGTAAATTTACAAAACGTGTCTGCACCCGTATCCGTTTTTGAAGCGGTAAAAGCAGAAAATCCTGAAGTGTTAAAAGGCGCACTTTGCGCAGAAGTAAACGGCAGCATCGTTGGCTTGTCTGAAGAAGTCAACGAAAACGGAGAAATTACGTTGTTTGATTTTTCCGACCCGGAAGGTAAAAAAACTTACTGGCACACCACCTCTCACGTGTTGGCAGAAGCCGTAAAAATCTTGTTCCCCGAAGCAAAACTGGCAATCGGGCCTGCAACTGATACCGGCTTCTATTATGATTTTGACTACGAACCGGGCTTCACCAATGAAGATTTGGCAAAAATCGAAAGCCAGATGAAAAAAATTATCAAAAAGAATACCCGCTTGAACCGTTACACCCTATCCCGAGCAGAAGCCCTGGAAAAAGTAAAAGACGAGCCCTATAAAGTAGAGCTCATCAACGACCTGCCGGAAGACAGCGAGCTTTCCTTCTACGAACAAGGCAATTTTACCGACCTTTGTGCAGGTCCGCACCTTACCTTCACCGGTGGAATTAAGGCGTATAAGCTTCTTTCCATCACCGGTGCTTACTGGCGAGGAGACGAGCATAACAAAATGCTCCGCAGAATCTACGGCATTTCTTTCCCCACCAGAGAAGAATTGGATGCGCATATTACCCAGCTGGAAGAAGCAAAAAAACGTGACCATAACAAGCTGGGCAGAGAATTAGAACTCTTTACCACTGCAGATGTTATTGGTCAGGGGTTACCCATTATGCTTCCCAAGGGTGCAAGAGTGATTCAGCTGTTACAGCGTTGGGTAGAAGACGAAGAACAAAAACGGGGTTGGCTGCTCACCAAAACTCCCTTGATGGCAAAAAGCGATTTGTATAAAATTTCCGGACATTGGGACCATTACAAAGACGGCATGTTCGTTATGGGTGATGAAGAAACCGATGACGAAGTGTTTGCGCTTCGTCCCATGACCTGTCCGTTCCAGTATCAGGCTTTCTTAAACCGTGGCCGTTCCTACAGAGACCTGCCCATGAGACTGGCAGAAACCTCCACTCTGTTCCGTAACGAAGCCTCTGGTGAAATGCACGGCTTAATCCGTGTCCGTCAGTTTACCATTTCCGAAGGTCACTTAATGTGTACGCCTGACCAGCTGGCAGACGAATTCAGAAATTGTCTGGATTTAACCAACTATATGCTGAAAACCTTGGGCTTATATGAAGATGTATCCTACCGTTTCTCTCAATGGGATCCCAACAACCGTGAAAAATATATCGGCACCGATGAACAGTGGGACGAAGCCCAGGGCATCATGAAAGAAATTTTAGACGACATTGGTCTGGATTATAAAATCGGTATCGGTGAAGCTGCATTTTACGGTCCCAAGCTGGATATCCAGATTAAAAACGTACACGGAAAAGAAGATACTCTTATTACCATTCAGATTGACCAGATGCTTGCAGAAAAATTCGGCATGGAATATGTAGCGGCAGATGGCACCAAGAAAAACCCCTATATCATTCACAGAACCTCCATTGGTTGCTACGAAAGAACGCTGGCATTGTTAATCGAAAAATATGCAGGAGCTTTCCCCTTGTGGTTAGCACCCGTTCAGCTGAAGGTTCTGCCCATTTCCGAACGCTTTGAAGAGTATGCAAAGAAGGTAACCGACCAGCTTACCATGGCGGGCTTCCGTGTGGAACTGGATAACAGAAGCGAAAAAATCGGTTACAAAATCCGTGAAGCACAGCTTCATAAACTGCCCTACATGGTAATTGTGGGTGAAAAAGAAATGGAAGAAGGAACCGTTTCCGTTCGTTCCAGAAAAGACGGCGACAAAGGCAGCCTGAAACTGGACGAATTTATCAAGGAGCTGAAAGTAGAAGCAGAAACCAAAGCAAGATAAGCTGTTTTGGGATACAGAAAGGAAGATTTTTATGGAATTTACCCGTAAAATTTTAAGTCTTTTGGAACGGAATGCCACCTATTCTCCCAAGGACATTGCAGAGCTTTTGGGAGCAGAGGAAAGCCGTGTTGAAGAAGAAATCGAACGGTTGAAAGACACCGGCGTTATTTTGGGTACCAAAACCTTAATCAACTGGGATAAAATTGCACCGGAGCTCACCGTTGCTATTATCGAGCTGAAGGTGACACCCCAAAAAGGGGAGGGCTTTGATAAAATTGCCAGAGAAATTTATTACTTTCCCGAAGTACGAAGCGTCACTTTGATGAGCGGTGGATTCGATTTGTCGGTCACTGTTGTGGGCAATTCTATGAAGGATGTTGCCATGTTTGTGGGCGAAAAGCTGTCCACCCTGGATACCGTTGTATCCACTGCTACGCACTTCGTTTTGAAAAACTATAAAGTAGACGGTGTATTCTATACCGACGAACCCGAAGATGAAAGGGTGATTACGCTCTGATGAAACAAAAGAACCCTTTTTCTCCGCTTGAGTTTGTCAATAAACAGGTAAGGGAAATTCCGCCCTCCGGCATTCGTCGCTTTTTTGATATTGCGGCAACAATGGAGGATGTTATTTCCCTGGGGGTTGGCGAGCCAGACTTTGTCACCCCCTGGCACATCCGTTCCGAAGCAGTGCGCTCTCTGGAAAAGGGGCGTACTTATTATACTGCCAATGCAGGCCTTATGGAGCTTCGGCAGGAAATTGCCCGTTATCAGGAAAAAAACATTCACGTTTCTTACGACCCGAAAACCGAAATTGTGGTAACCGTAGGTGCTTCTGAGGCGTTGGACGGTGCACTTCGTGCTCTGGTTGAACCGGGAGACGAGGTGCTGATTCCGGAACCAAGCTTTGTGTGTTATAAGCCTTGCACCGTTCTTGCGGGTGGGATTCCCGTTCCCATTGAAACCAAGGCAGAAAACGGCTTCAAACTCACACCGGAGTTACTTAGAAACGCCATTACCGAGAAAACCAAGCTGTTGGTATTGCCCTACCCAAACAATCCTACCGGTGGCATTATGACTGAGGAGGATTTGTCGCTGATTGTGCCGATTATAAAGGAAGCCAACATTATGGTGATATCTGACGAAATTTATTCGGAGCTTACCTATACCGGCAAGCATGTTTCCATTGCCACCTTTGACGGCATGAAAGAACGCACCGTCGTGATTAACGGCTTTTCCAAAGCCTTCGCCATGACCGGCTGGCGTCTTGGTTATGCCTGTGCCCATCCTGATGTGCTTTCTGCCATCTTGAAAATTCATCAGTACGGCATTATGTCGGCATCTACCTTTTCGCAATATGCGGCAATCGAAGCCTTAAAACACGGCAGAGCCGACATTGAGCGAATGAAAGAGGAATACAACATCCGTCGGAAATTTTTGGTGGATGCCCTGAACGAAATGGGGATGACTTGCTTTAATCCCTACGGAGCGTTTTATGTGTTTCCCTCTATTCAGAAATTTCATATGACCTCCGAAGAATTCTGCCAGAAGCTTTTGGAAGAACAGCGGCTTGCGGTGGTTCCCGGAACAGCATTTGGCGACTCGGGCGAGGGTTATGTAAGAATTTCTTATGCTTATTCCAAAGAAAGCATCGCCAAAGCATTAAAACGGTTAGAGGCATTTGCCAAAGACCATTAGAAAAGAGGAAATTATGACATTAAATATTGTGTTATTTGAGCCGGAAATTCCGCAAAACACAGGCAATATTGCCCGTACCTGTGCTGCAACAGGTGCCAAGCTTCATTTGGTTGGTCCCATGGGCTTTACCATTGACGATAAAAAGCTCAAGCGCGCAGGGCTGGACTACTGGCACGATGTGGATATCACTTATTACAACAGCATCCGCGAGTTTTACGAAAAAAATCAAGGGGTGATGTATTACTTAACCACCAAAGCCCCGAAAGATTATTCCGAAGCAACCTTTGAAGACGGATGCTACCTCATTTTCGGGAAAGAAACCGCTGGTATTCCCGAAGAAATTTTACTGGAAAATCAAGAAACCTGTCTTCGGATTCCCATGATTGGAGAAATCCGCAGCTTAAACCTTTCCAATTCGGTTGCCATTGTGGCATACGAGGCATTCCGTCAGGACGGATTTTCTCATTTTCGCCTTGAGGGTAAGCTCACCAAATATGATTGGAAATAAAACAGATTGGAGAAAAAAGATGATACATAAATATCAGTTATTCGGGAATAATATTGTACTGGATATTTATTCCGGTTCCGTACACGTGGTTTCCGATGCAGTATATGATTTACTCGGAGAATATGAGTTTGACGAAAGCAAAATTTCCGAGGAGATTACACAAAAATATTCCGAAGAAGTTCTTTCGGAAGCAAAGGAAGAAATCAAAGAGCTTATCAAGGAAGGAACCTTGTATTCCCACGATATTTATAAGCCGTTTCGGGACGCAAAAACCAAAACTCCTCCCGTGAAGGCACTTTGTCTCCACATGGCACACGATTGTGACTTAAGATGCCGATACTGCTTTGCCGGCACCGGTGCATTCCATGGGGTAAGAAGCATTATGCCACTGGAGGTTGCAAAAAAAGCCATTGATTTTGTCATTGCACATTCCCAGAACCGAAAAAACATCGAAATCGACTTTTTCGGCGGAGAACCCATGCTCAACTTTGATGTGGTAAAAGAAACCGTTTCCTACGCTCGTGAACAGGGATTAAAGCATGGAAAACACTTCCGTTTTACCATCACCACAAACGGTCTTTTAATCAACGAAGAGCAGATGGAATATGTGAATAAAAATATGGATAACATAGTGCTTTCCTGCGATGGCAGAAAAGAAGTACACGATAAAAACAGAAAAACCATTTCGGGAGAAGGCACATACGATAAAGTCATCGGCAAATTTATGAAAATTGCCAATGACAGAAAACAAATGGACTATTATATCCGCGGCACCTTTACCAAGGACAATAAGGATTTCACCAAAGATGTACTCCATTTGGCAGATTTAGGTTTCAAACAGATTTCTGTGGAACCTGTTACCTTAGACGAAAAATCGCCCATGGCAATCGGCTATGAAGATTTGCCTGAAATTTTCAAAGAATATGAAAAATTGGCAGAAGAAATCATCAAACGGGAAAAATCCGGAAAAGACCGCTTCAACTTCTTCCATTTTATGATAGATTTAGACAACGGCCCCTGTGCATTACGACGGATCTCCGGATGCGGTGCCGGCTGCGAATATGCGGCGGTTACTCCCTCCGGTGACATTTTCCCTTGTCACCAGTTTGCCGATGAACCGGAATATAAAATCGGAAATGTGTTGGACGGCACCTATGAAATGCCCGAACAGTTCCGTGACCGTGACATCTACACCGTAAAAGGCTGCGACAGCTGTTTTGCAAAATTCTATTGCAGTGCCGGCTGCAGCGCCAGCTCCTTAAAATATGAAAAAGATTTATATAAACCTTATGACATTGCTTGTCAGATGCAGAAAAAACGTGTAGAATGTGCCATTGCTATCAAAGCTGCATTGGCAGAATGAGGTGATTGTTTCTTATGATTATCGGTCTCTACGGCAGAATCGGCAGCGGAAAAACCACGCTTTGCAATTACCTTCGCACCAAAGGCTTTTTTGTGATAGACGGAGATAAAATCAGCCGTGAAATTTTGATGCCGGGAAAAGTAGGCTTCAAAGAAGTGGTTGCTTCTTTCGGAGCAGAATACTTAAATTCTGACGGCACTTTAAACCGAAAAAAACTGGGCGATTATGTGTTTTCCCACAAAGAAGCACTCCATCGGTTGAATGAGATTACACATCCGCTGATTTGTGAAGAAGTGCAAGCGCTCATTCAAAAAAATCCCACCCGTCATATTGTGATTGAGGGGGCTGTTCTTTATGCCACCAAAATCATTGATTTTTGCGATAAAACCGTGGTGGTGACCAGCGATGCAACCCTGTCTCGCATTATGAAGCGGGATTTTCTTACAGAAGGGGAAGCAAAGAAACGCATCAACGCTCAGGAACTATATGATAAAGCAGACATTGTGATAGAAAACAGCGGAACTCTTTCAGAGTTTTATGAAAAAATTGACCAAATGCTCCAAAGCATTTTGTAAGAAAGGAAGATTTTTATGGCAAAAGAACATTTACTGAAAAAACATAAAGATACTGACTATAAGAAAAAAGCAGATGCTTTTTGTGAAGACTATAAAGCCTTTCTCACCACTGCAAAAACGGAACGTCTTTGTGTGGAATATTTCACCGAAAAGGCAAAAGCAAACGGCTTTACCGATGTTTTAGCTTCACAGGGTGTAAAAGCAGGAGATAAGGTTTACTATGTCAATAAAAACCGCTCTCTTGTGCTGGCAGTTATCGGAGAAGAGGACATCGAAAACGGCATCAATCTGGTTGCCGCACACATTGACTCACCCCGTCTGGACTTAAAACCTGCACCGGTAACCGAGGAAGGCGGATTTTCCTATCTTCGCACCCATTACTATGGTGGCATCAAAAAATATCAGTGGGTGGCAACACCCCTGGCACTTTACGGTGTTGTAGTGAAGAAAAATGGCGAAACTGTAAAAATTGCCATTGGTGATGGGGAAAATGACCCCATTTTCATGATTACCGATTTGCTTCCTCATTTAGCCTCCAAGCAGATGGGGCAGAAAATGACCGAAGGAATCCCCGGTGAAAAGCTGATGGTATTATCCGGCTCCAATCCCGATTTGGATGCAGAAAGCGAAGAAGTTAAGGGTGCGCTCCTGAAAATTTTAGAAGAAAAATACAGCATTTCGGAGGAAGATTTTTATTCTGCCGAAATTGAAGTGGTTCCCCAAGGTGCTGCCCGTGATGTAGGGTTTGACCGCAGCATGGTGGCTTCCTACGGTCACGATGACAGAGTCTGTGCCTATACAGCATTCCAGGCGCTTTTAGAAACCGGCATTCCTAAGAAAACTGCAGTGGTTCTGCTTGCCGACAGAGAAGAAGTGGGCAGTATGGGAAATTCCGGCATGCAATCCAGATTTTTGGAATACTTTTTAGAAGAAGTAAATCCTTCTGCCCGTATCAATAAAGTGATGGCAAACACCGTTTGCCTGTCCTCTGACGTTGCGGCAGCCTTTGACCCCATGTATGCAGACGTGTACGAAAAGCAGAATTCTCCCATCTTCGGATGCGGACTCACCCTGCTTCGTTACACCGGCTCCCGCGGAAAAGGCGGCTCCTCCGAGGCGAGCGCAGAGCTGGTTGCCTATATCCGTAACATTTTTGATGCCAACAATATTTCTTACCAGTTTGCAGAACTGGGGAAAGTAGATGAAGGTGGCGGCGGAACCGTAGCCCAGTATATCGCCAACTTAGGAGCCGACGTCATTGATGCCGGCGTTGCGCTGCTTTCCATGCACGCACCCTATGAAATTGCTCACAAGATGGATGTATATGAAGCATATCGCGCATATATTGCGTTTATGACGGCTCGATAAACAGCGCATAATGGATGCTATGCCGTGCACAGTACTTCTGCATCCGTTTCTCATCGCCTTATCTATATGGTGACGGCTTGATAAACAGTGTGCATAATGGATGCTATGCCGTACGCAGTACTTCTGCATCCGTTTCTCATCGCCTTATCTATATGCTGACGGCTTGATAAACAGTGTGCATAATGGATGCTATGCCGTACGCAGTACTTCTGCATCCGTTTCTCATAGCCTTATCTATATGGTGACGGCTTGATAAACAGTGTGCATAATGGATGCTATGCCGTACGCAGTACGCAGTACTTCTGCATCCGTTTCTCGTCACCTTATCTATATGGTGACAGCTCGATAAACAGCGCGCATAACGGATGCTATGCCGTACGCAGTACTTCTGCCTGAAAGGTGGGCAGGGAAGGGATAAATTTACTATGACAAGATCAGGCTTTGTTGCCTTGGTGGGGCGTCCCAATACGGGAAAATCCACCTTACTTAACAGCATCATCGGAGAAAAGGTGGCCATAGTGTCCTACCGCTCTCAGACGACCCGTAATCGGATTGTGGGCATTTTAACCCAAGGGGACGACCAGATTGTATTTACGGATACCCCGGGCATTCACAAACCCAAAACAAGACTCGGGGAAGAAATGATGGCAGCGGCAAACGGTGCCATTACCGATTGCGACGTTACTGTTTTAGTGGCAGAACCGCGTCTCCCGGGAGAGATTGAGAAAAAAATCATTCAAGGCTTTCAGAAGAATCACATTCCTGCCATATTGGTGCTCAATAAAATTGATACAGTTCCCAAGGAAAATCTGCTTCCTGTGATTTTAGAATATTCCAAGCTGTATGATTTTATTGAAATTATTCCCGTATCTGCCTTAAAACGTGACGGCATTGACCTATTGATTTCTGCTCTGAAAAAACATTTGGTTGAAGGACCGTTCTTTTATCCGGAGGATATGAAAACCGATATGGATGAGCGCACCGCTGTGTGTGAAATTGTCCGTGAAAAGCTCCTGAAGCTCTTAAATGAGGAAATTCCTCACGGCTTGGCGTTGGAAACGGTTGTGATGGAGCAGTCGGCAAAACTTTTGAAATGCGGTGTCAATATTTACTGTGAAAAAGACGGTCACAAGCGCATTATTATCGGAAAAGACGGTGCTTTTATCAAAAAAATCGGAATGCTTGCAAGGGAAGAGCTGGAGAAAAAATACGGCAAAAAAGTGCATCTGGAGTTATGGGTAAAAGTCAACCGTGACTGGAGAAATAACATTTATAAAATCCGTAGTTTTGGTCTTGGTGATGTAGAATAAAAATAAAAAGCCGTATGAAAAATACGGCTTTTTTCCACAGAAAGAGGTTCCTTACGATGAACTTGATGGATATTATTTTAACCGGCATCGGCTTAAGTATGGATGCGGCAGCTGTTTCCATAACCAATGGAATGGCGTATCACATGAATCGTGATAAAAAGCTTATGATGCCGGTATTTTTCGGAGTGTTTCAAGGCTTGATGCCGATGTTGGGTTTCTATGCAGGGGGCGTGTTCTCTCAGTGGCTCACCAAATACTCAGGTGTTGTTATTTTTGTGATTTTGGGCTTTTTGGGCATCCAGATGGTTCGGGAAGGGCTGTCGCACAATTTGCATGAAAAAAAAGAACCCGTTTTCATGACCTATCGGATTCTTTTTGTGCAGGCGATTGCCACCAGTATTGATGCGTTTGCAGTGGGGGTTGCATTTTGTGCAACAGGAGTTTCTACGGTTTGGTTTCCCGCCTCGGTGATTTGTGTCACCACCTTAATCATTAGCTTTTTTGCTGTATTCTTAGGGAAAAAATTCGGAGAAATGCTTGGGAAAAAAGCAGAAGTTTTCGGTGGTTCAATCCTTTTGCTTCTGGCGCTTAAGGCTCTTTTGTTTTGACAAAGAAGCTTCTTCAGACGCACACAGCCAACGTGCCGGTGTGCATAGAATTGCTACAAAAGCAGTCAGCACACTTTGCAGGCTGGTGAGCAGCACAACCGGAAGCGCGGCAAGACAGGCGGAAAATACTTCATCAACGCCCATTTCATAGAAAAACATAAAAATCCGCTGTCCTGCATAATCGTAAGGGATGCTGTCGTTTTTCCACAGCACGATAAAGATATAGAAAAACAAATCCAATAAGAACACTTCGCCCGCAGCCACCAACCAGTTGGTGATGCGGGTTTCTTTTTTCAGCTGTTCCCCGACAATGACGGAAATTATAATTCCGGAAAGGCCCATCCACAAAAAATCTTGTCCATAACAAAACAGACTGATGGCAAGAAAGGTAACAGCAGCGGTTAAAATGCCGGCACCGCTTCCTAACAGTGTTGCAACATACAATGTCCCAGTGTGATAGGGCAAAAGCGGCATCTTAAAATAATGCGCCACAAAGAACAGCACAAGATTCAGGCAAATACCTATGTATAAGAGTAAAATCGGTTTATTGTCCCGCATAAAAACACCTTTGTTTCTTCGATTTATCGTTTGTGATCAAGCAGTTTTTTCCAATCAGTTTACCTGAAATAAAGAGTTGGATACAATTTCATAAGTCATCTGGCTGTCGTTATAATGAATTTTTAAGTATTCGGTGGGTTGCTTCAAAAAGCTGGTAACAGAGGCAGTATCAAAGGCTACCGAAATCACTCGCACCCCATCTTTTAAGGTAACAAGCTCGGTTTTTTCGCCACGGTGTATTACCAGGATATTTTTGCCTTCCATTCTGGTTTTGGAAATTGCCTCAAAAAACAGCTTTTCCTCTTGTGGACGGCTGAAGCTGAGGGGTTGCGTCATCACCAGAATAATGTTTTGCTTTTCGGTATTCAAAGCTTCTTCTAAGCGGTTCCATTCTTCCATGCCTTTATTCAGAATGCGATTTTTTGCATTGTCTATGGTCACAATTTCAATTTTGTCATTCTCAATGTTTTTGTCTGTAAAAGGATAGATGGAGGGGTTAATTTTTTCCAGTACGGTGCTGGTGAGCAACCGGGTGAAAAAGGTGTCATAGCTTCTGCTTCCGCCATAGATGGATAAGGAGTTGGAGAGTCCCAGATTTTCGGTCATCACATCATTTTTTGGCAAAGAATCTTTTAAGATGATTCCGGTTGCTTTATCATATTCTTCTTTAGAAATTTCACGGGTATATCCGTCCGGATTGGTTACCCGATAAGTTTCATTTTTTGTTTTTTCGGCGTAAGTTGCAGGTGCAACTGTGGTAAGTGTAAAGGTTCCGACAGCTCCCTGATATTCCATCAGAATGGTTGCGGTTGACAGGGCTTCGCCGTAAAAATAGCCGTTTTTTATGGTGCCGTTTCCTTCTTTTAGGGAGAATTTTATCTGCTTGCTGTCCACTTCCATGGGCATTCCCGTCTGGTCATAAACAGTGGCAGTCAGCTGTTTTGGCACGTTGGAATAGCAAATAGCATCAGTTGCCTTGATTCCGTATGGCTTTTTCTCTTCTGCTTCGGCAATGATCCCGATGGCATTGGCAACCGGACGTTCATAGCCGCCGGATAACTCGTGAATATATTTCAGCTCCCCTGATGTGTTGTCAATCACCGCACATTGAGTGGAACCGCCGCCGTCTAAGTTGATGGCATAGTAAGCTCCTTCTTTGAGGCATAGCTCTGCCATTTTCTTTTGGGTGATACCGGATTGATTGACTACCGTAATCATCCAGAGGGTTTTGCCGTCTTTGGAAATCCCTAAAGCAGGGAAGGCTGTGGTTCCGGAAATGGGATAAGACATTTCTTGCACCAATTCTCCTTTGTCGACCAGCAGCGAGCCTCCTCCTATGGTAAAATCAGGCAAAAATTCCAGCGTGGGTGTGGTGATAACCTCCAAGGTCACCTTGTCGCCCACCTGAATCTGTTCAAAAAGGGTGGTCAAATCGGACAGTCCTGCCACAACAAAGCCATTTTCAGGAATGGCTACCGGGGGCATATCCCGACGGATTTCGGTAAGAATTCCGTTTTCTACCACCAATTCTACCAAGGTGCCTTCAGATCCGAGAGATTCCTTGCCCCAGTGCTGATCGAAAATGGCGATTCCATCCAATGGAGAATATTTATTGTAGGTTTTTACAAATTCAAACACCTCATCCCGAAAACCCAGCTTGATTTGATTGGAAAACACATCAAAAGAATATTGGTGGTCATCGCTGTAGGAAAAAGAATATACCTTTTCTTCCAAAGCATTGGAAAGCATCTTTCCGTCTTTGGCATTATAGCCCACAGCAGAGCCTTTTGACGCTTCCGATGAGCGGTTGAAATAGTCAGCATTCATCACTACGGCAGCACCATTATCGGTTCCGATATTCCGGCTGGATTTCAAGGTGGAGGCGCCTTCTTGGGGATAAAGAATATCCAGTTGCAGATTGGGGTTGTTAAGGTCACACTCCACTACCTGATAACGAAAAAATTCTCCGTCTGAAATGGATTCTGTGATGCGCACTTCAACACCGGAGAGCGGGTTGGTAACTGTGGTTTTAGTGTGGGGGGTATGATATGCCAATGCAATAGAGCTTATTTGAAGTCCAATTAAACACCAGGCAGAAATTTTGGTAAAAAGTTTCATAAAGCAAGTCACTCCTGTTATGTAAATTTCTCTATTTTGACGGAATAATTTCCGGAAAAGTTCGGCTTTATCCGTAAATGGATAGTACATATCATTATAATAAAAAAAAGGGAGTTCGTCAATCTTTTTTTCAAACAATTACTCCAAAATTATAAAGAATTCGGAATTTTTCCGTATTATTTGTGAAAATAACTTGACGAAACTGCAAAAATACAGTAAAATAATAAGGTAGTAAAATGGTACAAGTTTATGTCAAAGGAGGAAACAGAGCTTGAAAAAAATAACTGCTTTTGTATTGATTCTTGCAAGGCTTTTGATGTCTTGCTCTGTTTGCCTTGCGCGCGATGTGTCCACCTTTGATGTGCTTTCCAATATGGACAATGCGCTTTTGGAACGGTTTCGTGCCGGCGGCTTATCTGATGAAATGATTAAGAGCTTTATGGACGTTTTGGATGATGAAGCAGATAAGCTTCAAAAACCGGAAGACCGTCAAACATTAGAGCAGTATTTTTTGAGTCTGCTGCTTTTGTATGTGTTTCAGCAGGAACGGTTTTTACCGGTTATGGTGGCGTTTGACCAGCAGTTTCAGGAAGAAGTGGTGTATATTGCCGAAACGGGGAAAATTCCGGAGAGTTTGGAAATCTTTTTCCTTTCTGTGATGGGAAATAACATTGCCTATATCCCTCCCGTTACAGAGGAATATTACGATGACGTAGTCGAAGAAACACCGGCCCCCACCGAAGAACCCACCCCGACTCCTACTCCCACGCCGACTCCGCCGTTTTCCGATTTGGAAGGATATTCCTGGGCGTTGGATGCTATTCGGCTGTTGCACGACAGAGGATTTGTGCAAGGCTATCCTGATGGCACGTTCCATCCGGAATCGCCCATCAGCCGTGCAGAGCTTGCTGTTCTGGTCAGCCGTGTGTTTTTAGATCAGACATACAGCTATTCCAAAAGTGAGTACCCCGACGTTTCTTTGGATGACTGGTATGCAAAAAGTTTACTGAATGCAGAGTATTTTTCCATTTTTCAGTGGATTTACGAAGGGGAATTTCAACCGGACCTTCCGGTGACCCGTCAAGAGATTTGTGCTGCGGTTTACAGGGCTTTTCGTCGAAGCGGAAGAACCACTCTGAAAGCAGTTCCCCGATTTGAATTTTTAGATTTTTCCACCATCTCCAGTTATGCCTATGACCCCGTTCAGCAGCTTCAGCAAGCGGGTTGCATCAAAGGCTACGATGACGGTTGCTTTTACCCGGATAGAATTGCCACTCGTGCAGAAACGATGCAAATTATAGCATCTGTTTTACAGTTGCCTTAAGCCAAAGCTATTTTTTCATACGGAAATTGAGAAAGGAATCCTTTTATGAAAAAACTTACCTTATTGATGTTAATGTTTTATTTATGCACTTGTACGGTGTTTGCAGAGCCGACGGCTTCTCCGTCACCCACCCCGTCATCTGCACCGCAGGTTAGTCAACCTTATTCCGGAAGTGCTTATATTACCATATTGCACACCTCGGATATTCACGGAAATATTCAACGCAGTAAAGAAAAAGGCACTTTGGGCTATTCCGGCATTGCAGCAATTCAGAAATCCTTGCCGGAAAGCATTTTGGTTGATGGCGGTGATTATTTGACATCCAATTTGTTTACGGCGCAAGATACGGCAAATGATGTGTTATCATTGATGAATACAGTTGGTTACCATCTGGCAGCAATCGGCGAAGCGGATTTGCGCAATGGCGTTTCTGTTTTGCAGGACATTCAGGCAAAAGCCGCTTTTCATATGCTTTCCAGTAATGTGACTGTAGGAGCCGAACGAAAACCCTTACTTGCTTCCACCAAAATCATTGAAACAAAAGGAATTAAATTGGGCTTTTTCAGCATTTTGAATCCGGAGCTTCGCTTGGTTTCAGGCTTGGAGGAAATGACAGATATTTATCTGGAGGATGCCAGCAAAACAGCGCAGAATTGTGTCAATTCGCTGAAAGCGGAAGGTGCCGATGTGATTATTGCATTAACTCACATGGGCACAACAGGCAGCACCTCTGTTGATCAGCTTGCGGCTTTTGTTACGGGCATTGATTTTATTTTTGACGGACACGACCATCAAGAAGAAAACGGCAGATTTATCGGTGATACCTTAATTATGAACCCCGGCGGAAACGGGGAAAAGCTGATGCAGCTGGATTTGAAATTCGGTGCAAATAAACAGCTTCTTTCTTTCTCCACTACACAATGGTCTTATGAGGCGACCGAAAGTCTCAACCTGGATGAAACCATTATGAATCTGGAGAACAGCATTGTACAGACACAGGCTGAATTTTTGAACGAGGGCGTCGCAGTTTCCAGTGTTGAGCTTTCTTATGGTGATGACATTGGTTATCGTTCTACTGCACTGGGAAATTTTGTGGCAGATGCCTATCGGGAAAAAACCAAAGCAACGGTTGCTTTGGTAGATGCGGGAAGTATTGGCGCAGGTGTGCGTGGCGGTTCGGTAACCAAGGCAGATATTTTAGCGATATTGCCGAAAAACCATGGAATTCAGACGAAAAAGATTACTCCCAAAGCGTTAAAAACAGCGTTGGAAAGTGCAGTTTCCGGCATCAAGCTGAAAGAGGACGGAACCATTGACCCCGAAAGCGCAACTGAGAAATTTCCTCAGATTTCAGGGTTTCAGCTTTCTGTGAACTTGAAAAATGAACCCGGAGACCGTGTTGTTCGTATCAAGCTGGATAATGGAGTCAGCTTGAATTTGAATGATGACAGAAGCACCTTTACCATTGCCTCCAACAGCGGTGTATTGGCAGGAGGAAATGATTATGACATCTTTGCCTTATCTCCTCTTTATGAAGAGCATGGAGCAGAGGGACAGGCACTTTTGGAATATTTGAACTATTCCGACGAATATCCGGAGCACAGCGCGGAACGTGTTGTGATGACCAACCAGCAAAAGAATTATACCGGGTTGATTCTGAACATTCTGATTTCTGTTCTGGCTGTGGTTGTGATGCTGATTGTTGTTATCAAAATGATGACAAAGGTAGCGTAAAACCAATCAAAGTAAAGAAGTAGAAAGGACTTGTTTGCTTGAAAATCGTAAAAAGAATTCTCATTATACTGGTGTGTATCCTGATAGCAGGATACGCCATCTATAAAATTGCATATCCCTACGTAGCACCCATATTGTTTGACTATATTGTAGAGACCAATCTGGACGCATTTGTCAAACTGGAGAAGTCTTTGTCAGAGTCGTTGGAGCCGGAGGAAACACACACTCCTTCTGTACCTGACGAGAAAGAACCCCAAACGGAACAGACAGACGAAGAGAATCCGCAACCTATCGATGAACCATCGGAGCCGAATACTCCGTCAGCCAAACCGGCTCCCACCAAAAAGCCGGAGATGGAAATTCAGTCGGTAAAAACCACGATGGGTGTTTTTACGGGAGAACATCTGGCAAGAGCGCTGAAAAACATTTCCCCGAAAGATAAGACAAGGATTATATCTCTTTGTCAAAGCGCTGTTTCTGCTTCGGACATCTTAAAAGTCAGCAAAATGATGCTTCAGGATGGATTAAGCAAGGAACAACAAAAATATATTGAAAACTATTTAAGAGATAATTTGTCGGTTCCCTCCAAGCGTGAGATTCTGGAAATTCTGAAACAATATTAAGGAGATTACTCTTTTGGAAACAGTTGCACAAATTGGAAACCGTTTTGAAATTTTTCAGCGGGAAGATTGCTTCAAATTCGGCACCGATGCGGTGCTGCTGGCACGATTCTCCAGAATCCGGAGAAAAGATGTGTTGTATGATTTTTGCGCGGGGACGGGAGCGGTAGGCTTTTTTTGTCACTTGCTCTATCAACCCAAAGAAATTGGATTTGTGGAAATTGATTCTGTAATGAGTGAGCTGTCTCATAAAACAGCAATACATAACAACATAGCAGAAAAGTGTAGGTTTTTCTGTACCGATTTGGCAGACTTCAATGAGGATAAATCATTGCCCTATGCCGATTGTGTAACTGTGAATCCGCCTTATTTTCTCAATCAAAGCGGAAAAACCAATCAAAATGAGAATCTGAAAATCGCCCGCCATACAGGAGATTTTTCCCATGAAACACTGTTTCAGAAAGCATACGATTTACTGAAGGATGGGGGCAAGCTGTTTCTCATTCAACGGGTACAGAATTTAGCAGAAATTTTATATTTGATGCGAAACCATCGGCTTGAGCCAAAGCGGCTTCGGATGGTGCATAGCTATCGGGACAAAGAAGCAACGCTTTTTTTGGTAGAGGGTGTCAAAAACGGCGGCACATGGTTGGACTGTTTGCCACCCCTTGTGTTATATGAAGAAAACGGCGAAATGACAGAAGAATTTCGTCAAATGCAGGAGTTTTAGATATGATGGGAACTCTATATCTGGTTGCCACGCCAATCGGCAATATGGGAGATTTGTCTCCTCGCGCCTTGGAAGTGCTGGAGCATGCCGATTTGATTGCGGCGGAAGACACCCGGGTAACCGGGTCGCTACTCAAAAAACTAGAGCTGGATAAAAAACTGATTAGCTATTATGAACATAATGCCAGCATGCGAAGCGGGGCACTATTAAGCCGCTTGGAACAGGGCGAAACAGTCGCATTGGTGTCTGATGCAGGCACTCCGGCAATTTCCGACCCGGGGGAAGACATTGTGGCAAGATGTATTGAAAAAGGAATCGAAGTGATTCCTGTTCCCGGTGCCTGTGCCTTTGTCTGTGCATTGACGGTTTCCGGCTTTTCCACCAAACGCTTTACCTTTGTGGGCTTTTTATCTGCAAAGCAAAATGAACGAAAAAAAGAGTTGGAAGAGTACGCACACGCAACCGAAACTTTGATTTTCTATGAAGCGCCTCATCGACTTTTGAAAACCCTTTCGGATATGAAAGAAATCTTCGGAGCAGAGCGTAGAGTATCGGTCTCCCGTGAAATTACCAAGAAATTTGAAGAACACATTCGCGGCACATTGTCAGAGGTGCTTTCTCATTTTGAAACCCATCCCATCAAGGGCGAGTTTGTCATTGTGGCAGAGGGCGGAACGAAAGCAGAATCTGCCTTGAATCAGCTTTCTTTAGAAGCGCATCTGGAGCATTATATTTCCTTGGGGCACTCCAAAAAAGACAGCATCAAGCTGGTTGCGCAGGACCGTAATCTTCCCAAGCGGGATGTCTATACATATTTTCACAAAGAATAGCATCAAAAAAAGCAGGTAACAAAGCGTTACCTGCTTTTTGAAATTCACTATCCTGTAAAATTTATGACGAGAACCGCACAACAAGACCATTTGCGAGGAATGAATGCTTGGAGAGGCTAACCTCTCAAGGCATAGTGGAATTTAAGGAACATAAGCAAAAAATTTATTATTTGAATTTTCTTTTTCTTGCTTCTTCGGATTTTTTCTTTCTTTTAACGCTGGGTTTTACATAGTGCTCTCTTTTTCTGATTTCAGAAAGAACACCTGCTTTTGCACACTGTCTTTTGAATCTTTTTAATGCGTTATCTAAAGATTCGTTATCTTTTAATCTGATTTCTGCCATCTCGGTTTGTCCCTCCTCCCATAAACGCAGTCAACGCTGCCGGACAAATTTCAATCATAAATCTACGAATGATATTATAATATATAATTTCTGGTCTGTCAACAATTTTTTTTAATTTTTTCTAATTTTTTTGAAAAAAATAATAATTGAAATTTTTTTGTCGGATAGGGGAGGGGAAGCGGATTGCACAAGAGGGATTGACAGAATCACCTCCGGCTGATAAAATAAAAAGAAGGTGGATGCAGTTGCACCGTTTCTGTACTTTTTGCATACAATAACCCTGAATGGAAAAAGAGCTACAGAGAAGGAGAAAAAGTATATGGTTCACTGCAAACACTATTTCCCCGGTGGGAACACACCGGCAGGATTTTTCAGTTACTATCACGAAATTTTAGACAAGGACACCCCGGGCAGCATGGCGGTTATCAAAGGAGGCCCCGGCACAGGAAAATCCACCTTGATGAAATCGGTTGGAAAACAGCTGGAGCAAAACGGGTTGGAAACGGTTTATCTTCATTGCTCCTCCGACCCGGCTTCGCTGGACGGTGTGTTTTTGCCCAAATATAACACGGCTGTGGTAGATGGCACCGCCCCGCATGTTCTCGACCCGCGCCACCCCGGCGGCATTGATTTGTTGTTGAATGTGTGCGATTTGATTAACGCAAAAAACATCTGTCCCATGGAAGACGAAATCCGCAGCATCAGTAAAAGCATTTCTACCCATTTCGATGCAGGCTATCACTATCTGAAAGCAGCATCGGCGATCAAAGCGCTGATGGAGCAAAAAAGCGAAGCTTGTCTTTTGCCAAGAGAAATTCACCGTTTTGTTGCGGATATGGTAAAACGCTTGCAGCCCTATGCCGGCAAAGGCAGAGAAAAAACAATGTTTTTGTCTGCCATTACATCAGATGGCTTCCGGAATTTTGCAAAAGAAGCGCTGGAAGAACGGTTTGTCATTCTGCTGCGTGCAAATCCGGGCGACAGCACAAAGAACATTCTTCAACCCTTATGTTCAGCCTGCCGCCTCAGAGGTATTGACATGGAGGTGTTCTGCTGCCCGATGAATCCTTCCGAGCCGGAACATATTGTATTTCCGTCAGCCAATCTGGCGATTACCGTTTCCAACGAATATCACACCATGGAATCGCCCGATGAGGTACTATTCTTTTCCGACTTCACAAGCGGAGAATATGACAATAACGAAGAACAGCTCTGCTATAACAATTTATTATACCGGGCTACAGAAGAATTTGGCAAAGCAAAAACACTGCACGATGACTTGGAAAGCATCTACATTCCAAGCGTAGATTTTTCCAAAATGAAACAACTGGAAACACAAACACTGCAATTTTTAACAAAAGGCGAACTGTAAAACGAAACTTTGGAGGAACTATGCTGAAATATTCCCAGTTTTTACGTAACATCTATGGAGAAAAGGTTTATAAAATCCCCGTAAACACCGGCGGTACCTGTCCCAATCGGGACGGGACCAAAGGAAGCGGGGGCTGTATTTTCTGTTCCGAAATCGGAACCGGCTTTGAGCTGCCCGATGCCAAAACTGATTTTTTTACACAGGTCAACTCCAACATTGCATACATCCAAAAGAAATACAACGCTAACCGCTATCTGATTTATTTTCAGAACTTCACCGGAACCTATCTTCCTTTAGATGATTTTCGGGAATATCTTCGAAAAGTGCGGCAGGTGGAAAACGTGGTGGGCGTGGCTGTTTCCACCCGTCCCGACTGTCTGGAAGGCGGACATCTGGAAGCCCTTTTGGAATTGAAGCAGGAGGGCTATGACATTTTTGTGGAGTTGGGGCTCCAATCTGCCAATGAGGAAACCCTCTTAAAAATCAATCGGGGGCATACTGTGGAGGATTATATCAAAGGTGCAAAAAAAGTAAAAGATTTTGGTTTTTATCTGGACACACACATCATTTTGAATCTTCCCTGGGATACCGACCTTGATGCAGTTCGTGCCGCCAAGCTTTTGAACGAATGCAAAACCGATTCGGTGAAGATTCATTCGCTTCACATCCCCTATGGCACAAAATTATACGATTTATGGCAAGACAAGCAGTTCGAGATTATTTCCAAGGAAGAATATTTCCATCGTCTGTATCTGTTTTTGAAGGAACTGAATCCACATATCGCAGTGCAACGCCTGTTTTCTCGCGCACCAAAAGAGGATACGGCGTTTTGTAACTGGCAAACAAGCTGGTGGAAGCTGGAGGACGAATTTTTTCATTATATGGATGCACAATCGTAGTTATACACAAAGCCCTTTACCGTAGGCTTAACTTCCGCTCACTCATCAGGTGTCGTTTTTCGCATTGTAGGGGGCGGCGTCCTCGACGACCCGCATATTTTTGATGTGGACGAACAGCTGTCACCAAAACGTTCTACATTTAATTTTCATTTTCCTCTACTTGTCATTCCAAGCGTATATGCTGCTGTCATTCCGAGGTGCCAATGGCACATTTTGCCGAGGAATCTCAACGTAAGACTATCCTAAGCCCTTACAAAAGAGATTCTTCGTCGTTGTGCCAACTCCTCAGAATGACAGAAGAGAAGCAGATGCCTTGAAATGACAGTTGAAATTGACGGTTATTCCAAACTTTGCGTGTGCATATATATAATATAATAAGAAAAGAGCGTATACACCCTTTCAAATAATATAAAAAAATTTGGAAAACGACTTGACATTTTTGCAAAAAGAATGTATAATCTTATGGTTGGCTGAAAAGTTTTGCCGCGAAATACTTAAAAAACGGAACAAAACAGCCGGTTTTTCGTCATAACATGGCAAGCAGCACACAAAATGTTGGGGCTAAAAATGCCACAATGATTGCAGAAATATTACCAAACAATTACCAAACAGCATAAATTTTACAACTTTGTTACATATATGCTGAATTTGTTGACAAACCATTTTTAATCTGCTACAATGACATCGTAGGAAACCCATTAGGGGTGTATTCTATTCAAAATGACTCTGTTTGCGAGTCACCAAAATCGTAAAAAAAAAATTATATAAAAAAATTAGGAGGACATCCAAATGAAACTTTCTAAAGTTTTATCCTTAGTATTAGCAATCGCTATGCTGTTAAGCGTTCCTACTTTCGCTTACAACGATGTAGCTGCTGATGCTAACTACGCTGAAGCTGTTACAGCTTTATCCGCTCTGAATATCTTCACCGGATATGAAGACGGTTCTTTCAAACCCGAAGGCAAAATCACCAGAGCTGAATACGCTGCAATCGTTTGCCGTGTGAACAACATGGAACATGCAGCTAAAGCTAACAAAGTTGGTGGAATCTTCACCGACGTTGCTGCTGATCACTGGGCATCCGGTTACATTGCAACCGCTGCACAGGCTGGCATCGTTAACGGTATGGGCGACGGCACCTTCAAACCCGAAGCTGAAGTTACCTACGAACAGGCTGTTAAAATGTTAGTTGCTGCTTTAGGTTACGAACCCAAAGCTCAGACCATGGGCGGTTACCCCACCGGTTACATGATGATTGCTAATCAGGAATCCATCACCGTTGGTACCACCAACACCGTTGGCGGCGCTTCCAGAGGTACTGTTGCTCAGTTAACCTACAATGCATTAACCGTTCCGTTGATGGCACAGTACACTTGGGGTACTACAGAAGAAATCGGTGTTAACAAAGCTGAATCCTTACTGTGGACCAAATTAAACGCTATCAAAGCTGACGTTACCTTCACCGACATTTCCTTAAAGAAAAACGAAACCGACGTTAAAGTTGAATACAGCAGAGCTGACTTAGACGTTGTTTCTCAGAACAACTGGCAGAAAATCTGCGAATTCAACGCTGAAGGCGATAACTACGACAAAAAATATCCCTTCTCCGTTAAAATCAACGGCGTTGACTTATCTGGCTTACAGGGCTTAAAAGTTACCACCATCATCGATGTTTCTGATGTTAACCAGCACAAACTGGTTTGCGTAACTCCCAGAGCTGGTAAAAACATCGAAGTTGTTGTTAACCCCAAATTATTAGCAAATCCTGTAAACGGCGAATATGCTGAATACTACAAAACCAACGATGACGAAAAAGTTAGCAAACTGAAACTGGCTACCGACGACAGCGGTACTGTTACTGTAAAAGCATATGTTAACTTAGAAGTTGGCGATTATTCTAAAGACATTAAAGCAGGCGGTAACACCAACGACGTTGCTTACAGATATGTTGATACCGACAACGACGGTGACTTTGATACCGTATTTGTTGATGAAGAACAGGTATTCATCGTAGGTTCCGTTAACACCTCTAACGGCAAAATCTTCAGAGATACCTCTGCTACTGCTGGCGCTACCTACAAACAGGCTTCTATCACTTTAGATGCTAACGATGTTACTTTAGACTGGTCCATCACCGATACCGAAGGTACCGCTATGGAATTAGCTGACATCGAAGAAGGCGCAATCGTAGCTATCAGAACTTCTACAAAAGATTCCGGTACCTTCCATGAAATCATTGTTTCCAATGAAACTGCTGAAGGCACCATCATGGAAAAATATGACGACAAAACCAAAGTTGGTAATGTTCCCTTCACCAAATACACTGTTGGCGAAGATGTTTACACTCTGTTAGACGAAGCTATGACTGCTCCTGAACTGGGTGACGAAATCGTTGCAAAAGTATACGGCGACAAAATCGTTGCATACGAAGTATCTGAAGGCATCAAAAACTACGGCTTAATCATTGCTAAAGATGATGAAAAAGTTTATGAAGAAGATGTATATCAGGTTCAGATGTTAACTCAGAAAGGCGAAGTTGTTTCTATCAAATTAGCTGAAAAAGTTAACGAAGTAACCATGAACAAAGCAACCTTCCAGGCTGACTTTACCAAAGGTGCTTTAATCGCTTACGCTCTGAACAAAGACGGCGAACTGAAATCTTATGACGTTACCGCTCCTGCAACCGGTAAAAACGGAAACGTTGTATCTGCAGGTACCAAATTCGATGGTAACACCAAAGGTGCTTTCAAAGCGTCTTCTGAAAGATTAGATTCTTACTACATCACCGAAAATACCGTTGTATTCACCACCGGTAAAGAAATCAAAACCACCACTGTTGGTTTAGGTTCTATCGAATTCTTCAATGAAGATACCCCGTACAACTACAGCATCATCGCTGACTCTAACAAAGAAGCAAAAGCAGTTGTTCTGTTCAATGCTCAGAACGCTATCGACTACACCAACAAACCCTTCGTAATCGTTAAAGTATCTACTATCACCGTTGCAGGTGATAAGAGAACCAAATTAACCGGTTATGTTGCTGGTGAAGAAGCTTCCATCACCTTAGCTGATACTATGGCTGACACTCTGACCGCTTCTATGTTTGAAGTAGGCGACATCATCGTATACTCCACCAACGCTGTTGGCGAACTGTATGATGCTAAATGGTTAGTTGCTAACAACGGTTCTACTTTAGTAGTTGCTGATAACAGCACCGCTACTGTTGGTACTGATAAAGATGGCAAACCCATCGCAATCAAAGATGACAACAAAGACGAAGTTAAATACAACAATGTTATTTTAGACGTTGCTGCATTTACCGAATTAAACAAAGAAGAAGATTGGGATGCTGCTAAAGCTGCTAAATTAGCTGAAGATAGAATGACTGCTAAAGATAGCGGTAAAACCATCAAAGGTTTCGGTATCGCAGGTTCTGCTTACAGAGTACAGGGTAACCTGTTAAGAGTATTAGGTGAAGCTAACTACGAAGCTACCTTTACTGCTGGTAAGAGAGATTATGACGTTACCGATGGCGACGAAAAACTGATCACCGACGTAACTGTTAACGCTAACGAAATCGCTTACTACTACAATGCTAAAACTGAAAAATTCAAAGTTACCAGCATTGCAGATGCAGAAACCGATTACATCAGCGCTGACTACAAAAACGCTGGTCAGTTCACCAACGATGACTTCGTATACATCTACAACTACGATGGCGAAACCAAATTAATCCTGGTTGTTGACGTAAACGGCGATAACTATTAAGATTAAGTCTTAAGACGATAAACTGAATAGTTAAAAAGAGGGCTGCCCCGAAAGGGGCAGCCCTTTTTGCAACCTTTTTGAAAACACCTTTACTCGTAAATAATGATTTTTTCACACTCTATCATTCCGAGTACGTTCATACTGTCATTCCGAGGGTCGCCGAGGAATCTCAACGGCGCTCTTGTGTAAAGGGGGCTGTCACAAAGTGACTGATGGATTGTGGGTTAGCATAGCGCATACAAAAGAGATTCTTCACTACGTGGCAAGCCACTTTGTTCAGAATGACAAACAGGTTGCTTGTTCCTCAAAATGCAGACGAAAAGCAGACTTCTTAAAACGACAGCCTTTTGTTGTTTTATTGTGCCTTCAGGGTCTCAAGCATACAGTCCACGATCTTTTTGCAATCCCGATACAAATTAGGAAACAAAGTATTTGGCAAAGGGTTTTTTCCAAGACCAGCCTCAATGGTAAAGCCGGGCTTTCCATATTCTTTGATAAACCAATCCTTCATGCCGGCATGGGATGCGGTCCCGGTTGGTGCTGCAATTTTATAGTGAGTGGTTTCTTTTAGATTTTCCAAATATTTTTGTGTTCCTTGTGGGATTATCCCATCATATTCATAATAAATTTCTTCCCCCTGTGAATGAAGCGCAATGGCTAAATCAAAGGGGATTTTTTTGCATAATTTTTTAATTGCTCTGGTTTCCGGCTCGGAAAACGGAGCTTCTCCACCGTATTTTGTATAATTTGGTCCGTAAATGCCTTCTTGTTCCACTGCTTTTTTCGCAAGGTAAAAACCGGCATCATAGTTGTGATTCAAGTCTACGCCACGATAATTTGCTTGCCAGAGGGATTGGTCTTTTGAAAAATCAGGCTGCTTAATTCTGCCTGATGCAATATCCGCCCCGTCGGGATTAAGCAAGGGAACGGCATATAATGTAATTCCTTCAAACAGTTCTTTTTTTGAACGGAACAAATATTCCATTAAAAATCTGGACATCATAGTTTCCAGACTGTGATGCCCGGCAACAATCAACGCATTTTTTGGACCGGTTCCCACCGTTACACAAAAAATATTTTGACCAAGAACTGAATTTCCAATGGAAAAAAAGGACATTTCCTTTTGAAACACATCAATTCTGATTAAGTCATAAATCAACTCATGATACGCATACATATGTAACAAACCTCCTGAATCTTCCAAATATATTGGAGATGATTATTTTGGATAAATCTGTGGAATAATAAAAAAATAGAAATAAATTTTAAGAAAGGCGGAAGGTAATCTTCCGGAACAGGTGAAAAACGTGACGAAAAAGAACAAAATGCGATGGAAAGTGATTGGCATTACAGCGTTGACAGCCATCTTGGGTGGTCTTTTCTCCATGAATTCTTCCGAATTTTACGGCACACTTTCCAAACCACCCTTTGCGCCGCCATCAGGAGTATTTCCTATTGTATGGGGAATTTTGTATGTACTGATGGCGATTGCAATGATTATTTATTTTGAAAAAGAAGGGGAAAAATCCTCTGTTTTTACGCTGTATATTGTTAATTTAGTATTAAACGCTCTCTGGCCGCTTTTCTTTTTCACGCTCCATATGATTTGTTTTTCCATCTTCATTCTGTTGGCGCTTCTGGTAATCAATCTGATTTTAATGGGAGAATTAAAACAGGTAAAACTTGCATTTTATCTGTATTTGCCCTATCTTCTCTGGCAGATTTTTGCATTATATCTGAATATCGGGGTATGTCTGCTCAATTAAACTGTTAACAGTCGTAATAAGAGAAAACAAAACACAGCCACAATGCCGTAAAGACATCTTGATGCCATCAGCATCAGGAGATTTACGGCATTTTCTTTGTGAAAGGAAAGAGATTGAAATAATACACAAAGTCCGGAAAATCCGGTGAAAAATATTACCATTGGCAGATTGCAGTGCAGCAAAAGCTGTTCTAAACCGGAGGTGATTTCCAAAAAAGCCGAAAAACAAGCGAGCAATTTTTGAGATATTGGAAGAGAAGAAATTAGACAAATCAGCGACGAAAAAAAGCATATAAAACAGATTAAAGACACCATAGAAACAGAGCTTTCGGTCACAGCCTCGGTAATCGCGCTGGGGAAGGAGCGTATGCTTTCTTCCGTAGGGCAGTTAGTTTCTGGTTCCTTTTTGTTCCGGGAAAAAACAGTGCATAATATCAGCGATGCCGTAAGATAGGACGCGTAAATCATCATCCCAATCGAAAAACTTCCCAAGAGCACTCCGCCAAGATAAGAAACACAGAATCCAAAACCAGGCACATTGCCAAAGGAAAAGAGAATGAAAAGCTCTTTTTTTGAGATTTCCTTATTATTATATGCCAAAGATGCCAGTCTTGCCCCTGTTGGATAACCGCAAAAAAGAGCGGGGACCAATATTCCAACACTTTTTTTGGAAAGTCTGCCAACCTTTATAAAACGGCTGAGATAGGATGCTCCGCCTGTTTTCAGAAATATCTGTGATGCCACCATATAAGGAAACAATGCGGGCATCAGAACACTGAGACCTTTTTCCAGACCGGTGCTGATGCCTGACTTTACCGCCTGGGGAAAAGCAACAAATAAAATCAGCAAGCCCATTCCTAACCATTTAGACATAAAAACCACTCATTTTCATATAATTTTAATAAATTATATTACTGTATTTTCGGGAATATTACAGAGGTGAAATGGTCGGATATGAAACGAAAGAAGAAAGGGAAACGCACAGTGGCTTCGGAGCGTATAGCTTCGCCCCGAAGTGTTTATCAAGTGCTTGGAATCTCGGGCGAAATCTTGAGCGGAGAGCCAAAAATTGTCATTACGGGAGACTATCTTATCGAAATTTTTAATCATAAGGGCATTGTCGACTTATCTTGTGAGCAAATTCAGGTAAATACCAGAAAATGTATTTATAAAATTCGGGGAGAAAATCTGATGATTGCCACTGTTACCGATGATGAACTGGTGGTGACAGGTGCCATTACATCGGTGGAAAAAATTTAGGAGTGTGACAAATTTTGATAAGAATATATCAGTTTTTTCGCGGTTATTTGCAGGTGGAGGCAGAGGGGAATCACTTGGAAAAGCTTCTCAATTTAGCCTTGGTAAACGGCATCTATTTGTGGGATGTAAAGCGTCTTTCAAAAGAAAAAATTTCTTTTTTTGTCAGCAACCGTGGCTATCGTATGATGGAGGAATATGCAAAAAAAACCCAAAGCTCCATCTCGGTAAGAAGTCGAAAGGGAGCAGAAGTCCTTTGGAAATCGACCAAAAGAAGAAGTGTGTTTCTTGCATCGTTTTTCATTTTTATCGGGCTTGTTTTAACACTTTCTTCTTTCATCTGGACAGTGGAAATTGAGGGCGGTGAATTCATCGATCAAAAACAGATTACACAAAAACTGGCGTCCTACGGATTGGGTGTTGGGAGGATTCGGAAAAACTTTGATTTATCCAAAATATCCAATCAGCTCATTCAGGATTTTGACGAAATTTTATGGGCAAATGCCGAAATTTCAGGTACCCGTCTTTTGATCACCTTAGTTCCCCGAACCAAAGCTCCCGAGCTGATTCCAAAGGATGTTCCTACCAATATTGTGGCGAAAAAAGACGGCATTATTAAAGAAATTACCGCCGAAAACGGAGATGCTATGGTACGGATTGGAGATACGGTGGTAAAAGACCAGATTTTAATTTCCGGACTGATTCCCAGCCCCACCGTCGGCAGCAGATATCTGCATTCCATTGGTGCAATCAGGGCAGTTACCTGGGAAGAACGGTCTATGGAGCAAAAGCTTTACCGTTATGACAAAGTCAATACGGGGCGGAAATCTGTGCATCGGGAGGTGAGTCTTCCGTTTTTGAAAATTCCACTGGATTTTCGTCAAACTATTGACTTTTATAATTATGATAGTATAATAAAAGAGAAGACTTTTTTATTTCTTACCTATCGGGAAACAAGCTATGTGGAATATACTTTGGAGAAGCATTCCATCACAGTGGAGGAAGCGGTGAAAACTGCAACCGACATGTTATTAGAGCAGATGTCAGATACGGAAGCGGAAAATGTTATTTCTAAAAAAGCATCCTTCGAGGTATTAGACGAGGAAACACTTTTCGTGACTTTACTTCTGGAATGCGAGGAAGAGCTTGGCGTTCCGAAAGAGATTATCAAGCAATCGGATATACAATAGAAAGAGGTATCTATGGAGAAAGAAATTTTGCTCAATTCGGTAGATGAGGCGATTGGGTTATTCGGCAATTTTGATGAAAATATTTTACTCATTGAAAAAGAGCTTGGCGTTAAGATTTTTCACCGTAACGGCATTGTCAAAGTCAACGGTGAAGATGTGGCTGCAACCATGGCGGCGGAGGTGCTGAAAGGGCTTTTGCAACGGCTGAAGTTTGACGAAGCATTGGATGAGCAAACGGTTCGCTATCTCATTGGAATGGCGCGTGAGGGCAATGTGAAATCGGTGGCAGAAATCGGCGGCAGCTGTGTTTGTGTTACTGCAAAGGGAAAACCCATCAAGCCAAAAACCTTGGGGCAGAAAGCTTATGTGGAAAATATTGCAAATAATATTGTGAATTTAGGCATCGGACCTGCCGGAACGGGGAAGACCTATTTAGCAGTTGCCTGTGCGGTAACCGCCTTCAAAAACAAAGAGGTTTCCCGCATTATTTTAACCCGTCCCGCCATTGAAGCGGGAGAAAAGTTAGGCTTTTTACCCGGGGATTTGCAGTCGAAAATTGATCCCTATCTCCGGCCGTTATACGATGCGCTTTTTGATTGTCTCGGTTCGGATACTTTTACCAAATATTCCGAAAAAGGGCTGATTGAAGTGGCACCTCTTGCGTATATGCGCGGAAGAACCTTGGACGATTGCTTTGTCATTTTAGACGAAGCGCAAAACACGACGCCCGAGCAAATGAAAATGTTTTTAACTCGTATCGGGTTCAATACCAAAGCGGTAATTACCGGTGACATCACTCAAACCGATTTGCCTTATGGGAAAAAATCCGGCTTGAAAGAGGCTGTGAGCATCTTAAAAAACATTGAGGGAATTTCTATCACGATGCTGTCTCATAAAGACGTTGTCCGTCATCCGTTAGTGCAAAAAATTATTCTTGCCTATGAAAAACATGAGCAGCAAAAATTAAGAAGAAGCAGATATTCCGACAACGAAAAGAAAAACTAAAGAAAAGGGCTACGGTCTTATGTTCTGTGGAATCCGTAGCCCTTTCTTTATGAAAGCAGATAAAATGCTTGACAATTTATCAAAAATAGTGTATAATAACATAGTTTTCGAGGTGTAGCTCAGTTTGGTAGAGTGCTTGGTTTGGGACCAAGATGCCGCAGGTTCAAGTCCTGTCACCTCGACCAAAAAAGCAGAACCAAAGAGATATATTGTCGATTTGGTCAGCAACAGAGAGGGTTTGCGAGATTTTCGCAAACCCTCTTTCGTAATCAAAACTTGAAGATATTTACTTCTATTCAGGGGGATTTGAACTATGACTATGGAGTAAAATATGGCTTATAGCAAGAACTCACTGAATAGAGTTGAACCAACACTTATACAAATTAATATTGAATTTTGAGGCAATTTCTTTAATCAGAAGTTGCCTCTTTTTTTATGCCTAAAAACGAAAGGAGAGGATGAAATGTACACAGAAAAATTCTTGCAACAGGTACATCGTAAATTAATTGAAGCAGGTATTACAAATGCAAAACTAAGAGATACCTGCATTGAAATCTACGAAGGAGAAAATGAGATTTTCAAGATTGACAGAAAGGGTGGAATGTTTTATTCGGCAAACAATCAGAACAGAGGAATGGTTGATAAACTTCATAATAAAATACAGCCAATTGTTTGTGATGTAGATGAGTACCTCAAAGCAATGGAAAATAGTACAGAATTAAAGGCCATTGACTTTAATATGCCGTATAGAAAACTCGCTGAATTTAATGAGGTTGTATTTGCAGGTGTAGAGCATGAAGATGGCAGCTTTGAATTTGCAACATGGGATTATAGAAAAAACGCATTATATCACGGACATTACAATCCTGACTACCGGAAGGCGAAAGAAGATTTTGCAACTCGTTCGGGATTGGTCCAAAAAGGTTTGCTTTTCGAACCTAAAGAATATGTTGAGATATATCGTTGTATTGCAGATGTGAAATACCTTTATGACTTGAAAGAACCTCAATTGACAAGAGTTGAAAATGTTCAAGAAAAAATAGAAAACAGTCTTCAAGATTTTGATGAGTTATTTAAAGAAATTGTTTCACAGGAGGCAGATGAAGAAGAATTGGATGCAGAAGAAACTTTTGAACAAACAATGTAAACTGAAAGGAGAGTAAGTGAATGAGGCAGATGTTTCAAATTAAAACAGAATATCTTGATACAAGTATAGGCATTGATTTCCCGTGTACCAACAGTACACTATACGCAAAGCTTGCAGAACTGCATATGCCGGATGAAGAAAAGAAACGAAATCCGATTTTCATAAAAGAAATCGATTATGAAGAGTTAAAAGGACTTGAAGGACAGTTCATTGATCCAGATGTTTTGAACTTCATTGCACAGAAGATGGATAGCTTCGACAACAAAGAATTAAAGAAGTTTAATGCGATAGTAAGGACATATAACATTGACACACCAAGAGAGCTTGTAAACCTTACATACAATATGCATTACTACACTTTAATTGAAGATATGAGCAATGTCGAGGGAATCGGCAGGACACATATGCTTACAAGAGAACAGGCATTGTCAACTGATAACAGCGAAGGATACGACTTTTATAAAATCGGTCAGGAGCTTATGGAATCAGGAACAGGAAAGATGACACAGTACGGAATTATATTTGTAAATGATGATTTGGAATATGAAAAACCGTATGTCGGCAAATCATTACCATCGTTTGAGTATGATGGCAGCAAGCTCATTACTGTGGAATTGATAAACGATGACAAAAGTGCTTATGTTTATTTGCCGGATTGTCCGTTTGCCATTGACAGAGCTGTAAACAGAATTGAGGCAGAGTCTGTTGAAGATTGCAAGGTGTATGTAGATGGATGCAACATAGAAGAAGGCTATGAAACAATTCTTAAAGATGTGCTTGAAAACGAGGGAGTACATGCACTAAACAACTTCGTTGCGGAGCTAAAAAAATTGGACCGCTGGAGATTGTACGATTTTAAGGCAATTATCGAATATGCTGATGTATCTGACAGCGAAAATCTGATAAGACTTGCACAGAACATAAATTGCTTTATTGTCTACGATGAGGTTGACAATGCAGAGGAACTTGCTCGTGAATGGATAGATGCCCACGATGAGTATTATATCAATACCGACCTGCAGGACTTCTTTAATTATGAAGAGTATGGTGAGTATTTGGCTAAAAACTTTGAAGGAAAATTCCTCGGTGCATCAGGCTTTGTTGGAATTAAAGAAGAATATGATTTGAAAAAGATATTGGTAGATGAGCAGGAACAAGAAGAGGGCATGCAAGGCATGTCCGGTATGTGAAAGGAGAAAAAGTAAATGTCAGAAGGAAGAATTTTAGCAGTAAAAATTGATGGAAAATTGTTTGATAAACTTGATGAGTTGGTAGAACAAGAAAACATCACCAAGCAAAAGTATGTTTCAGAGCTTATCAGCAAGGATATTGGGCTGAGAATGCAGCAAAAGGCAGAGCAGGATAAGGAACTCGATATAAAGCATACAGACGGAATTAAAACGTTGGATAGAAATGAGGTTATGGATGCTATAGATGACTTTATGCTCAAAAATCGAAGAATTCCGAAACAAACAGAGTTCAAGAATGAAAACGGACTTCCATCGTATGGTGCAGCAGGAAGAGCATTGGAAATGTCTCCGGCTGAATATATGAGAGAAAGATATGATGAACTTATGATTAGTCAGGAAGAACAGGATGCAGGAATGGGAATGAATATGTAGGCGATATGTTCTAATAAGGAATGTATCGTTTTTTTTATTACAAGTTTATGGAGGTTAAAGAGTTATGATAAGCAATGAGGGAAAAGAATTTTGCAGAGGAATCGGGCTTTTGGCTGAACATATAATCTGTATGGCAGACTCATACGATGAGCCATTAGAAAAGCTTAGAAAAAGTCCGTTCTATATGCCTGAATTTGAAGATAAGGGGAATATAATTCGGGATAATATAGAAACTGCAAACAGAATTAAAGATGAGATTAAGCTCATCAGCATCAATGATTTGGGCGTTTTACACGATGTGTATGGAATTGCTCTTATTGAATATGCGGATTTACTTGGAGATGCAGTTAGAAAAGAGCCGTATGAGAATAATGATGTCAAGTATAAGGCCGATGCAATTGTCAGTATCGTGCTTGACATGTTACATCGTGAGTTAAGAGATGATGCAGTATATAAGAAATTGGCGGAAGGAGTGGAACACGAAAATGTACAAGTTTAATTTTTATCATACCAGGCCGGAGAATTTCTTTCATAATTCAAAAACGGAGCAAACCAAAGGTCTGATAGGTTATATC
>JAFUIN010000010.1 GCA_017468465.1 Clostridia bacterium
TCCGTTCATCATGTGTAAAATGAATATATGACGACATAGCAATCTCCTTTGTGTTAATTGTTTTGTAGCAAATTCATTTTACACAAAAATTGCTATGTTGTCTATTTTTATTTAGTGTTGCACTTCAAATGATAACATACCCCCCTTCCCCTCAAGGGGAAGGCATGAGAAGGGTATGCTTGTTGCGGTCTCGGTGATTTTATCAAGCCGAGGGAATGAAAAAAGTGCAGGACATGTTGTGTCCTGCACTTTTTTATTTCTGTTATTAAATTTAACTAACAGGCAATTAGATCTGAGAACCTTCGTCTAACAGAGCCATGTTGTAAGTAGTGGTGATTTTGCCACCAGCGGTAGTTACAACTGCGGTTTCTAACGGATTTTCATAAGCGATTGCTTCATTAGCCTGTAAGGAAATAATTTCAACAGAAGGGCAAACATAATTTTTCATTTCAATACATCCTCCTATAAAATTATTGTACATTTACGGTGAAGTTGGTGTCAGCGATAACGGTATCGTCAACGAAGAAGTCTAATTCTTTTTCACCAGCGTGAACGCCTTCTAAAATGATTTCGAAGGAACCATCCCAATCACCGAAGGTGAAGGTAGTAGAACCATTGTAATCTTTAACGGTATCACCAGGCATTGCACCATAGTATTTCTGAGCTCTTGCGCCTTCAACGGTAGATTCTTTAGTGAATACTACACCGTAGTTGGTAGCAGTAGCAGCTACTTTACCGAAACAGGTAATGGTAGTACCTTCAGCAGAAGCACCAAAGTCGGGTTCTTCTTCAGGAACGAAGGGAATAACTTCAACGGTGAAGTATGCGGGCTGTTTAGCAGAGGTAAAGTTGTTACCAGCAGCAATACCAGCTACAGTACCGCCAGTTTTGGTTACAACTTTAGAAACGGTCAAAGCGGTAGTACCCATTTTGAAGTTATCTTCAGTTAAGGTAGCAGTAGGATCATCTTTGGTTACTTTGTAAGACATTGCTAAAACAGTACCAGCATTGTCAAATACATTTGCTAAGTCAGTATGAGTATGAGTCATTTTGATCTGACCAGCTTTAGAAGTGGTAACAGTCAGTTTACCAGCAGCGAATAAATCGCCTAAAACTGCAGAACCATCAACATAGGTTAAACCATCAACTAATGCTAAAGAGGTAAAACCAGAGCAACCTACTACGTTAGAAACGTAGATATCAACAGTAATGTCGGTTTCGCTTTCAGTCAGTACAGTGTGCATACCGCCAGCAGCGTTAGCAGGAGCAGCAGATGCAACTACAGACATAGAAACCAGCATAGCCACTACTAATAAGAGTGAAAATACTTTTTTCATTGTAATCAAATTCCTTTCAAAATTATAATTAAACTAAATCTTACAGATTGTTCAGAATGAAGTCAGTACCGTAATCGTAAACAGACAGACCATTATTTTCTAATACTAAAATAATGTCACCGCCGTCAACGAAGAAGTCATGAGCGATATCCAAAGTTGCAACTTCTGCACCTTCAGTGATATCTAAACCGTTTGCTTCTAACCACAGAATGGTGTCACCACCGTCAACGAAGTAGTCTTTTGCACCAATTACATCACCGAACAGCATATCAACTGCATCCAATTCAACGTCGCCGTCTTCAACAGTTGCATATTCCATGTAGGGTAATGCAGCATTTCTGGTAATAACAACTGCATATTCACCAGCTGCTAAATCTTCGAATGCATAGGTACCGTCAACGATTTCAACAGCATCAATTGCATCAATGATGAGTTCGTCACCATAGTTTCCAGCAAATTCTAAAGCTGCATCTACGGTGGTTAAATAAGCGGTAGTGCCATATGCTGCTTTGTAAGCATCTAAATCTTCTTCAGCAACAATGCCTTCTGAAACTAACATATCGTAGTATTCGCCTTCTACGAAATTGTTAACAGAACCACTTACGGTGTAGGTAGTTTCTTCCTGAGTACCATAGAAGATAGTACCAACTTCTTGTTTGTCGATGGCTTCGCCACCCATTACAACTTTAACATTTTCAGTTAATTCATCTTTTAACTGGAAAGTAAAGCTGGTTGCTGCCGCCTGGTCGATATACTGGATAGATCCAACATCGATAGTGTCGCCTTTGTAAGCAACGATGGTGGTCTGCTTACCAGTATTTGCGGTAGCTGCTTCGTCAGATAAAGCTGCGGTGTAAGTTGTGCCGTCTGTGTTCAGTTCGATTGCATCAGTAAATGCAGCGAAAGAAGTCAGAGACATGCTCATCAGAACAGCGATAGCTGCGAGGAACGCAATGAGTCTTTTCATAATTTTTCTCCTTTTCTTTTTCCGGGAGGAAAATCCCGTTTATATTATTTTTTTTTATACGATGTTAAGATTGCGGAGAGAACGATCTCCCTCCACACAAGCGATCCCCTCCCTTTCGGCAAGGGAAGCAATGAGATTCCTCAAGGCGATGCCTTTCGGAATGACACCCTTCGGGCGGTTTTAGCCGTTGAGGTTATTAAGTAATTGAAGTATTACTGTGCCTGGCTTGCGTATGCGTAATCACGCAAGGTGAGCATCAGCATAATTTCAGACATTAACTGTTTTTCAACATCATTGTCTTTGTTCCAGGGATAGTTTGCAGGAGAAACGATAACCATTCTCTGTGCTTCTAACCACTGAACGTCACAGTTTAATGCTTCGGACACTGCACGAAGCGGAACAAAGGTTCTGCTTTCTACGATTTCGGGAGCAACATCCATGGTTTTTTTCAGTCCGTCATTGGTGTAAGATAAAGAATCAATCTGGAATACCAGTTTGGTTTTACCATTTTCGATTAAAATTTCTCTGGTTTCTTCCACATAGTCTACTTTACATTTTAATTCTTCTGCAATGTAGCGGAGAGGAACCATAGTTCTGTTGTTTTTGATATAGGGTTTTACACCTTTATTGGTCTTGTCTACCCATTTTAAGGTGCCGTTTGCAACGGTGCCGTAGTTGTCAATCTGCAAAAATACCACGTTTTCTGCTCTTAACTGTTTACGGGTAACCATATCGTTGCCTGCAGTTTTATCAGAAGATAAAGTATCGTTCGTACCTTTTACATCAACAGAGTTGGTTTTACCATCGGGATACTTAAACTCTACAGTACAATCCTGCATACCATAGGAGTTGATTACCATCATCCCGCCGTACACCATATTATTTTCTGCTAATTTGAACTCAATAGGAGCATCAGATAATTTTTTCATAGAAATCTGTGCAACTGCTAAACCGTTTTCATCAGCCAAAGCCTGGAATTTATCACTCACAATGGAGTTAGGAATTTTTACTTTGGTATTAGTAACAGCCAAAATTGCAATCAGACCGTCTTTCATTTTAGAGCCTTTGAAAGACTGCCAATCAGCAATTTCTGCGCCGGTTTCCAAATCTTTTGCTACGATGGGACAGCTTAACGCTTCCAACAATTCGGTGGTAGCTTCTTTGGTTTCTTTATTGACAGGAGTAACAACTGCTGTGTCATAAGAAATCGCAGAAACAATACCTTTGTATGTAGCGTTATAAAGAGTGATATCTAAAGTGAAATATCCGTCTGCATCGGGTTCGGTTGCTTCCAACACAACTCTGGGGGTAGTATCTACCGGTGCTGCGGAAATGAGCATTACATCTCCCTGAGTTTCGGTAGTGGTTCCGTCGCCTACTGCTTCTTCAGCGAATGCCACAAAGGAGCATGCCATAACCAGCACCAACATCATTGCTAACAGTTTCTTTGCCATTGGACTCAATCCTCTTTCTTTTCTAAAGTTTGTTCAAATATCTTACCGGATACTGTTTCTGCCGATGGGAGACAGCGCCAAGCGAACCTCTGCCATAACAGCCTGTTCTACAGCACCGCTTTCATTCCAGGGAGCAGACACGGGGGTAACAACCACCATGCGTTCTGCATCCAGCCATTTTACTGATTTTCCTAACGATTCAGACACAAAACGGACAGGAACGAACGTTCTGCCCTCTAAAATTTCTGTCGCGCAATCCATTACAAATGCTTCGCCGTTGATGTAATACTCGGATTTATCAACCCAAAGCTCCATCACGGTGGCACCCAAAGTAATGGTGATGCCTCTTGTCTGTTCGTCATAACCAACGGTTGCACCCATTTCTTCTGCTAAAAAGCGAAGGGGAACCATTGTTCTGCTATCTTTAATATACGGAATTACATTTTTATTTTCCAAATCGATCCAGGTCAATGAACCGTTGGAAATTGCGCCATAATTATCAATTTGCATAATAATGACGTCTTTTTTGCGCTGCACAATGTCGGGATGTTCTTCTTCCGACTGCACTGCTGTATCCGCAGCAAAAGCGCTCATCGTCATAAAAACAACCAAAGCAGCAAGCAATGCAAACACTTTTTTAACCATTGGCTTACCCTCCTTCGTCCCGAGACAATTAGCGATTTTACTATGGTCATTATAGCACAGCATTCATTTTTTGTAAACCCCTTTTGCAAAAAAAATGAAATTTTTTTGTAAAAATGAAGAGTACAATTTTGTGCAAAATGTATAAAGTTTTGTGCATTTCTTGTTCTCTTTTGCTATTTCCACAAAAAAATTCCACAAAATCTGTGGGTTTCTTTTTCAACAGCAAATTTTCCGTTTGAAAATTGGCAAATTTTACGGATTTTTGCGCACAATACAAAAACGACTGCATATTTATATACAATTATATATGAACATGGGGCGAAGTTTTGTGAAATGAATCATGAATGATGAATCATTTGGGTGGCAGGCGTTTGCCTGCCATAGAACCGGGCGGGTCGTCGAGGACGCCGACCCCTACAATGAGAGGAATGACAGCCATTGGCTGTTCTAACCTTTGGGTGTTATTTCTCTACGATCTTTCGCTCAACTACTGCAATTTTTTTGTCTGCCACATCGAATGCTGCTTGTTTATGAGAAATGATAATCAAGGATTTGTCTTTCAAATCTTTGAAGTTACGAAGCACTTTAGCTTCAGTCGCTTCGTCCAATGCAGAGGTGCATTCGTCCAGCAACAAGAGGGGCGCATCCAGATACACAGCTCTAGCAATAGCAAGACGCTGCACCTGTCCTTCGGACAAGCCCAACCCTTTTTCCCCTAATACAGTATCAAATCCGTCGGGCAGGGTTTGAATGAAATCATAAATTTCGGCAACCTTTGCACTGCGGATGATTTTTTCCTCATCAACGCTGCGATAAAATGCGATATTTTCCCGAATGGTGCCGGAAAGAATCATGTTCCCCTGGGGAACATAAGCAATTTCGCAACGACACAAAACAGTGCCGTCGGTTGGCTTCAAAATACCCATAACAAGCTTCAGAAGCGTGGACTTTCCGATACCGGAAATGCCGGAGATGGCAATAAATTCCCCTTGCTGCATCGTGAAGTCGGTATGGGAAAAAATTTCTTCATCGCCATAGGAAAAGCTCATATCCCGAATTTCCACCAAAGGCGTTTTTTCGGAAATGAGGGCAGCCCGTTCATCCTCAGGCAGTTTTTCCAACTCTTCCAGACGTTCTGCAGAAGCAATGGTGGAAAAATATTGCGGAATTACTGCAGATAAATCTTTGAAGGGAGTTTGCACCTGGTTCAAAAGCTGCAAGATCGCCATCAGGGTACCGAAGGTCATCAGCCCCAGAGAAAGCTTCCATGCGCAGTAGCTTAAGGCAATGTAATAGCTTGCGGTAAGCGCCAGGTAAAATAATATGTTCATCAGAATACTGATGTGATTTCGTTTTAAGGTGAATTTGAAATGCAAAAACTGAAATTCCCGTGCATGCTCTACCACTGCATCTTCGTTGCGGTAGGCTTTGATGACCAGAAGATTCTGGAGAATTTCCTGCATAAAGGATTTGGTTTTGCCATCGGTCTCCATACATTTTTTATGGAGTGATTTCATTTTGGAGGAATAAATTCTTGCGCTGATTAAAATGAAAGGGGACAGCACAAGACACGCCACAGCAAACAGCCAATCCAGACGAAACAGCTCCACAAAGCTCAACACAATGCGAAAAATGAGGGACACCAGATTAGGAACCAACAGCATCACACCGGTGACAATTACATTCACGTCGGAATGGATGCGGTTAATCAGCTCGCCGGAATGAATTTTGCTGATTTCCTGCCAATCGCGCCCCAGGCAGACACGAAACACGTGTTCCTTCAGCTCTATGGCATATTTCCCACTGATTCTGGCGTTGGACAACGAATATACAACTTGACTTCCCAACAGAAGCACCAGCATCACTGCCAGACGGATAATCTGCCCCATAAGGCTTCCGCCCCGGGCACCGGAGGCAATGTCCAGCACATCTTTGGACACAATGGCAAACCGCACGCCAAGGTAAGACATTACGACACCCAGCAAGGTGAGAAACAAAAGCTTTCCATACATTTTGGTGCCGGTGCGTTTTAACAGCCATTTAATTTGACTCTGATTTTTCATGGTTCGTCTCTCCAAAGCGTTTACGGTATTTGCGTAAACGGAAATTTACAATTTTCCATCGAAACGGCATCAGAAGATGCCAGAGTCTCACATAGAGAAAGTAGCGGATGCCTTTGGGACGGCATAGCTTTCCCCAACGGGTAAACTCGGTGACCACACCCAGAATCTGCTCTCTTTTAACAGGCGGCTCCGGCTTTAATTCGTTGTCGCCGGCAATGAGATAGGTGCCGTCTTTCTGAATGCCGATGACACGGTGTAAAATGTATCTGCCATCCGACCGCTTATGAAAGGTGATATCATATTTTTTCACATCCGCTGCCGGTGCAAGAAGAACCGTATCCCGCTTGGTATGAAAAAGGGGATACATACTGTTCCCCGTTACAATCAGCCGCACGTTGTCTCCGCGAAGCAAGGCTTCTTCTGCTAATTTTCCCATAACGGATACGTCAGCAATTTTTTTCTTTTGTTCCATAGCGGGTTACTCTTCCAAAAGACTGTTGTCGGAAAGAATTTGAATAAATGCTTCGATATCTCTTTTTGCAGTTTGCTCATCAATGGCATATTCCCGCACCATATTGGCGCAGAGCTCTTCCACAGTAGAGCCATCCATCAGCTGCTCCCACAAAAAGGCACCCGTTTCGTTTACGGTAATCATTGCGGTGAAATCCACCTGACCAACGGGAATCACAATGTAGCTGCCTGCTACTTCTTTGAGCATAAAGCCTTCTTTTAATTTCATAAAAAATTCCTCTTTTCTGCTGTAGTTTAACCAAACAGGCGGGAAAACAGTTTCTTTGGTGCCATCATATGATAGCTGCCCGAATATTTTTCAACATACTGGTCGTCTAACAGAAGATGACCGTTGACATTTAAGTAATGGGCAAATTCGCCCGAAATTTTCTTGGTCAATATGCGATAGCCTTCCTCCAGCTTGGCAGGACGGCTTGCAAGATTGTGCACATCGGAGCCGATGAACTGAATCAGATTTTGGCGAATCATTTTGAATGCGACCTGCTTATAGCCGCGCTCGCTTAATGAATCTGCATTGATTTGAAAATACACATCCATGGAGGCAAGCTTTTCAATTTTCTTGCGGTCTACACTGCCGTAGCGTTCGATGTGCGCAATGATGGGAATGAGATTGGTTTGCGCCATTAACGCATACAGCGAATCGAACATCCAGTCGTTCCATGCGGTGTAGGGCATTTCAATCAGGATATAACGTGTGCCCTCAATGGCAAGCTTTTCGATGCCTTCTACTTCGGACAGGTTGCACGCCATAAATACTTCCGCACCCATACGAATGTCGGGAATTTGGATGCCCTGTTCCTTTGCGGCAGCTTTAATTTCTGCTACCCGACGGGCACGGCGTTCAATAAAGCTGTCGATATCGGTGTGTTCAAAATCTTTGAAATGAGGGGTAACGATAACGGTTTCAACATGCTGCCGATATTGCTCCTCCAATATTTTCAAGGAGGTTTCCAAATGCTCCGGACCGTCATCAAAACGGTGCAGAATGTGGGAATGAACATCAACATATTTCAGCATGGAATCACCTGCTTTCTCTGTGTAATATGAAAGGCCGGCGGGGTGTTATTTCTTTTTCTTGACATCCATTTTTTGTCCGGCAGAGGAGCCTGCATTCTGGCGGATTTTCTTGAGCAATTCCGCTTTTTCAGTTTGACGGCTCTGTTTCGTGGAGGCACTGTAATCGTAAGAGCTTTTTCTGCCGTAGTACTGGCGTTTATAGTAATTGTATCTGCCGTGACCGCCATTGTAACGGTAGTAGGAGTTGCCTTCCTCAGACGCATCGTTTAACACGAAGCCCAACACTTTGGCACCGGAAAAGTTCAGCTTATCCAATGCTTCCTGCATGGATTTATGGTCGGTTACTCCCTGACGGGCAACCATGACCGTTCCGGAGGCATGACTTGCCAAAAGAAGTGCATCTGCCAAAAGATTTACCGGGGGAGTATCAATCAGAATATAGCGGTATTCTTTTTTCAGCTCATTGAGCATATCTTCCATTTCCTTGGAAGACATCAGCTCTGCCGGATTGGGCGGAATGTGACCGGATGGCATTACATACAAATTGTCATACTGGGTAGGATGAATGGCTTCCTCCACCGTACAGAAGTTACGCAAGGCATTGGAAAGCCCCATCTTAGACGGAATATTAAAAATTTTACCGATTCTGGGCTTACGTAAGTCGCAGTCAATGAGCAAGGTTTTTGCACCGGTCTGAGAGAAGGTGATTGCCAGATTGACACAATTGGTGGTTTTTCCCTCCATAGGCCAGGAGCTGGTAACAATAATAGTGCTGCTGGGTTCATCAGGAAGAGCAAAACGGATATTGGTTCTGCCGATTTTATAAGCCTCACGAATATTAAAATTAGATTTATCGTCAATTAAGTGTGTGGAACGGGTGGGACGGTTTGTCTTCTCTTTTTTGCGGGAACGAATCATCGTTCCAATGGTTTGGTTATTCAGCTTTTTCATACCTGTTCTCCTCCTTTCGGATCTTCCGGTTGAGATTCATAACCATAACCGTAGCCATAACCGTAGCCATAACCGTAATCGTAGCTGTAGTGCTTACGGCTGTAGTAATAGCCGCGGTGCGGCTTGTCGTCGCCATACAAGTTGGGAATTACTGTTAAAACAGGAAGCTTGTACTGTTCGGCAAGCTCTTCCTTGCTTTTGATAGAAGTATTCATCAACTCAAAAAGGAATGCCATGACGCACGCCAAAACAATTCCGATAACAATCCCGATAATGGTGTTCTGGGGAATGTTGGGGGAGCTGTGCTTGGTGGGCAGTGTTGCTTTGTCTACTGTTTCTACTGCACCGGCACGTACCACACGGATAATTTCTGCCGGTGCCACCTGTTCGATAGCGTCGGCTATAATTTTGGCATCCTCCGGATTGCCTGCAGAAATTTTCACTTCAAATACCTCGGTCTCGTCCACAACCTCTGCACTGATCATGGAGCGGATTTCCGAAACCTTATAATTCAAGCCAAGCTTGCTGATTTTAGAGGAAACTGTTTCCAAAACCGAATCGCTTTTTAAGATAACCATGTAGGTATCTACCAAACGGGCAGACAAGGCAAAATCACTGCTGTTGAGCATTTGATTTACTTGCCCCGATTTATCGTTATACACATATAAGGTGATTTTTGACGTATATTTTTTGGGAAGCATATACTGCGAGTAAGTAAAGGCTACCAGCCCTCCCACCAAAGCCAATACAACAATTAACCACAGGCGCTTCAAAATGATTGTGATAATGTCATTTATGGTAAAATTCCGTTCCATACAACCGTTCCTTTCTAAAAATCAGTTGATTTGTTTTGTTTGCTTCTAAAAATAGAATCTCTTTGTAATTGTATCACGAAATTTTGTTAATGTCAACCGATTTGCTGTTTTTTCAAGAAGTTTTCTATGGATTTTCCCGATTTTCAAATTCGTTTGGAATCTATGTCGGTTTAGACTTGACTTTTTTCTTATTTTATAGTATGATATAATAATCAAATTATCAAGCAAAGCTCTATATCGTAATTTACTACAGATTTTGGACTGATTACGTTTCATTTGAGGAGGAAACATCCCATGGGCTTCCTGAAAAAATACAAACGATACGCCTTTATTCCTGTTGACATTCTGTGCATTATTCTGGCATATTTGTTTACGTTGCTGTTGCGCTGCGATAACGGCATTCCCAAAGAGTTTATGGAAATGGCGCAAAACACCGTTGCCGTTGGCAGTGTGTTTACCGTGTTCTGCCTGCTGTTGGCAGGAGGCTACAACAACCTCTGGAAATACAGCAGCATCAAGGATTATGCAAAAACCATTTTTTTATGCTGTGTCGCAATATTCGCGCTTCTGATTCTGAAGCTGATTTTCCCCACTCCCTTTCTCACCGTAAAACTGATTTTATTCTCCGGTGCTGTCAGTGCGGTGCTGATTGTCTGCACCAGAATTGCAGCAAGAGTTATTCTTTCGGTTACCGACCTTCCTTACAAAAAAAATGCAGGAGAACGTACCCTTTTAATTGGCGGCGGCAGTGCAGCAAAGCTACTGTTGGACGATATTGAACGAGGTCATACCAGCTCCTATCACATTGTGGGGATCATTGACGATAACCCGGAAAAGCAAGGCCGTTACATCGGGAACTATAAGGTTCTGGGCAACCGCAAAAATATTTTGGAAATCTGCGAAAAATATCAGGTTGAGGTGATTGTCATTGCCATTCCTTCTGCCGACCAGAAGGAGCTGCAAAAGCTCATTACCATCTGTTCCGAAACAAACTGTAAGGTCAAATTGATGCCCGGCATTGAGCAGTCCATCACCCAAAACGGAAAGCTTTCGTCCAAAGCAATTCGTGACGTGGAAATTGAGGACTTGCTGGAGCGGGACCCCATTCATCTGGATAATACCAGTCTGAACAATCAGATTGCCGGAAAAACCGTTATGGTAACCGGCGGTGGCGGCTCCATCGGATCGGAACTGTGCCGGCAGATTGCAAAATACAGCCCCAAAAAGCTCATCGTGGTGGACTGCTACGAAAATAATGCCTACGATTTGCAGCAGGAACTTCGGTATCAGTATCCCGAGCTGTCTTTGGATACCATTATTGCTTCTGTGAGAGACGAAAAACGTCTGGACGAGCTGTTTGCCCTGTACCGACCCAATCTGGTGTTCCATGCAGCTGCTCATAAGCACGTTCCGCTGATGGAAAAAAGCCCTCAGGAAGCCATCAAAAATAATGTATTCGGCACCTGGAATGTTGCCCATGCGGCAGATAAATATAAAGTCGAAAAATTTGTGCTGATTTCTACTGACAAGGCGGTGAACCCCACCAATATTATGGGTGCCACCAAACGTATCTGCGAAATGATTACCCAGGCAATTCAAACCGTGTCCGACACCGATTTTGTTGCTGTACGGTTTGGGAATGTGCTTGGCTCCAACGGTTCTGTCATTCCGCTGTTCAAACGCCAGATTCAGTACGGCGGCCCTGTGACAGTTACTCATAAAGACATCACCCGCTATTTTATGACCATTCCCGAAGCGGCACAGCTGGTGCTTCAGGCAGCAAGCTTTGCCACCGGCGGCGAAATTTTTGTGCTGGATATGGGCCGTCCGGTAAAAATTTACGATTTGGCAGAAAAGCTGATTCGCCTTTCCGGATATATTCCCAATCAGGATATTGACATCAAAGTAACAGGTCTTCGTCCCGGGGAAAAATTGTATGAAGAGCTTCTGATGGCAGAGGAAGGGTTAACCAACACCTCTCACAATAAAATTTTTATCGGACAACCCTTGGGATGCCAGTATGAAGACTTAAAACAACAGCTACAGCAGCTGAAAAATGTCCTTTGGGATACCGATCCCGATGCAGTAAAACAGGCAGTTTCCGAAATGGTGGATACCTATTCCCCCGATTTGGATTGCAATAAAGTAAAACAATAACCCACGTAAATGGAGAGAAAAATGATGATCAAACACATTGTATTCTGGAATATTAAGCCCGAAGTAAACGGCGAAACCAAAGAACAAATTATGCTTCGCATCAAAGAAATGCTGGAAGCCTTAAACGGTGAAATTCCCGGTTTGCTTCATGCAGAGGTCGGCATCAACAAAAATCAGAAAGCCGGCGCTTATGACATTTGCTTATATTCCGAATTTCCCGATTGGGACAGCCTGGCATTCTATCAGGACCATCCCAAGCATGTTGCCTGCAAGGGCTATATCGGCGCTGTGGCAGAAAACCGTGCCGTTTGCGACTACGAAGTATAAAACAGCCAATGGCTAAAACCACCCGAAGGTTAGAACACCCGAAGGGTGTCATTCCGAAAGGCATTGCCTTGAGGAATCTCAACACAGGATATTAGAAATATGTATTATGTTTACATTCTTACGAATAAATCAAATAAAGTCTTGTATACAGGAGTAACAAACGATTTACGTCGACGGTTATATGAACATAAAAATAAGTTAATACCGGGATTTACCAGTACCTATAATGTTGATAAGCTTGTGTATTATGCTTACACCTCAAACATTAATGAAGCTATTGCATTTGAAAAGAAAATTAAAGGTTGGCGTCGTAGTAAAAAGGATGCTTTAATCGAAGAAATGAATCCCGAGTGGAAAGAATTAAAGATTGATTGAGATTCTTCGTCGCTTACACTCCTCAGAATGACATAGGAAGCGTTACAGCACAACCAACATTAAAACAGCCAATGGCTGTCACAGAAAAAACACAAACAGCAAGTATACTAAAAAACAGGGAGGAACTATGTATCCGAGAACCTTAGCCATTGATTATGGTGACCGCCGAATCGGTCTGGCCGTTTCGGATTTATTGGGAATCACCGCTCAACCCGTGGGCTACATCACCGTAAACGGTGACCGGGATGCCATCCGTCAGATTAGAGGATATCTCACCCAATATGATGTGAAACGGGTAGTGTTGGGGCTTCCCCGTAATATGAATGGCTCCGAAGGGGATCGCGTGGAGAAAACCCGTCTCTTTGCTGAAAAAATGAAAGAGGAATTTCCCGACCTTTCCTTTGATTTTTTTGATGAACGGCTCACCACAGTGGTGGCACAGCGTGCGCTGATTGATATGAATGTGCGCAAAAAAGAAGGCAAAAAGGATATGCTTTCCGCCGCCATCATTCTGCAGGGCTATATGGACACACATCCATAATGATTTTGGAAAAAACAGCATACAATAATGCTGATAAAGTTTTATAAAATAGAAAAGGAGAATATAAAAATATGGAAGAAAATAAAGTAACTACCCCTCAGGAAGAAAGAGAAGACATCATTCTGGCTCCCGGCGAAGAAGGCGAAGAAACCATTGAACAAATCGTAACCTTATATGATGAAGACGGCAATCCCGAAGACTATGAGCTGATTGACTTGTTTGAATTTAAGGACGGTATCTACGGTGCCTTCACTCCTGTATTAACCGGTGAAGAACCCGAAGAAGTAGACGTGGTTATGCTAAAAGTAACCGAAGATGGCAACGCATTTATCGAAATTGAAGATGCTTCCGAAGAAGAAGCTGCCTTCAAAGAACTTCTTCGCAGAGAAGAAGAAATGGAAGACTAATTAAAAAGAGGCTTTATTCATGGTATTATGCTCAAAATGTAAAAAAAATATGGCGGTGGTTTTTGTAACCAAGATGGAGCATGGGAAAGAAATTTCTGAAGGATTATGCTTCAACTGCGCCAAAGAAATGGGGATTAAACCCTTTGATAAGCTGCTCAGTCAGTTTGGCATTAACGAAGAAGATTTTGCCAATATGAACGAGCAGTTCTCCGAAATGATGGAGGATGGCTCCATGTTTGGAGACAATATGATGATGTTCCCCGGTGAAACACCGGAGGGAATGGAATTCGGCCCCACGGGAGAAGAAATCCGTCCTGAAGACATCGGCATCAAGGAAAAAGACAAAAAGAAAAAGAATAAGAAAAAATCACCCTTGGAATCCTACGGCACCAACTTAAACGACAAAGCAAGAATGGGAGAAATTGATGCAGTCATCGGCAGAGAAACCGAAATTAACCGTGTCATTCACATCTTAAACCGCCGCACCAAGAATAATCCCGTTCTGTTGGGGGAACCCGGTGTTGGGAAAACCGCCATTGCGGAAGGTCTTGCCTTAAAAATCGTGAATAAAGAAGTGCCACACAAGCTTCTGGATGCACAGATTTTTCTGGTAGATTTTGCCGGTATGCTTGCAGGAACCCAATTCCGCGGTCAGTTTGAACAGCGCTTAAAAGCAGTCATCAACGATGCCATCGAGCGCAAAAACGTGATTTTAGTCATTGACGAAATTCACAATATTGTGGCGGCAGGAGATGCCAACGGCGCAATGAATGCCGCAAACATCTTAAAACCCTACCTTGCAAAAGGGTCTCTTCGGATGATTGGTGCAACCACACCGGAGGAATACCGCAAGCATATTGAAAAGGATTCTGCATTGGAACGCCGTTTTGCAACGGTTATGGTGGAAGAACCCGACATCTACGAAACCATCGAAATCTTAAAAGGAATCAAAGGCTATTATGAAGATTATCATAAGGTAACCTATTCCGACGAAGCCATTGAAACTGCTGCTGTTATGGCAGACCGTTATATCTTTGACCGCAAGCTTCCCGATAAAGCAATCGACCTGCTGGATGAAAGCGGTGCGGTGAAAAATGTAGCTAACGATACCTTAATTAAGCTGGATGAATTGAACAAAGAGCTGGAAAAGATTGTCGCTTTGAAGGAAGCATCGGTGGAAAGCGATTCCATTGACGATTATCAGAAAGCGGCAGACTATAAAATCCAGGAATGCCAGCTGCGAGAACAGATTGCGGTATTGCAGAAATCTGCCTTCCGTGCTGTTTCTACCGAAGACATTGCAACGGTAATTGAAAATATTACCCGCATCCCCGTAAAAAATATTACCGGCATTGAAGCGAAAAATCTCATTCATTTAGAAGAAAAAATCGCAAAACGAATTGCCGGTCAGGAGGATGGTGTGAAAGCTGTTGCCGCTGCGGTGCGCAGAGGCAGAGCAGGGCTTTCCTCTAAACGTAAACCCACCTCCTTCATTTTTGCCGGACCTACCGGTGTGGGTAAAACCGAGCTGGTAAAAACTCTGGCATACGAGCTCTTTGGCAGTGAAGAAAGCATCATCCGCTTTGATATGTCAGAATATATGGAAAAGCACACGGTAGCAAAGCTTATCGGTTCGCCTCCGGGCTATGTTGGATATGACGATGCAGGGCTGCTCACCGAAAAAATCCGGAAAAAACCCTATTCGATTATTCTGTTTGACGAAATTGAAAAAGCACATCCCGATGTGTTCAATCTGCTGCTTCAGATTTTAGATGATGGCATCTTAACCGACAGCCACGGCAAAACCGTGCGGTTCTACAACGCCATCATCGTGATGACCACCAATGCAGGCAGTGACTATAAAGCTGCATCGCTGGGCTTCTCCCAGGGAGAATCTGGCAAAGCAAAGGATAAGGTTAACAAAGCACTGCGTGAGTTTTTCCGTCCCGAATTTTTGAATCGTGTGGACCGTATTGTGGTGTTTGACCCTCTGGGAAAAGAGGAGCTCAAAAAAATCACCTCTATTATGCTGTCCGACATCCAAAAGAATCTGGAAGGAAAGAAGCTCTATGTTTCTTTTACCGATTCCTTGGTAGAATACCTCATCGAAAACGGCTTTGACGAAAAATTCGGCGCCCGTCCCTTACGCCGTCTGATTGAACGGGAAGTGGAAGACAAAATTGCAGACCAATATATTTCCGGCGAGCTTCTCCCCGGCGAAGCCTTTACCGTTGACTATAACGGCACAGAGGTTACGATATTGAAATAAGTAAAAAACGCTGTTCTCAAGTTGAGAACAGCGTTTTTTTTGTTATTTTGAAAATTCCATTTTTCTGTCATTCTGATGAGTCTGTCCTCAGTCTGTCATTCTGAACGAAATGGCTTGCCATGCAGGGAAATGAATAATGAATGATGAAGAGTGAATAATTTCGGTGCCAGTCGTTTGCCTGCATTGAAAATATGCGGGTCGTCGAGGACGCCGACCCCTACAATGCTGCATGCAATGCTACGCCGAGAGGTAAGGTTGGCGGATAGCAAAAGGCATTATAATCTAAAATTTGTGGGACACAAATTTTCACCTTATAAAAATAAAAGGCATAGGAATAATCCTATGCCTTTTGCGTTCTCGTTCATTTTATCCAGCCGGACGGCGCAGAGAAAAGGATGCAGAACGGACAAACTGAACCCGCAGGGGTTACCCGAAGGCGTACACAGGTACGCCGAGAGGTGAAGTTTGTTCGTAACAAAAAAGCAATTTCAATCCAAAATTGTTGCAAACAATTTTCACATTATAAAAATAAATATATTCTCATTCCCATTGCTTTTTTGTGGTCTGGATTCTTTTATCAAAGCCGTATTAGAGAGAAATGGGTTTGTCGGTAAATTCCAACTCAATTTCAGTGGTGATGGATTCACCGGGCTGTAAGAATTTCAGTTCGCCGCGTTCCCGCATGGTTTTTCTGCCACAGGGCCAAGCGTTACCCGGTTCCAACCCAAGCACATATTCATATTCGCCCATCATTTTCCATTCAGTTAAGAAGGGGAGTGACTCCTTGGAAAAAGCCATGGTAAAGCCAACTTTGGAATCGGGGTTATAGATACCGATTTTTGCTTTTTTGTTTTCTTCTTTTACATCATACACATAGCATTCTTCAGAGAATCCTGCCTGAGGTTTTTCCATCACCTTTCTGTTGGGATACATTTCATTAAACGCATCAGCAGTGGGGAAGCTGGAATTTTCAGGAATGGTCAGCTGTGCCGCTTCGGAAAGCAGGGGATAGCCCAGGTTGAAATGATACAGCACCATGCTGGGTGCGGTTTTGTTGCCAATGTTTGTAATGGTGTCAGACAAGGTGATTTTATCTTCGGTTTTGGAAACCTTATAAGTACGTTTCATTTCGGTGTGACAAGCAAACAATGATGCTTCTTTTACCACTGCTTCCACAATGATTTCGTCTTCGGTTTCCCAGTAGCGATATTCTTCACAGGGGGTATTGCTGATGAGACCGTGCATGGGGGTGCTTTCGCCATCATCCATACAGGAGCCGCCCACTGCAGTCAGACCGCAGGTTGTTAAAAAGCCGGCAGTAAAGTTCTGTAAAAAGCCTCTGCCTTTGGCATCGTCATAAAGAGCGGGAGAAACATAGCCCGCGGGAGAAAACCAGCCTAAATTTACACCTTTGTAAGTCAGGCGGGACATATCCATACATCTGTCACATACCAAAGTCAAATCAATACCTTTGGTATTTTTAATCTGCAAAAGATTCATTCCTTTTCCTTTGCCTTTTGCCAATACAACTTCCTCCACACCGCCAAGCTGGGAGGGATGCCCGATATATTTGTTCATAGAAAAACACTCCTTTTATTATTTTATTTCTTTTTGAAATTTTACGGCTCCCTCTTTAGAGGGAGGAAGCCAATGGCTTGCTTGTGCCGGTCATTTTACTGTACCAAGGCACTTACCGTTCGATAAAGCCCACTTTTTTATAAACTTTTCTTAAAATCTTGCGGGAAGCAAGCCGTGCCTTTTCGGCACCCATTTTATACACCTGCTCCAGATATGCCTTGTCGCTTTGCAGCTGTAAATATTTTTCCCGCACCGGACGAAGCTCTTCCACTACGCATTCTGCCACATCGGCTTTGAAAATGCCGTAGTTTTTGCCCTGATATTCGGTTTCGATTTCTTCAAAGGATTTTCCGGTGATGGCACCCATAATGCTCATTAAGTTTTCGATGCCTTCCTTTCCTTCTCCACGGCAGATTTTCATGTCGCTGTCGGTAACAGCCGATTTGATTTTCTTCACAATGGAGTCGGGATCATCGGTAATGGTGATGTAAGCCTTGGGGTTTTCGTCGGATTTGGACATTTTTTTGGTGGGTTCCTGCAAACTCATAATTTTTGCACCGGTTTTGGAAATGTAGCCTTCTGGAACGGTGAAGGTGTCGCCATAATAATTGTTGAAACGGATGGCAAGGTCTCTTGCCAGCTCCAAATGCTGCATCTGGTCAATGCCAACGGGCACCAGATCGGTTCCGTAGAGCAAAATATCTGCCGCCATCAAAACGGGATAGGTAAAAAGACCTGCTCCGATGGATTCATTTTGCTTGTTTTTGGTTTTATCCTTAAACTGGGTCATTCTGGACAGCTCACCCATATAGGAATTGCACATCAAAATCCAGGCAAGTTCTGCATGTGCCGGATTGTGAGACTGCATAAACATAATGTTTTTTTCCGGGTCCAGTCCGCAAGCAATATACTGGGTTAAAAAGTCCAGACAGCGTCTGCGCAAATCCGCAGGAGTCTGCCGAACGGTGATGGCGTGCATATCCACCACACAGTAAGCACAGTCGTACTCATCCTGAAGCTTTACCCAGTTTTTCAGAGCACCGATGTAGTTCCCGATGGTGATATGTCCGGAGGGCTGAATGCCCGAAAAAATACGTTTTTTCATTTCTTTGGTTTCCATTGCATTCACCTCTTACAGATTTTCTTTTAATACCTCTGCCAAAATGCCGATGCCCTCGATAATCTTGTCATCGGTCATAGTGGAATAATTCAAACGGAAGCAGTTGCAGGGCTTTGACATATCGGTCATAAAGTTAGAGCCGGGCACAAAGGCAACATTTTTTTCCACGCCTTTTTTCACAATGCCTGCAGCATCCATACCCTCGGGCAATGTGCACCAGATGAACAGCCCGCCTTCCGGACGGGTGTAGGTCACTTCTTTGGGGAAGTGTTTGTCCATTTCAGACAGCATCAAATCGCACTGATGTCCGTAAAGCTCTCTTGCTTTCTGGATGTGGGTGTCAATGTCACAGGTTTTGAGCCATTCCGATGCGATGACCTGTGTCAAAAGATTGGTATGTACGTCATTGACCTGTTTTGCAACCACCATTTTTTCCATAATTTCAGGGATTCCGTGGGTAAAACCAAGACGGAGACCCGGTGCCAGAATCTTGGAGAAGGAACCAAAATACATCACACAGTTTTCTTCGTCCATAGATTTTAAGGTAGGCACGTTTTCCCCTTTGAAGCGAAGCTCACCGTAGGGATTATCTTCAAAAATCACCACATTATATTTTGCTGCCAGAGAGAGCAGTTTTTTTCTTTTTTCCAAGCTCATGGTGATGCCGGTGGGGTTCTGGAAGGTGGGAATCACATAGATGATTCTCACTTTGTCATCTGTTTTTAAGAGTTCTTCCAGCTTTTCCATATTCATGCCATCTTCTTCCACAGGCACGCCTTTCAGCACGGCACCGTAGGTACGGAAGGCGTTGAGCGCACCGATAAAGCTGGGCTCTTCCACAATGATGGTGTCCCCTTTATTTACGATGCTTTTTACCGCCAGGTCAAGCCCCTGCTGGCCACCGGTGGTGATGATGGTGTTATTTCCCTCACGGTAGATGCCCTGTTTTTTAAGACGTGCTTCCACCTGCTCAATTAAAGGAGTGTAGCCCTCGGTAATGCCATATTGCAAGCAAAGAGACGGCATTTCGGTTAACACCCGCTGTGCAATTTCTTTAATTTCTTCCACAGGGAAGGTCAAGGGAGAGGGGTTTCCTCCCGCAAAAGAGATAATGCCCGGTTTTGCCATGGTTTTGAACATTTCACGAATGGCAGAGCCCTGCATGGTTTTCATAGTATCGGAAATATGGTATTTCATTTTTTTTGGTTCCTTTCTTATACTTCGTTTGGGTAATAGGTTTCAATGGCCTTCAGCGCAGCTTGTTTTTCCGCATCCTTTTTGGTTTTGCCTTCTCCCACACCCAAAACCTTGCCTAAATGGGTTACTTGTGACACAAAATGCTTATCGTGGTCAGGCCCTTCGGATTTTACAAGTTCATACACCAAATCCACCTTGGATTCTTTTTGCACCAGCTCCTGAAGCTTGGATTTGGAATCTAAAACATTGCGGTTTTTCACCGTTTCTGCCACGGCTTCTTTCATCAGGCGAAGCACCACTTCTTTTGCCGTAGGAAAATCGCTGTCTAAAAAAACAGCTCCGAAAATTGCCTCCAAAGTGTCTGACGTGGTGGAATCCAGCTTTTCAATTCCAAGAAGCCTTTCTCCGTTTCCAATCAGCAAATAACGTGGGATTTCTAAGCGATTTGCCACAATAGCCAAGGATTTTTCACAAACTACAGAAGCTTTTAATTTGGTCAGCTCCCCTTCTTTTACATCGGGAAGCAGTTTGTAAAGCTCCTCGGCGATTGTTAAGCCCAAAACCGAATCTCCCAAAAACTCCAGCCGTTGATTGTATTCTTCCAGATTATGCTCTACTGCGTAGGAACGTCTGGTTAACGCAATTTGCAAAAGCTTTGGATTTTGAAATTGGTATCCGATTTTTTTCTCCATCAATTTTCCTCCTTTCTTTTGATTTTTTTAACACGCTGTCTCTTTGAAAAGTTTTTCTCCTGTCATTGTGAGGTGCATCTGCCACGAAGAATCTCCTTGTTATTCGTTCGCTGTTCCTTAACTTTACCGTCATTCTGAACGGAAGGGCAAGCCCTGCAGTGAAGAATCTCTTTTGCAGGATTTTATTAACCCACAATCCCTCAGTCAAGCCTTTGGCTTGCCAGCTCCCTTTACACAAGGGCGCCAATGAGATTCCTCAAGGCGTTGCCTTTCGGAATGACAGTAGAAACAGTCATCACCTTACGTTGAGATTCCTCGATGCCTTCGGCACTCGGAATAACACCCTTCGGGTGGTTTTAGCCATTGGCTGTTTTAATGTTGGTTGTGCTGTAACGCTTTCTATGTCATTCTGAGGAGCATCTGCGACGAAGAATCTCTTTTTTGAAATTTGCAATAACTCTTACATAGAGATTCCTCAAGGCGTTGCCTTTCGGAATGACAGCCGGTGGCTGTTCTCTCCCTCCGTCTTTTGCTTTGCAAAATCCACCTCCCTCGTCAAAAAGGGGGCGAGCAAATGGTTGTTTCAGCCAATGGCTGTTACTTCACCTTGAGGAAGTTTTCCAAAAGCTTCAGCCCTGTTTTTCCGCTTTTTTCGGGGTGAAACTGAGTTAAAAATACATGTTCTTTCTGATAGGCACAATCAAACGGAATGCCATAATGTGAGGTTGCGATGACTTCCTCTTTTTCTGCCGCATCCAGATAATAACTATGCACAAAATAGAAATAATCGTCGGGTAACTCTAAAAACAGCGGACTTTCCTTGGTTGTAATCCGGTTCCAGCCGATTTGCGGCACCTTTTTGCAGATATCCACCGGAAATTTCTTGATTTTTCCTTTGAAAATTCCAAGCCCTGTGGCATCGCCCTCTTCGGAATGCTCAAAACACATCTGAAGCCCCACACAAATCCCCAAAAATGGGGTTTTTTTATCAATCACTTCATAAACGGTTTCAATCAGCCCCGACTGTTTGATGCTATCCATTGCATCCCGAAAGCTTCCCACACCCGGCAAAATCACATGGTCTGCCGAGCGGATGGTGTCTTTGTCGGAAGTGATATACACTTCCTTACTAAACTGTTTTAAGGCGTTGGAAACCCCAAACAGATTTCCCGCACCGTAATCGATAATTGCTATCATTTGATTCCCTCTTATTCAATGACTGCTTTTAAGTTTTCAATCATAGGTAAAATTGCATGTTTCATTTTCATGCTGACTTTGTTCACAATGAGTCTTGCAGACAAGCTGCAAACCTCTTCCAGCACACCAAGACCGTTTTCTTCCAGAGTTTTGCCCGATTCCACAATATCTACAATCACATCGGAAAGCCCCACAATGGGTGCCAATTCAATGGACCCGTTTAACTTAATAATATCGGGAGAAGTGTTTTTCACTTCTCTGAAATATTTTCTTGCAATATTGGGATATTTGGTGGCAACCTTCAGAGAAGAAACCCGGCTTTGAAGCTTTTCTCTTGCACTTTCCGGCCCGCAAACACACATTCTGCATTTGCCGAAATTTAAGTTCAGCACTTCATATAAGCTTCTGCCTTCTTCCAAAATGGTATCCTTGCCGACAATGCCGATGTCAGCAGCACCGTATTCCACATAACAGGGAACATCACTTGCTTTTACCAAAATATATTTGATTTTTCCCACTTCGTCGGTAAAAATCAGCTTTCTGCCTTTGTCTTCCAAACAGGAAATATCGTAGCCTGCTTTTCCGAAAATGCCTGCAGCATATTCTCCCAAACGTCCCTTTGCCAATGCAACTGTAATATATTCCATAAAAATTTCCCCCTTAGCCGTTCACAATGACCGATTTTCCATCTTTTCTAAGTTTCATTGCTTTTTCAATCATCGTTTTCTCATCATCTCCCGAAAGCACATGGTCTGCCTTGGGTGCAGTGTGGGAAATGGCGTGGCTCATTCCGTCGGTCAAACGGTTCACATAAATGGCAGAACCGGTTGCAGGAATCTCTTTTCCAAATCGGGAAATCAGCTTATCATACCGTCCGCCGCCGGCAACCGGAAACCCTACACCCTGGTGGAAAATTTTGAAAATCATCCCGGTGTAGTAATCCATATTTTTATTCATTCCCAAATCAAAGGTGATATAGTTCTCATAGCCGTAATAAGAAAGATACGTATAAATCTGCGACAATTCAACGAGCGCCTTTTTTGACTGCTCCGGCAAGGTGGACTGAAGCATTTCTTCCAGCACTTCCTTGCCGCCGAACAAGGTGGGAAGTTTTAAGATAATATGTTTGATTTCGTTTTTCAAAGGAACATTTTCCAACACTTCTTCTATGGAAAGAATGTCTTTTTTAATCATCAAATCGTTAATTTCTTCCTGCAGCTCTTCCGACAAATGACTTTCCGATAACAACCCTCTCACAAAATTTACATTTCCCAGCTCTACCATAAAATCGGTAGCGCCTGCATCAAGAAGTGCATTTACAGTCAGCGCAATGACCTCTGCATCATAAAATGTGCCTGTTTCACCCAGAAGCTCTATGCCTGCCTGGGTAAATTCGTTTTGTCTGCCCCCTTTGGTAGGGTCGGAAAAACGGTAAACATTGCCCAGGTAAGATGCTCTTACCGGAAGCTTTTCATACAGCTTGGTGGCTGCCACTCTGGCAATGGGCATGGTCATATCAGGACGCAACGATACCACAGCGCCGTTTCTGTCAACCAAACGGTATAAGCCTTCTGCCTCGGAAAATACACTGTCATACTCCATTAAGGGAGTCTCCAGCTGAAAATATCCGTAGCCTTCAAAGCATTTCATGATTTTTTCTTCCACCTGATGCTTGAATTTGCATTCTGCAAATAAAATATCGTTGGTGCCTTCAATGGTCAATGCTGTTTTTTTCATATTGGTATTGCTGCTCCTTTTTTATAGTTTCTGAAAACAAGTTACTTTGTCACTTTTTCCATCAGTTCCCAAAATTCAGGAAAGGAAATGTTGACACATTCGCTGTCTTTTATGATAAATTCTTCCTCGGAAAGACAAGAAAGAATTGCTGCACTCATCGCCATTCTGTGGTCTTTGAAGGATTCATAGCATCCGCCTTTGATATGCTCGGTTCCAACCACCGAAAAGCCGTCTTTTTCTTCTTCATATTCTACGCCTGCCGTTTTTAACATTTCACAAATGGCAAAAATTCGGTCTGTTTCTTTGACCCGAAGCTCACCGGCATCTTTAATCATGGTTTTCCCCTCTGCGTGGCAAGCGGCAACTGCTAAAATGGGAATCTCATCAATCAAAGAGGGAATGATGTCTCCCTCCACAGTAACACCGTGTAATTGGGAAGAAGAAACAACCAAATCGCACACTTCTTCGCCCGAAACAATTCGTTTATTTTCTTCTTTGATGTTTCCGCCCATCTGGCGAAGTACGGTTAAAAGGCCTGTTCTTGTGGGGTTTACCCCTACATTTTTTATTACAAGCTGGCTTCCCTTTGTAACAAGGGCACCCACAATAAAAAATGCCGCAGAAGAAATATCGCCGGGAACCTTTAGCTCCAAGGGAGACAACCGCTCCACAGGATTGACGTAGATTTCTTTCTCTTTGGTAACAATATCCGCACCCATATAACGAAGCATGACTTCAGTATGATTACGGGAGCATTCTTTTTCTGTTAAGAGAGTTGTTCCGTCTCCATGAAGACCGGCTAAAATCAAGGCAGATTTCAGCTGTGCCGATGCTACGGGAAGTGTATAGGAAATGGCTTGTAAGCGTTCTTTTCCATCAATTTCCAAAGGACAGAAATTTCCGTCCTTTGCCTGAATGTCTGCTCCCATCAAAGAAAGAGGTTCTATCACACGCTTCATAGGGCGTTTGTTTAAGGAATCATCTCCAAATAGCGTTGTTTTGATGGGATATCCGGCTAAAAGCCCGCACAAAAGACGGGTGGTTGTGCCGGAATTTCCGGTATAAAGGGAAGAATCCGGTTGTTTTAATGTTCCCGTTCCAAACACTGTAATCCTGTCTTTTTCCTGTTCAATCCGAACACCCAGACGCCGAAAACAGTCAATGGTGGAAAGGCAGTCCTCTCCCATTAAAAAATTTTCAATTTTTGTAACACCTGTTGCAATACTGCCAAACATAATCCCACGGTGAGATATGGATTTATCAGGGGCAACGCTGATTTCTCCCCGAAAGCTTTTTTTCATAATATAATTCCTTCTTATAAACGAACCGGAAGCACCATATAGATAAATTCATCAGTTTCCCCACGCAAAATGCAGGGGCTTAAATGATTGCTGAAATCTAAGAATATTTCTTCGGTTTCTGATGCTTTCAAGGCATCCAGCAAAAATTTATGGTTAAATCCGATTTCCAGATCTTCCCCATCTTTTTGAATCATAACGGTATCCTGTGCCTGACCGATTCTTGACACAGTGTGTAAAATCATTTGATTTCCTTCCATCTTAATACGGATGGGAGCTTTGTTATCTGCCGTAATCAAAAGAGAAGCACGTTCCAGCGCATTGGTCAAATCACGGGTGGTAGCTTTTACTTTGATTTCTGCATTTTTGGGAATAATCTGCTGATAATTGAAAAATTCACCGTCAATCAATCTGGTATAGAATTTATAGTTATCAATCTTAATCAGCGCTTTTTTACCGCCAAATTCAATGGTCAGCTCGCTGTCAGAATCAGACAGGATTTTCAGTAACTCATTTAAGCTCTTTCCGGGAATAATAAAGGAGCGTTCTTCCCCTGTGGGATAGATTTCTTCTTTTCTCACTGCCATACGGTAGCCATCTAAGGTAACTACAGTTAAGGAATCATCCTTCACTTCAAACAAAGCACCGGTAAAGGTGATTTTGGTGTCGGCTGTTCCGATGGAAAAGATGGTTTTCTTAATGAGCTCTTTTAATTTATTTTCCGGAAGTTTAATGGAAAAATCGCTGATCATATCTTCCAAAAGTGGGAAAGGTTCTGAATCCATCGCAATAATTTCATACTTTGCAGAACCGCTTTCAATCACGGTGGTATAATCTTCCGAAACAGAAATATCAACATAGCCTTCCGGCATTAAGCGAACCATATCAAACAAATTTTTCGCGTTTAATACACAGTTGCCTTCTCTTTCAATATCTGCTTCAAAAACTGCCTGAATGGCAATTTCAGTATTATTACCGATGAAGGTAATCATCCCTTCTCCTGCTTCAATATATACCCCTTCCAGCTGAGGAACGGTTGCTTTGGGAGACACTGCCTTTAACACAGTTGATAAATTTTCTAAAAGAATTTCTTTTAAGCATTGAAATTTCATAATGAATGTCCTCTCTAAAAAAATGATCCTCTGTTTGAGAAATTATTTTTCAATAGATATATGTAATAAATATTTATATTTATTCGGTAATAGTATTAGAGGGTGTGGAAATGTTGAAATGTGTAGAAAAGCTTTTATTTTCCAACATTTTTTGTGTGGACAAGCCCACGAAATTTTTGTGTAATAAAAGAAAGCTTTTCCACATAGAATAGAGTGAGAAAATTTGTCCACACGAATTTAGCACGATTTCCCTGTGGGATTGTGTAAAAAAATGAAGAATTTATAATGTGTGAATTTTCCCCTTGTTGATAACTGATTTATTTTCCTCATGAATTCTTTGTGGAATCCACCCAAATCCCACAAAAAAATGTGTAATACTCCAAAAACTTCTTTTTATAGATAGTATGTAAACTTTTATCAAAAGAAAAAAGATGGAGAAATCCGTTAAAATAACATGGGAAACGTGTTTTTTTGTGACAGAGGCAGAAAAAATTTTTTCGTCTTTTTTCGCTTCTTTTCTATCACAGCGGTTGGCTTTTAATCCACCAAAAGACTTGTTATTTCTTCAATAATGGTGTCAATATACGCGTCTGTCTGTCTGGTTTCTTTAATTTTTTCAATGGAATACATAACGGTGGAATGGTCTCTTCCGCCAAACTCTTCGCCGATTTTTGGAAGAGACATTTCCAGCACTTCTCTTGCTAAAAACATGGCAACCTGACGTGCTTTGACAATTTCTTTCTTTTTGGAGGAAGATTTCAGAAGCTGGGGGTCAATGTTAAAGTATCCTGCAGTTTCTACCATCACGGTTTCAATGCCGGGCTTTACTTTTTTAGAGTCTGCAATAATAACTTTAATAACATCCTCTGCAAGCTCTTTGGTAATCTCTTTTTTGGATAATTTAGTCATGGCAACCAGACGGGTAAAAATGCCCTCCAGCTCTCTGACATTGGATTTGATTTTGGATGCAATAAACTGGATAATTTCATCATCAATGGGGAAGTTTTCTTCTTCCGTTTTCTTTTTTAAGATGGCAATTCTGGTTTCTAAATCCGGTGCATTGATGTCACACATCAAACCGGCTTCAAAACGGGTTCTTAAGCGTTCTTCCAGTGTTCTGATATCCTTTGGAGGACGGTCTGAAGAAAGAACAATCTGCTTATCATTATGATAAAGATGGTTAAAGGTATGGAAAAACTCTTCCTGAGTGCCTTCCTTACCGCCGATAAATTGAATATCGTCTACCATCAAAACGTCAATGTTACGAAGTTTTTCACGGAAAGTGTTATTCTGACCGGATTTAATGGAATCAATAAATTCATTGGTAAAGCTTTCAGAAGTAATATACAACACTCTTTTTCCTGGGTCATTTTCTTTGATACGGTTGCCGATTGCATGCAGCAAATGGGTTTTTCCAAGACCAACACCGCCATAAATAAACAGCGGGTTATAGTTTTCTGCCGGGCTTTCTGCAACTGCAATAGCTGCAGCATGGGCAAAACGGTTGGATTCGCCGATAACAAAATTCTGGAAGGTATACTTTTTATTTAAGGAAGAAGACTCGTCCTTAAAATCTTTGGCAAACTGGTCTAACACAGAGGGCGCGTTGGAACGGTCCTCCACCAAAAATTCATATTCAGAAATATTTCCCTGGGATGCAGTGACCACTGCCGTTTTTAATAGCTCCTTATATTTCTTTTGAATCATATCCCTGGTATATGCAATGGGAACTTTTAAGTATAATGTGTTGTTTTCTATTTTCTGAGGCACCACAGAAGCAAACCAGGTGCTGAATGCCACAGGAGAAATTTCATTTTTTATTATGTCTACTACCTCTTGGTAGAGAGATTCCGTAGAAAACAAGCTGTTTCACCTCATTTTTCGTATTTTTCCACATTTTCTGTGGAATAATTTTTCATTTTGTGTGGAAAAACCATCACGAAATCATTAGGTTTTTCCCATTTTTAGGTTTACATAATAATTTGAAAAATAATTTTCATTTATTTTTGCAAAACCCATTGACAAGCAAACTAAGAAGAAATTTCGGTATCAAAAGGGAGAAGACTTTCCAGTGCGGAAAGGGCATGCTCCCTTTTTATATTTTTTGTAATTAGCGGATTACATCGGTTCCCATATAAGGACGAAGCACTTCGGGAACGGTTACAGAGCCGTCTTCATTCTGATAATTTTCCAAAATTGCAGCAACGGTTCTTCCAACTGCTAAACCGGAGCCGTTTAAGGTATGCACCAAGCGGGGTTTGGAGTTTAATTCTTCACGATATTTAATGTTGGCTCTTCTTGCCTGATAGTCCACAAAGTTGGAGCAGGAAGAAATTTCTACATAACGGCCATAACTGGGAAGATATACTTCCAAATCATAAGTCATTGCAGAGGAGAAGCCCAAATCGCCGGAGCAAAGCAACACCACGCGATAAGGAAGCCCTAACAACTGGAGCAGTTTTTCTGCATCATTGGTTAAAGATTCCAGCTCTTCAAAGGAGTTTTCCGGATTTGCAAATTTTACCAGCTCAACTTTATTGAACTGATGCTGACGGATCAAGCCTCTGGTGTCTCTGCCCGCGCTGCCTGCTTCTGCACGGAAACATGCAGAATATGCACAGTATTTAATGGGCAGGTCTTCTTTTTTCAGGATTTCATCCCGATGAAGATTGGTAACGGGAACTTCCGCAGTGGGAATCATAAAATAATCGCAGTTTTTCAAGGAGAAAGCATCTTCTTCAAATTTGGGAAGCTGACCGGTTCCGGTCATAGATGCACGGTTTACCATATAAGGCGGTAAAATTTCAGTATATCCGTTTTGTGTATGAGTATCTAAGAAAAAGCTGATAATCGCACGCTCCAGCCGTGCACCCAACCCTTTGTACACGGTAAAACGGGAGCCGGTAATTTTAGAGCCTCTTTCAAAGTCTAAAATGCCAAGATTTTCGCCAATATCCCAATGGGGTTTGAATTCAAAATCAAATTCTCTGGGAGTGCCCCATTTTCTGATTTCTTTGTTGTCTTCGTCAGAATCACCGTCGGGCACACAGTCTGCCGGAGTATTGGGAATTTTCAGCAGAGTTGCAGATAATTCTTCCTGAATGTCGGACAGCTCCTTATCCATTTCTTTAATCTGTTCGGAAAGCTCTTTCATTTCCTGGAAAATGGGGGTTACATCTTTGCCTTCTTTTTTTAGCTTGGGAATTTCCTTGGAAACAGTATTCTGCTTCATTTTCAGGTTTTCTGCAGTATAAGTCAGGCTTCTTCTTTTTTCGTCAAGCTCGCTGACTCTTTCCAAAAGAGAGATATCTGCTTTCTTTATGGTTAACAGTCTTTTTACTTCGTCTTTTTCATCACGGATACGTTTTAAGTCTAACATGGTTTTCTCCTCACTTTTCTTCTTTTCTTCGTGTCTTATAAAGTATACAATGAATTTCCTCATTCGTCAAGAATTTCACCTGGTCAATTTTTACCGAAAATTTTCCGTCGTTTTTAGAATCGGGAGTTTTCTTTTTTCGTTAAATTCAAGGGAATCGGGGATATTTATTTTTGTGCATCGGTTCTTTTGTGGCAACCTCTTTGAAAAAATGGTTAAAACAGCTTGTCCACAATTCGTTTCAGGTCATCCTGAGAGTAATATTCAATTTCAATTTTACTCTTGATTTTTCCGCTTTTAATCTGCACCTTGGTGCCGAATTTATTGGTTAACTGTGTTTCCACCTCAATGAGGTTGGGGTCTTTTTTCAAGGTTTTGCGAATCATGTTGGGGCGCTTCTTTTCCGACAGCTTTTTCGCAAGCTCCTCAGCTTCTCTCACGGAAATTTCATTTTTCACAATTTCATAAAGCAAAAGCTTTTTCATTTCGTCCGATTCCAGTGATGACAGGGCTTTTGCATGGCCCACCGAAACTTTGCCGTTTTTGATTTCCTTCACCACAAAATCCGGCAAATTGAGAATCCTCATAATGTTGGCAACGGTGGAACGGCTTTTGGAAACCCGCTTTGCGATTTCCTCCTGGGTAAAGCCGAACTGCTCTTTTAAGGTCTGGTAGCCCATTGCTTCTTCAAAGGGGTTTAAGTCCTCCCTCTGCAGATTTTCAATGAGGGCAATTTCCATGACTTCTTTGGTTTCATATTTTTTCACAATGGCGGGGATTTTTTTCTTTCCTGCCAGCTTTGAAGCACGCCAGCGGCGCTCTCCTGCAATAATTTCGTACAGTCCGTTTTCCTTTTGTCTCACCAGAATGGGCGATAACACGCCCACCTCCGAAATGGAGTCTGCCAGCGTGCGAAGAGCTTCCTGGTCAAAGTTTTTACGGGGCTGTTTGGGGTTTGGTTCAATATCTAAAACCGACAATTCGTGAACCTTTCCGGTTCCGGTCTCCAGCGTTTCTTCCAGAAGTGAAGAAAGCCCGCGGCCAAGTCCGCTTTTTTTCGTCATAGTAACAATCCTTTCATTTGCCGTTTCTAAAAAACAATGATTGATGCAGTTTTCAAAAATCCGGCATTTTGGCAATGTGTTGGCAAGGGAATTTTCATCAATTTTTCTCCAGAATATCCTTTGCAATGTTTAAGTAAGCTTCCGTACAGCGGGAACGCTTGTCATAATATAAAATAGGTTCTCCGTAGCTGGGCGCTTCCCCCAATCGCACACTTCTGGGAATGGGCGATTTGAACACCTTTTCTCCGAAATACTTTTTGATTTCTTCAGCAACCTGCAGTGTCAGATTGGTTCTGCCGTCATACATGGTCAGGATAACACCCTCAATTTCCAGATGCTCATTATAGCGGGATTTGATTTTCCGAAGGGTGTTCATCAGCTGGCTTAACCCCTCCAATGCAAAATATTCACACTGAAGCGGAATCAGAATCGAATCGGACCCGGATAGAATGTTAATGGTAATCAACCCCAGTGACGGCGGACAGTCCACAATGATGTAATCATAATGGTCTCTTACCGGCTCTAAGGATTTTGAAAACTGAAATTCCCGGTCAGTTACGCCAACCAGCTCTATTTCTGCACCGGCAAGGTCAATGTTACAGGGGCAAACCCAAAGATTTTCCCACTCTGTTTCTACCACCGATTTTTCGATGGGTTCGTTTCCGATTAACACATCGTAAAAAGAAATTTCAACATTTTCTTTGTCTACGCCTACACCGCTGGTGGAATTGCCTTGGGGGTCTGCATCAATGAGCAGAACTTTCTTTCCAAAATGCCCTAAACATGCGGCAATATTGATGGCAGAGGTGGTTTTCCCAACCCCGCCTTTTTGGTTTGCAACAGCAATAATTTTTCCCATATTTTTACCTTTCTTGTAGTAATGTTTCTAAAAAAAATGGAAAATGTTCCCCGTGGAACACGAGCGTTTCTATTGTAATTTTATCCAAAAATGTTCCCCGTGGAACATTTGGACACAAAATACCATCTAAAAAATTAGTTGGTAAAATTAATTGTAACATAATATGCTAAAAAAGTCTATAGTTTTTCCTAAAAAATATTATTTTTTTCGTATCCAGCAAATTGTGCCGCATTCTGTTCCACGTGGAACATTTCCGGCATTTTATTTTTTGGAAAGCTGCAGACGGGAAAGGGGTAATTCTATGAAGCTTTCCGAAGCTGTAAAAACGGTTCAACCCAAATACATTTCCATTTTGAAATGGTTTCTGTTTATTGCCACCCTCATTGCAATCATAGGAATTTTTGTCGTTCTTGCGGGAGAATACCGCACGGAAGCACGCTATCTTACCATTTTGGCTGCCACTGTTGCCTGTCAGGGAGTGTGGGGGATGGTGCTCTGTGACTGCATTCACCGAAGAAATGCTGGATAAAAGAACCCAGAGCGCGACAAGCATAGGGAATAAGATTTAATTTTTTTACAAGGTGAAATTTCGTTTGGTAACGAAATTTGAATTGAAAATGCTTGTCGCTATTAACAAACTTCCCCTCTCGCAGTACCTATGTACGGCTTCGGGGTCAGTTTGTTAATTCTGAATCCTTTTCTCTGCGCATTTTTATGGTTTTATAAAATGTGCATAATCAGCCAACCTCATCTCTCGGCGTACCTGTGTACGCCTTCTGGATTATGCCGTGCGCAGCACCCCTGCGGGTTCGGTTGACGAATTCTCGTCAATTTTCTCTGCGCCTTACTTGCGGCTTGATAAAAGGCGCCTTGGTTAGAGTAAACCTCACCCACCGCTCACTGTAGCATTGCATGTAGCATTGTAGGGGGCGGCGTCCACGACGCCCCGCATATTTTTAATGCAGGCAAACGACTGGCACCGAAATTATTCACTATTCATCATTCATTATTCATTTGTCCATATGCCGTGCGCAGCACTTCTAAATCCTTTTTTCTGCGCATTTTTGTGGATTGATAAAATGTGCATAATCAGCCAACCTCATCGCTCGGCGTCCTCGACGACCCGCATATTTCTGATGCAGGTAAACGCCTGCCACCGAAATTATTCATTATTCATTCTTGTGTGGAAATAGAAAAAGCCTTGCATTGCAAGGCTTTTTCTATTTTACATATAAAAATTTTCCGTCGGTTTTATAAGGTGTTACAGAATAGATTTTATGGGGAGAAAGGGTTTTATTTTCCAATATAACAGGGAGATAGTTTTCCGAAAAGCCGAAGATTCCGCCGTTTTTTTCTTCTTCAGCCAGGACAGAAAGGGTTTTTCCTACAAATTGTGATAAAATTTGTTCTTCCAGACGGTCAGACAGGGCAAGCATTTCTTTTGACCGCTCTGTTTTCACCTCGGTGGAAAGCTGATTGGGCATACTGTCTGCCACTGTTCCGGATCGTCGGGAATAAGGAAAGGTGTGTATTTTTAAGAATTGCACTCGTTGTGCCAGGGCAATGGTTTCTTGAAATTCTTCTTCGGTTTCTCCCGGAAATCCAACAATAACGTCTGTAGTTACGGTGGTTTCGGGGCGAATGCTACGCAGAGCTTCCACGGTTTTTTGATAATATTCGCCACTGTAATGGCGGTTCATCCGTAAAAGCACCGCATCCGATCCACTTTGTAAGGATATATGAAAATGGGGGCAAAGCTTTTTGGTTTCTTTATAAAATTCAAAAAATTTATCCGTAAATGCGAAGGGCTCTATGGAGCTTAACCGAATCCGCTGGATGCCGTCAATTTTTTCAATTTCTTTGAGTAAATCCACTAAATCTTTCACCGATTCTGTGTTGGAAAAATCTTTTCCATAATGGCAAACGTGAATGCCTGCAAGCACAATCTCAAGATAGCCGTTTGTTGCTAAAAGCTTGATTTCTTCCAGTATTTCCAAGGGATTTCGGCTTCTTAACCGACCTCTTACATAGGGAATGATGCAGTATGAACAAAAGGAATTGCAACCATCTTGCACCTTGATAATGGCACGGGTTTTTTCCTGATACTGTGTGACACTGTCCGGCCCAAAAGAGGTTTCTGTCGTCAAGGGAAAAATGGAAATTTTTTCCAGTTCCTTTTCATTAAGCTTATCTTCTATCATCGAAAAGAGCAAATGCTTGTTTCCGTTTCCGATGACCAAATCCACCCCATCAATTTTGGAAGCTTCCTCCGGCTTTGCCTGGGCATAGCATCCGCAGACAGCCAGCAGGTCACAGTCCTTTGCAGTCTGGCGGATGAGCTTTCGGGACTTTCGGTCGCTGATATTGGTTACCGAGCAGGTGTTCACCACCCCAACAGTAGCTCGTTCCCCCTCCCTTGCCGGTTGATATCCATTTGCAAGAAAGGATTGTGCAAGAGATTCTGATTCATATTGATTCACCTTGCAACCCAAGGTAATAATGCGGAATGTTTTCATAAAAACCTCAAAAAATCATGATTTTATAAATTACACAAAAACCCTTGATTTTCAAGGGTTTTGAATGGATTTTTCAGATTATTTTGTGCGGCTGGAGCCAACAGAAAAAATTTTATGACCTATAGCATATCTTTCTTAATCAGAATCCACGCAGCCACACAGATTGCGATGACAGAAATAGCCGCCGGGAACCACCAGAAATGGTCCATGGGGATTCCGCCGGTAATATTCATTCCGTAGAAAGAGGTCACAATGTTTGGAATCGCCATCAAAATGGTGATGGACGCCAGCACCTTCATGACGATGTTTAAGTTGTTGGAGATTACCGATGCAAAAGCATCCATGGTGCCGGAAAGAATGTTGGAATAAATGTTAGACATTTCGATTGCCTGATTGGTTTCGATGAGCACATCTTCCAGCAAGTCTTCATCCTCTTCATACAGACGGATAAATTTTCCACGACGGATTTTCTGCATGGTGATTTCATTTGCTTTTAAGGAGGTGGAAAAGAACACCAGAGATTTTTCCAAATCCAGAAGCTGAATGAGCTCTTTATTTTTCATAGAACGGTGAAGCTGACGCTCCACATAGTTAGAGACTTTATCAATCTGTTTCAAGTAAAACAGATACTTGGATGCAACACGATATAAAATCTGCAGAATGAAGCGTGTTTTCATATTGGTATGTACCTGCTTCACCACGCCGTCGGTAAATGCTTTCAAAATGGCATTTTCATCACTGCAGATGGTAATGATGTAATCTTTATTAACAATGATAGATAAAGGCAAGGTTTCAAACAAAATGGTATTTCCCACATGCTCCTCTTTTTCGGGAGCGGGAATATCCACAATAATCAAAGTGGTTCCGTTATCGTCTGTTTCAACACGGGACATTTCTTCTTCGTCCAACGAAGAACGGATAAAGTCAGGGTCAATGCCCAACTGTTCGGTCAAAAAACGGGTATCCTTTTCATCCGGGTCTACAAAGTTAATCCAGCAATCCTTTTCAATGGTTTCAATTTGCTGAATTTTTCCGTCAAAAGATTTATAAATGTTATACATTGATAATCACCCCGTTTACGGCAGCTGCCGTTATTTTTATGGTACAAATGCTGTATTATTCTGCCTTTTTGTCGCGTGTCATCAAGCGGAGAGCAGACTCTTTGGGGTCTTTTCCGCCATAAACAATAGCGTAGGCTTCTTCTAATATCGGCATATCTACCTGATATTTTTCTGCCGCTTTTTTAACAGCCTTCAGGCACTTGATGCCTTCCACAACCATGTTGACCTCTTTCATGGCGTCTTCCGGATTCATCCCCTGCCCAATTAAGATTCCGCAACGGCGGTTTCTGGAATGCAGACTGGTGCAGGTAACAATTAAATCGCCCATACCGGAAAGGCCGAAAAAGGTTTCCTGTTTTCCGCCCATCGCCATGCCAAGCTTGGCAATTTCGTGCATTCCGCGGGTCATCAATGCGGCCTTGGTGTTGTCTCCATAGCCACAGCCGTCGGAAATGCCGGCACAAAGTGCAATAATATTTTTCACCGTGCCGCCAAGCTCAACGCCTTTGACGTCGGTGCTGGTATACACACGGAAATATTCGTTGATAAAGGCTTCCTGTACCCGTTTAGAGACAGCTTCGTCTTCACAGGCTGCCACAATGGTGGTAGGAAGATCTTTCCCCACTTCTTCTGCATGGGTGGGGCCGGACAGCGCACAAACGTGGCTTCCCTTTGGGAGTTCATCGGCAATGACCTCCGACAGGGTGAAGAGGGTTTCTTCTTCTAACCCCTTTGCCACACAAACAGCAATTTGCTGCTCGGGCAGAAAAAATTCTGCCGCAGATTTTGCAGTTTGACGAATGGCAAATGACGGAACGGCAAAGATAACAAAATCAGCACCCACAACAGCTTCTTTTAAGTCTGAAGTAAAAGAAATGTTATCCTGTAAGGGTACACCGGGCAAAAACTGCACATTTTCCCGATGGGTTTTCAAGCTTTTTGTTTCTTCCGGAAAGAAAGACCATATGGTAACTGTATTTTGCTTGGATAATGTATGAGCCAGAGCACAGCCCCAGCTTCCTGAGCCTAAAATTGCGATTTTTGCCAAACCGATCAACACCTTTCCAACTATCAGTATAGCACACAAAAGCCGATTTTGCAATGAATTTTTGAAATTTTTTTCGTTTTCTTCGGGAGAGAAAGATTATCCCAATAAAACATCGGTCACAAGCATCACACAAAAACCGATTAAAAGTGCATAGGTAGCTCCCCGTTCGCTTCCGTGAGCGTGGGTTTCGGGAATCATTTCATCGCTGATAACATACAGCATGGTACCTCCTGCAAAGGCAAGCATAAAGGGCAAAACGGCAGTGGAAAGATTCACCGCAAAGTAGCCGATTAAAGTGCCGATAATTTCCACAACACCGGTTAAAAGCGCGCAAATAAGGGTTTTTCCTTTGGAAACTCCTGCTGCCAGCATAGGTGCAATAATGACCATCCCCTCCGGGATGTTTTGCAGAGCTATCCCACCGGCAATTAAGAGTGCCTGAGACAGATTTTCCGAGCCGAACCCCACACCTGCAGCAATTCCTTCGGGGAGATTATGAATAGCGATTGCCATGACAAAAAGCAGCACCTTATTAAGCCCTGCATTGTTGTGGGTTTCAATGTCTGCACCCACCATTTTATGTAAGTGAGGAACCAGCTTATCAATAAAATTCAGGCACAAGGCGCCCACAAAAATACCGGCAACCGTCATCACAATTCCAAATTTTCCGCCATATTCCAAAGAGGGCAGAATAAGACCTAAAACAGCTGCCGCCAGCATTACGCCTGCCGCAAACGATAGCACAATATCGGAAAACCGATGGGATTGTTTCTGAAATAAAAAGCCAATGATGGCACCAATCATGGTAGCACCGCCAACGCCTAAGGCGGTCAGTAAAACCATAGTCATAATTATCACCCTTCCTTGTAGGCTTGATAAAATTACCGAGACCGCAAAAGGCATAGGGACTTGTTCTATATTATTTTATAATGTGAAAATTTGCAGTCTGCAAATTTTGGATTATAATGCCTTTTGCTATCCGCCAACCTCACCTCTCGGCGTAGCAACCTGCGCCTTCGGGTAACCCCTATGGGTTCGGTTGACGGATTCTTGCCAATTTTCTCTGCGCCTTGTTTTTGGTTTTGATAAAAGGCACAGAATCAATGAATCTCACCACTCGCTGTAGCATTGCATGCAGCATTGTAGGGGTCGGCGTCCACGACGACCCGCATATTTTTAATGCAGGCAAACGACTGGCATCGAAATTATTCACTATTCATTTGTCCATATGCCGTACGCAGCCTATGCCGTGCGCAGCCTATGCCGTGCGCAGCACTCTCTGCGCCTCGGCTACGATTTGGTATAATCACTCAGACCACAAAAAAGAACACCTTTCACAAGCCTTCCCCTTGAGGGGAAGGTAGGTATGTTATCATTTGAAGTGCAACACTAAATAAAAATAGACAACATAGCA
>JAFUIN010000019.1 GCA_017468465.1 Clostridia bacterium
CAACATAAGAACTGGTGAAATGAGAAGACGATTTGGAATTGGCAACCTGAAGCTTCAGTTCTTCTATTTCCGACTCTTTTCTAGCTAATTCCGTTTTCAAATCCTGCACTTCTTGCTGTAATTCTACCAGATTATCACCGGCAAATGTCAACTGGTTCGCATGGATAATCACGTAAGCACTGGCTGCAAATGATGCAAAAAAAATCGTGACTAACAGGAGAAGGTATACCCACCCTTTTACTTTTTTCTTTTTTTCTTTTCTTTTGCGGCGTGTAGAAATTTCTCTATATTCCATAAATATTCTCCCCAAAAAAGTTCCATAAGTAAAAGTTTGTATGATGTTTCATAAATATCAACATTTCATTTATTATAGCATGGTTTATCAAAAAAATCAATTCCTTTTCTGTTCTTTTTTGTGATTTTTTTATGAATTTTACGGCAAGACTATTGACAAAAAAATAAGGATTTGTTATAATGGTTTAGCACTCAATAAAGAAGAGTGCTAACAACAATAAAATATACTATATCAAATGAGGGATTAACATGGCAAAAAAACAGTTCAAAGCAGAATCTAAACGACTTTTGGATTTAATGATTAACTCTATTTACACGCATAAAGAAATTTTTCTTCGAGAGTTGATTTCCAATGCCAGCGATGCGATTGATAAAATTTATTATAAAACATTATCGGACGACACGCTTACATTTAACAAAGAAGATTATTATATCCGTTTGGAAATCAACAAAAATGACCGCATCTTAAAAATCACTGATACCGGTATCGGTATGACCAAAGAAGAGTTGGAATCCAACCTTGGCACCATTGCAAAATCCGGTTCTCTTGCGTTCAAAAATGAAAATGAAGCCAAAGATGGTGTAGATATCATCGGTCAGTTTGGTGTTGGGTTCTATTCAGCATTTATGGTGGCTGAAAAAGTTGCCGTAAGAAGCAAAGCCTTCGGTGCTAACGAAGCATTTATGTGGGAATCAAACGGTACTGACGGATATACGGTAGAACCTTGTGAAAAAACCGATACAGGAACAGAAATTACGCTCAAAATAAAAGCTGATGCTGATGATGTGAGCTACAGTGAATATTTAGATTCCTATGCACTTTCGCATCTGGTGAAAAAATATTCCGATTTCATTAAATATCCCATCAAAATGCTGATGGAGAAAAGAAAATTAAAAGACGGCAGCGATTCGGAATATGAAACATATTTTGAAGATGAAACCTTAAATAGCATGGTTCCCATTTGGAGAAAAAATAAAAACGAATTAACCAAAGAGGATTATGATAATTTTTACACAGAAAAGCGCTATGGTTTTGAAAAACCCTTGAAAGCAATTCACGCATCTGTGGATGGGGTTGCAAGCTATAATACAATTTTGTACATCCCCAAACGTGCTCCTTACGATTTTTATACCAAAGAATTTGAAAAAGGATTAGAGCTTTACTCAAACGGCGTGTTAATTATGAATAAGTGCGCCGATTTGCTTCCTGATTATTTCAGCTTTGTGCAGGGTTTGGTGGATTCCCCCGACCTATCGTTAAACATTTCTCGTGAAATGTTGCAGCACGACAGACAGCTTCAGTTCATTGCGAAAAAAATCCGTGATAAAATTAAATCTGAGCTGTTAAATCTTTTGAAAAACGACAGAGAGACCTATGTGGAGTTTTTCAATCAGTTTGGCAAAACGCTAAAATTTGGTGTATATAGTGATTTTGGTGCTCATAAAGATATTTTGCAGGATTTATTGATGTTCTATTCTTCCAAAGAAGATAAATTGATTACCTTGGATGAATATGTTTCCAAAATGGCAGAGGATCAGAAATATATTTATTATGTTTGCGGAGAAAGTATTGACCGTGTATCTAAACTGCCGCAGACCGAACGTGTCAAAGACCGCGGATATGAAATCCTCTATTGTACCGATGAAGTGGATGAATTCGCCCTGCAAATGTTAATGCGTTACAAGGATAAGGAATTCAAATCTGTTTCTTCCGGTGATTTGGGGTTGGATGATGAAACAAACACCAAAGAAAATGAAGAACTTTTTGCAGAAAATAAAGAACTTTTCCAGGAAATTAAAAATATTTTAGGAGATGCTGTAAAAGAAGTAAAAGCATCCTTACGCCTGAAATCACATCCGGTTTGCCTGTCTTCCGGCGGCGGTCTCTCCATTGAAATGGAAAAGGTGTTACGACAGATGCCAAACAATGATGGAATGAAAGCAGAAAAAATCTTAGAAATCAATGCAAATCACGCAGTGTTTGATTCTTTGAAATCTGCATATGAAAATGATAAAGACACATTCTCATTGTATGTTAAGCTGTTGTATAATCAGGCAATGCTGATTGAAGGATTGCCCATTGACGATCCGGTTTCCTTCACCAATGATATTTGTAAATTGATGAAATAGCAAACTGAAAAATATGCACTTTCATTTTACGATGGGAAGTGCATATTTTTTTTGGAGATTTGCAACAATAAAAATGGTGATGACCTTTGAAACATTTCAAAAAATATGCAATTATTGCATTTGGAGCTTTTCTGTTTTCGTTATCGGTGAATCTATTTACATTACCCTCCAAAATAGTGTCCGGTGGCATCAGTGGGATTGCGATTATTGTGTATCATTTGTTTCGCATTTCAACCGGTTTTACGGTTGGTGTATTAAATATTATCATTTTGCTTGTTGCCTTAAAAACATTGGGAAAAGAATTTGTTGTTGATTCATTGGCAGCCATTATTATGATTCCCCTGTTTTTGCAATTAACCGAAAAACTATCTCCTGTGACAGAAAACATTTTACTTGCATCCATCTATGGCGGAGTTTTGCTGGGGATCGGAATCGGCATTGCTTTTTCGCAAGGTGGTACAACCGGCGGTACAGATATTGTTTCAAGAATTTCACAAAAAAAGTATCCCCATTTATCCATAGGGATACTTATGACCATTGTGGATTTAATGATAATTGGTGCTTCTGTTATTGCATTTGGAAATATTGATTTGGCTTTATACGGAATTTTGTCTTTGGTAATTTCCACAGCAGTCATTGATATGATGCTCCGAAAACTTAATTGTGCAAAATTGATTTTTATTATTACAGACACCGATATTTCAGTCGAATCTCATATTTTAACTGCTGTCAATCGTGGCGTTACTACAATTTCTGCAATTGGCGGATATTCCGGCAAAACCAAAAAAATTCTTCTTTGTGTTGCGAAACCAAAAGAGGTGGAGCACCTTAAAAATACCGTCAGAAAATATGATTCCAACGCTTTTATCATTGTAAACGAATCAAAAGAAATTTTAGGGAACGGCTTTCAATATTACCGTTGAAATCGAGGGGATGAAACATGTGTTTCATACAACAAAACAATATCATTCCATAACTCTTTGTCAATAATTCCTGTCTCTTCTTTTCCCAAAATATTTTGGATTAATTTCACGCTGTTTACCGAATTTTCGTCATGGACTCCTGTGATTTCCAAATCTAAAACAGATTCCAGCGTATTGGCAAGATTTTTAATCATTGCTTGAATCGGATGTAGCTCTTTTTTATTGTCTTCGGCTTGGATTAAGGTAAAGTCTTTGGGTAAAATGTTTACACATACCGGAGGGGTCCTTTGATTTATTATGATAAAATATTCATTTACAACAGCATCCCAGGTTTTTTTATCTGTAATTCCTGTAGCAGGTAAAGCAGAAAATTCTTGAAACCAGCGGACAGATGCTTCGGTTTGCGGTCCGTAGATTCCGTCGGGAACCACAGTGGGCATTTCTTCATATTTTTGACCGATTTCACGCAAAAATGTTTGCAAGCTGCGGATTGGCTGTCCTAAAAACGGAGAAAAATCGTTGACAGTTGATGCCATATCAAAACTCCTTTCTACAGTGTGTCTTTATCGTTTATTCTTAATTCTTTTCCCGGATATTGTGTGGGACGCGAGGTTAATGCAGATACTTCTGTTCGATAAATATTAGCAACTGCATTCCAGGTTTCCATATCTACTCTGCCGGTTTGCGGAAGATTAAATTCTTTTTGAAAAGACAAAACGGCTTGCCTGGTCTGAGGGCCAAAATTACCGGTAGGTGTAACAGCATTGATCGTGTCATACGAAAGAGCGATAATATTTAAGTATTGCTGCAGCGTTAACACTGCTTCTCCTGTGGAGCCAAATTCCAAAACGGTTCCTCCAAAGGGTTTTGTTTTAATGCCAAACAATTCTTCGTCCAGAAAAACGGTATCTACCGTTCCCTTAAATACATCATACATCTTATCCCAGGTTTTTTCTCCCACAATTCCGTCCGGAGTTAAGTCGTATTTTTGTTGAAAAGCAATGACAGCATTTTTTGTTTGTGGACCGAAATCACCATCAATTTTTACAAACGGAATGGTAGAATCAAAGCTGGAAAATATAGATAGAAAATACTGTAAAATAGTAACCTTTTCTCCCCTGTTCCCCTCTGAAATTGCATCCGGATATTCTAAATTCAGCCCGAACAGGCGCTGTCCTTCAGAATCCAGTTCATTCAGCCGTAAAATACCTGTATACAGGTAAATCAAACGATACCAGGTGGATTTTCCGACAATTCCGTCAGGCGTTAAATTAAAGATTTCCTGAAACACACGAACTGCTTCCTCGGTGTTTTCTCCAAATACACCATCTACAGGATTGATTTTTGGAATTAAAGGGTAATTCTGAGAAATTAAATTTAATTCTCTTTGAATTACTTTTACATAAGCGCCGCTATCCCCTCGTCGAATCGGTGTTCCCGGATAGGACTCCCGGAATTCTCTAATAGGAGCATCATTGACCAATTCGATGTTATAACCGTAATAGTAATATAAAATATCCAGCGTACTATATCCTTGCTGTGCTAAATTTTCGCTGCCCCATTGAGATAGCCCTTCACATGTTACAGTTGTGCCGTTGCAGTATTTTGCAGCCAAAGGTTCGGCAACTCCGATTTCTCTGATATAGTCATTGAAAATTTCATCTACAATACGGTCAATATTATCAAATATATTTCTGCCTTTAATAAACTTCTGGTCGATTGCTGTAGAATTGGTAATATCAAAATCGTAACCGCGGCTGCGATAAAATTCTGTATATACACGGTTTAATGCAAAGGAAATCTGAGCATAAATATTTGCACGAATTGCGGATTCATCCCAGGTTGGATAGATTTCTGAGGATGCTACATTTTTTATGTAATCAGGAAAGGTTACTGTTACGTTTTCGGCATCAGAATCCGGCGGCCCTAAATGAACTGTGATATATTGAGGAATAAACGGAGTAATGGTAATCGGCATATTAAAAATCCTCCCAACTTATAGATTTTGAGGCGAAATTGGAAAAACTTCGGTTTGACTGCTTTCAGTCGGATATTCTGAAAGTGGAATCAAATCTGCATTTTGAATAGATTCCCGGTTCGGGAAAATTTGCACATCTTCAATCAGGATGCTTTGATACATCGGATGGTCAACCTGCACATCTACCACGCGAAACGGTTTTTTTGTGCTTTCATTTTCTTGCGGAGATAATGATTCGTTGGTATCCGGTGTTTCAATCTCAAATACCTCGGTTTTTCCCTCCTCATTTGAACGGCGAAATCCCAAAAGATTTTTTGAGCCCGTTTCAAAAATGGAAACGCTTGCATTTTTTATGGGAATTGCCATTCTGGCTGTGGTGACAAATACAATTAGGGTACCTTTTTGAGCCATTGTATCATCCTTTCTAATGTGAAACTAATTTTTTCATAAACTTTTCTGTGGGAACATCATTGGGGCGATTAAATCTTCCCAAACAATAGAGTGAAGCAGGGTCTTTCGATATTTTACTGATCTTTTCATAGCAAGAAAGAGATGCCAAAATGCCGGAGCCTTCTAAAACAGATTGTGCTTCCTGACAAATAAAGCCAAACGGATAGGTAAACGTAAGCGGTGCGGGAATATCGGAATTTTGCTGTAATTCTGTTTGTAACAGCGTTAAATCTTCTTTGAAGATTTTTTGATATTCCTCCTTTTTTTCTCCTTTTTTTATGGAACAACCTTTCCGGCTACTGCTTTCGTGCATATTGTAGGTGTGATTTGCTATTTCAATTCTTCCGGTTTGATGAAGCTGTTTCACATCTTCCCAGGTTAAATAAGAATAATTGGGGTTATGACTGTCTTTTTTAGAGAATTCGTCTGTATAACTGCCTACAACAGAAATGACAGCCTTCATTTCATATTTTTCTAAAAGTGGTAGTAAATACACCATATTATTATAATGTCCGTCGTCAAAGGTTAAAATGATTGGGTTTTCAGGTAGTGGAACCCCCTCATAAACATAAGCAATTAAATCGCTAACTGTTATACTGTTGTAATGGTTTTCTTTCAAATAAAGAAAGTCGTTTTCCAAAGTTTTTGGTGTTACAATATATTTCCCTGCCTTACTTTCATCTTTTAAGATGCTGTGATACATTAAAATTGGAATTGGAATTTCTTCCTCATTATTTCGTGCGAACACATAAAAACCTGTTGGAAACAAAATGACTGCCAACAAAATACACAACCACTTTTTCCCGTTTGTAATGCAAAGAAACGTAAAAATCACCTCTTTCGTTTGTGCATTTCTATGAAAATTGTATGTTTGAATAACTGAATTCATAACAAAAAACAGCAAGGAATTTTTTGTTCCTTGCTGTTTTTGGAATTATTTTATTTTTCAATAATGGATTTTTTCAAAATCTCTAACGTTTCAGAAATTTTTTGTTCATCTGAAAAATGTTGTGTATGCAGCTCGTTAAGCAGGTCATTTAGTTCTTTTGTCATATGTAACTCATTGATGGCATCTGTGCCGGGCGCCGGGTCCAACAAACCGACAATCACATTCAAACCGATGCTTTCCCGATACGATGTAGAGGCAAATAGCTGTGAAATGATATACCCTGCCTTGGTAACTTCTCCTTCATAATAAGAACGCTCCTCTTCTGACATATCCGGATTTAAGGCAATGACCATTTGATTAAAGTTCAGTTGCGAAAAGTGCCAGGTGAAAATATGGTCAATGTTCTTTTGTAGCCATTGTTTTTCATGGTGAATATGTGCTGTGTTGACAAAAAGGATGATGAGTACAATCGCAATCAATACAATGGCAATTTTTTTCTTGTTTTTCATATACAGTATTCCTTTCTAAATTCGATAATCGCCGCGGGATAAGTCCACTGTTAAGCCGATTGCTTCAATTTCCTCTTTCAAAAGTCGAAAGCTTTCTCCGGTTTCGGTTCCGGTTGAGATTTTGTTTTGATATAAAAGATAATTACCGCGTACAGGTAACGGTGTTAAATTCGGCATTACAACATTTGCTCCGGAAATGAGTGCCTGCTTTCTGCCGTCGCCGGATAAAGATGCCAATGCAGTGGTGGAAGGAATCAGTGCGTTGGGTAACAGCAATCTGGTTAATGCCACCATTTTAATTGTTTTTTCAATACTTCCATCTGCAAAATTGTGAAAAGGAGTATCGTTATGATGAATAAACGGTCCGATTCCCACCATGTGCGGTTGAAAATTTTTCAAAAACAATAAATCTTCTGCCAAGTGTTCATCGGTTTGGTAAGGAGAACCTACCATCATTCCTGCTCCTGTTTGAAATCCTAATTCTTTGAGTGCTTGTAAACACTGCACTCTGTTTTTTATGGAAAGTGTTGTGGGATGTAGCTTTTCATAATGCTCTGCAGTGATGGTTTCATGACGGAGTAAATATCGGTCCACACCGGCTTGTTTATATTTTTGGTAGCTTTCGTATGACTTTTCACCAATCGACAAGGTAATTGCTTTTTTGGGATATTTGTGCTTTATGGCAGATATAATCTCTAATATTTTTTCGTCTGTAAAATAGGGGTCTTCCCCACCCTGCAGTACAAAGGTCTCAATCCCAAGGGCGTTTCCCTGTTCACAGGCTGTCAAAATATCGGAAAGACTCAATCGGTAGCGGATTGCTTTGTTGTTGGAACAGCGGATACCGCAATAGTAGCAATCATTTTTACAATAGTTTGTAAATTCGATTAGCCCACGGATATAAACCGATTTTCCGTAAATTTCCTCTTTTTTTTGATTGGCTTTTTCGCACAAATATTGTATTTCATCTTCTGTTGTTGTGCCAATGAGTAAGAGCAGCTCATCTTTCGAGAGCAGGCTCTCGTGGTATAGTTTATCAATTAGCTTTTTATTCATTTTGGAATACCTCGGCTGCACGGTTTGAAATTCCACTTAAATACGCTAAAATAACACCATAATTTGTAATCGGAAGTCCGGCATTTTTACATTTTTCAATTCGGGACAGAATCGTTTTTTTGGTAATCATACAGCCGCCGCAATGAATTGCTAATTTGTATTTTGACAAATCTTTTGGAAAATCATAACCAACATAGTATTCAAATTCCAGAGTGGCACCGGTATTTTTTTGTAGCAACGTAGGAATCTTCGCCCGTCCGATATCTTCGTGAGTATGATTGTGGGTACATGCCTCCAACATTAAAATTTTATCCCCGTTTTTTAATTGAGGAATTGTATCGCAAGCTGAAAGCATGGCGGATAAATCCCCTTTTTGCCGTGCCAGAAGCATAGAAAACGAGGTTAACGAAATATTGTTTGGTACAATTTTTGAAACGGTCTTAAAAATTTGGGAATCTGTTACCACTAAATTGACTGTTTCTAACGAAGACAACGTTTGTGATAAATGTTCTTCATTCGTTACTGTGCAAATTACGCCTTCATCCAGACAATTTCGAATGAAAGTAACCTGCGGTAAAATCAGTCTTCCTTTGGGCGCTGCAGAATCAATCGGAATTACCAACACCACATGGTCTCCCGGTTTTAACAAGCCGGAAATCATGCTTCCGTCATCTTCACCCAGTTTTTTTAGTTCGTTTACAAGGTGTGCTTTTAAGCTGATAATGGCATTTTCATCATCCTGACTGATAAACTGTGCAGCAGGATATTTTTCTGAAAATCCGGCAATTTTTTCTTGGCCAGACACTAAATCTGTTTTCGTAAAAACCAAGCTGTACGGAGTGGTTTTGAAATATTGAATGGTAGCTTCGATTTTAGTGATATCAGCCGTTGTAATATCAATTACATATAGAACATAATCGCACCGTTCCAGAATTTTTTCTGTTTTTTTTCGACGTTCCTCACCCAACACGGAAACATCTCCAAACCCTGCAGTATCAATCAGCGCAACGGGCCCGTATGGTATCAGCTCCATTCCTTTTATAACCGGGTCGGTTGTGGTGCCGTGCAGGTCGGATACAATGGATAAATCTTGATTTAATATTTGGTTAAAAAGAGTCGATTTTCCGGCGTTTGTGTCGCCGAAAATGCCAATATGTTTACGGTTTGCAAAAGGTGTTTCTAATTTGTTCATTGTAAAACCATCCTTTTTTATAAAAACAAATCACGTTGTCCTTGTTCTAATTTTTTCAGGTTTTCTGTTACCAATGCCCGTACTTTATCATTTTGGATGTTCGGAAGATGCTTTTCAATGACTTGATTAGCAAGATTTTGGAACTGTTCGTCTCCGTAATCCAAAGCATATTCTTTCAATGTCATTAAGCCATTTGGCAAACATACATTTTTGATATTTCCGCTTTTTGCCAGCTCCATAAACCGGTCACCAGTTCTGCCTTTTCGGTAACATGCTGTGCAAAAGCTCGGCACCATGCCCTCCTCCATAATCCAACGGATAATGTCTTGTGCACTTCTGTCGTCAGAGGTTACGAATTGAGAACCGGTATTCCTTTCCCGTTTGCTATAGCCTCCTACATCAACAGAAGACCCTCCGCTCATCTGCGAAACGCCAAGTCGAATCAATTCTTTTCTCATTTCAGAGTTTTCTCTTGTGGAAATGATAATTCCTGTAAACGGAACAGCTAAACGGATGATAGACACGATGCGTAAAAAGGTTGCATCGTCAATGGGGTGAAAGCCAGATAAATCGTTGCCCTCTGCCGGACACATTCTGGGAACAGAAATGGTGTGGAATCCAACTCCAAAGGTATCCTCCAGGTGTTTGTTGTGGAGCATAAGCCCCAAAATTTCGTAACGCCAGTCATCAGACAAGCCAAATAAAACACCACCGCCCACATCATCTATTCCTGCTTCCATAGCACGGTCAAAAGCGGTCAGGTGATACTCGTAATTCTTTTTCGGACCTGCAATATGTACTCGTTCATATGTTTCTTTATGATAAGTTTCCTGAAATAAAATATAGGTTCCGATGCCGATTTCTTTCAGCTTTTTGTAATTTTCAACAGTTGTTGACGCAATGTTTACATTGACACGACGAATTTCTCCGTTCCCGGATTTCATATCATAGATGGTTTTCATACACTCTAAAATATAATCAATGCTGCAATTTACCGGGTCTTCTCCTGCCTCCAGTGCTAAACGCTTATGCCCCATTGCCTCCAAGATTTTTACTTCTTCTCGAATTTCATCCATGGTCAGACGTGTTCTTTGAAATTTATTCTTACAGTTGAATCCGCAGTAAGAACAATGGTTGACGCAGTAATCACTGACATAAAGAGGAGCAAACATTACAATTCGATCCCCGTATATATGTTGTTTTATCTTATCTGCAATTTTGAAGATGCGTTGGATATGCTCTTTTTTATCTGTTGTAAGCAACGCTGCAACTTCTTCCGGAGTTAATCCGTCAAAGCGTTCTGCTTTATCTAAAATTGCACTGATTTTCTCATCAGAAGTTTCTTTGGAATGTTCCAATAAATCCAAAACATATTGATGGTCTATAAAATTTCCGTATTCTTTCATACGATTCATCCTCCTTATGAAAAAAAGCATCTGCTCCGATTTGGCAGATGCTTTTTTATCAATCAGCATACACTTTCAAATCAGAGCGATCTTTTTTGTCAGTTTTTTCATCATTCGGTAAGATAAAAGGACTTTTCGTGCTGATATCAAACAGATATAAAATTTTATGATTTCATTAAGTTGCGAATTTTTGCAACAATATTTTCACAGGTTAACCCATATTCTTTCTGCAAGTCGGCACGGTTTCCGGATTGACCGAAACGGTCTTCCACCGCTACTTTGTCGCTGATTTTTCCGCCAAATTCTGCAACGACCTCAGAAACTGCCGAGTATAACCCGCCAAATACGTTGTGGTCTTCTGCAGTCATGATGTGTTTGGAGGTTTCCATTGCAGTTTGGATGGCATCCTTATCAATCGGTTTAATGGTGTGCATATTAATTACACCAACAGAAATTCCCTCTTTTGCAAGTTCTTCGGAGGCACAGAGTGCTTCATATACCATGTCTCCCATTGCAATGACAGTAACATCTGTTCCAACTTTTAATACATTGGCTTTTCCGAAGGTGAAGGAATAGTTTTCATCTGTGTTAAATACCGGCACATCATATCTGCCAAATCTTAAATAAACTGGACCGGGTTCATTGATTGCAGCTTCAACTGCATATTTTGCTTCAATCGCATCAGCCGGTACAATGACCTTCATGTTGGGGATGGTGCGCATTAAAGACACATCTTCGATTGCTTGGTGTGAACCGCCATCTTCCCCGATTAAGATGCCACCGTGAGTTCCGACAATTTTGACATTCAGATTATTGTAGCACACACCGTTTCTGACCTGTTCAAAAGCACGACCGGCTGCAAACATTGCAAAAGTGCTTGCAAATACGGTTGCGCCGCAAGATGAAAGTCCAACGGCTGTACCAACCATGTCTGCTTCTGCAATTCCTATATCAAAAAAACGGTTGGGATATTTTTTTGAAAAATCAACAGTTTTGGTAGCTTCAGCCAAGTCTGCATCTAATACATAATAATCATATTTTTCTGCCAGCTCCACCAAAGCCTTACCATAGCCTGCTCTGGTTGATAATTTTTCTGCCATTATAAAGCACCTCCCGTTAATTCTTGAATTGCCTGCTCTGCTTGCTCACGGTTGGGAGCACTTCCATGCCATTTTGCTAAATTTTCCATAAAGGAAACGCCTTTTCCTTTGACGGTTTTTGCAATAATTGCAGTGGGCTTTCCTTTGATTGTTTTTGCTTCTGAAAATGCGTTTTTAATTTCTTCAAAATTATGGCCGTCAATGTTGATAACATGAAAGCCGAATGCTTTGAATTTTTCATCAATGGGATACGGAGACATTACTTCCGAAATTGTCCCGTCGATTTGTAAATTGTTGTTATCCACAATGGCAACCAAATTATCCAGTTTGTAGTGTGCAGCAGTCATAGCTGCTTCCCAAATCTGACCTTCCTGAATTTCGCCATCTCCAATTATGGTATAAACGCGGTACGAGTGATTGTTTGTTTTTGCATAGAGAGCCATGCCGTTTGCAATGGACAACCCTTGTCCCAAAGAGCCGGAAGACATATCAACACCGGGAATTTTTTTCATATCGGGATGTCCCTGAAGAATATGTCCTAATTTACGAAGATATGTAATTTCTTCTTCCGGAAAAAAGCCTCTTTCCGCTAACGTGGCATACAAGGCTGGTGCAGTGTGTCCTTTTGACAAAACAAAACGGTCTCTGTTTTCCATTTTCGGATTTTTGGGGTCGATATTCATTTCTTCAAAGTATAAAACAGTCATAATATCCGCAATGGATAATGAGCCGCCGGGATGACCGGATGCAGCGTGATAGGTTCCGCGAATGATATTTGCGCGAATATTGGCTGCATGTGATTTTAAGTCTGCATTTGGTAACATTGCAATAAACCATGCCTTTCTTTGTAATTTTATGAAACAATCGTTCTTGCGATACTATATCATATTTCGACACTTGTGTCAAGGGCTACAGCTTGATCCCCTTACCTTTTTACTGATTCAGATGAATGGAACGTGTTACATCGTCCCACAATACCTCCAAGTTGAATTTTTCGGATAAAAAGCGAATGGGAACCATTGTTCTATTGTCAATAATTTGTGGTGCAACGTCGATGGCTTCTGTTTCACCATTCACAGTGACAAAAGGATAATCTATTCCCAAAACGATATTTGTGCCATCTTTAGATACCGTAACCTCACGGGCTTCGGCATTCCAATCTACCTTTGCTTTTAGATTTTCTGAAATAATTCGTACTGGAACCAGCGTTCTGCCGTCTACGATAACAGGTGCAACATCGGAGTGCAGTTCATTTTCGTTCAAGTATAAGCGAATGGGTTTTATCACATCCAGTTGATATTCCCTTTCGATGACACCGTCAATGACCAATTTTAATTGATGTTTTCCGGCAGTTTCATTGGAAACATCCAGTGTTGCTAAATAATGAGGCTCAACCAGAGAGGTGATGTAATATCCATCAAAATAAACATCAACTTTTGGCGAAGCGTTTTTATACACATGCGGATATACGCCAAAGGTAAAGGTGTTTTCTGTTACGGAAACAGAATCGGTGATTTTATGAAATGCAGTCGGGGCGTTTGATTGAGAGCCATGAATGAAATAAGAATGATGAATTTCTTCCAGATATTCTTTTGCCAGTTCCGGATTGTCGGAAAGAGCGTAATCGTTTACCTCTTCGGGAATACGTTTATCAAAGTACATAATTGCCTTAATTTGCGGATAAACCTTCGGTAAAAATTCGTACTGCTGATGCAAATGATTGATTGCCCATTTCGTTTCATCCCGATTCAGCGAGTGAATGTAATGCGCTACGCCGGATTCGGATAACATAATGGGTTTTCTGTCACCATACGTGTTCACAATATCTTCCAATGCTAAAACTGCATCTGCGCTGTCACCTGCAAAAAACACAGTCTCGTTGAATGCTTCTTCGGGCTTCCAATCATCTCTGCCTAAGAAATACTTAGAAAGATAAGAACCAACACCAATCCAGTCAACATATTCATCCCCGGGATAGAAATCGTGCATATTGACATCCCAGCTGGACATCTGATTCACGCTCCACACCATCGCTACATTGGGTAGCTTGGCGTGAACTTTATTACCGATGAACCGGAAGGCGTTGATATATTCCGAAGGCGTAGCCCGATTATCCCAGATATTCATTTCGGCTGCAAATCGCAGATAAACCGGAACTGTAGGATGCTTTGCTAATTCCGAAATCACCAGATCAACATATTCACCGGAAGACGGTACCATTCGGATGTCGCTTCCTTCGTTAGGCACATTCAGGGCAAATACAATACGAATCTTCTTTTGTTCTGCCTGTTGGAAGATGTGATGAAACCATGTAAAATCGGTGTCACCAAATTCGTGAAACAATAAAATTGCCGATTCGTCGCTTAACTGCTGGCGGATTTCTCCGTCAGCGGTTGCCCCGAAAAATACACCCATGTGCGGTTCATTTTTTGCATTGAAAAACACTTCTTCATGAGTGGTTTGCTGAAACATTTCCAAACGCGGTCGGTAGTGCAGGGTTTTTGCTCTTGCAATTTTTGCCGCATCATCCCAGTGCAGTGCATCTGCGTAATATACATATTGTTCATAATAGTCTGCGGCTGCCGGATAATTACCCAAGGCTTCATAAGTATCGGCAATCATTTCCATGCGGGAACCAATGATTTGCAATACCGTTTCATTTTCGGGTTCATTTTTCATCAGTTCAATTTCTTCCTTTGCCGTCTCAATTACAGCATAGGAATCATTGGCGCTGACAGCGGCTTGATATTGGTCATCTATAGACCAAAATTCATGGGGAATATCATACGCAAAGACGTCGATACACCCGAACAGAAATAACATAACAAATGATAATGTAATGAGCTTTTTCACACTTTTAATCTCCTCAATTTGTTTTATTATCTAAATTATATCATTCTAAAAATACAATGTCAACAATTTATTTTGATGTTTCCAAAGAATGTTAAATTTCAAAAAAAGCAAAAATATTATAAAAAAAGTTGCAAAAAAGAGGAAAGTATTGTATAATTAAGTCAGTTTATTCAAAAAAAGATAGCAAGGAGAATCAATATGACAGCTTTTACTGTTACATTAAAGCAAATTATTGACGAATGCAACTTGGAAATTATATATACTGATAAAGATTTAGATCAGGTTTTGATTTCTACTACAGATGTCAGTCGCCCCGGATTACAGTTTTATGATTTTTTCGATTATTTTGACAACAACCGGATTCAGATTTTCGGTAAGGTTGAACGGACTTTTTTAGAGCAAAAAACGTCTGAACAGCGCCTTCATTGCATTTCAGAGCTGTGCAAACGCCAAATTCCTGCAATTATCATTTCCCGAAATCAGGATGTTTTTGAAGAATTTATTGTTGCTGCCAAGGAATATCACATTCCAATTTTAAGAACGGCACAAACAACCTCCAAATTTATGGCACGACTGATTGCCTACTTAAATGTGGAACTGGCAGAACGCATTACCCTTCACGGAGTTTTGTGTGAAGTTTACGGTGAAGGAGTTCTGATTACCGGTGAAAGCGGCGTGGGAAAAAGCGAAACAGCAATCGAGCTGGTAAAACGTGGCCACCGTTTGGTTGCTGATGATGCAGTTGAGGTGAAAAAAGTTTCCGACAAATCACTGGTTGGAACAGCTCCCGAAAGCATCCGCCATTTTATTGAAATTCGTGGCATCGGTATTATAGATGTCAGACGGATTTTTGGTATGGGTTCCATTAAGGAAACCGAAAAAATTGACTTAATTATCAAATTAGAAGCGTGGGACCCGAAAAAGCAGTATGACCGGTTAGGGCTGGTAACAGAATATTCCGAGCTTTTAGGACATCAGATTCCGACCTTGAACATTCCCGTAAAACCTGGTAGAAACCTGGCGGTGGTTGTGGAAGTTGCGGCAATGAATAACCGTCAGAAAAAATTAGGTTATAATGCTGCAGAAGAACTGAATAACCGTTTAATTGCTCAAATGAGCAAAAATCTTGAAAATCAGTAATTTTTCTGTACTAAAGTTGGAGGTATTTTTATGACAACAGCCAATATCATTACCATAGCCAGAATTCTTCTGGTTCCGTTCTATGTATATTTTGCAGCAGCCTTTCCCGGAGCAAACCGGGAGCTGATTGCAGCAATTATTTTCTTATTGATTTCTTTAACAGATTTTTTGGATGGCTATATTGCCAGAAAGTATAACCAGATTACAGATTTTGGTAAGTTTTTAGATCCTTTGGCAGATAAAATTCTGGTTATTTCTGCATTTGTTATTTTTGTGTCACAGGGTACCTTAAGTCCCATTATTGCCATTGTTGTAATTGCCAGAGAATTTTTGGTGACTTCCATTCGGCTGGTTGCTGCAGGAAAAGGCACTGTGATTGCAGCCTCTATGAGCGGTAAATTAAAAACAGTAACACAAATTATTGCAGTTATGGCGATTTTACTGGAAGGATTTTTGGATATGATCTTTCCCCTTCCCTATGGCGTGTTTTTTAGTTGGATCATGTTAATTTTCACCATATACTCCGGCTTAGAATATTTAATTTTGAACCGGAAGGTAATTTCGTTTAACTAAAAGGAGCATTTTCTTTGAAAACAGTTGGTATCGTTTCGGAATATAATCCGTTTCATAACGGGCACCAATACCTCGTTGAAACTTCAAAACGTGAGCTGGATGCACAAGCCGTTGTGGCGGTTATGAGCGGCAATTTTACCCAACGGGGTGAAATTGCCTTCTTTGATATGTATTCCCGCGCACAAGTTGCATGTGAAAACGGGTTTGACCTGGTGCTTGAAATACCACCTCAATTTGTTTTGACTTCGGCAGAATTTTATGCTTATTACAGTGTTTATATTCTGCATCAGCTTGGTATTGTTGATTACCTTGCCTTTGGTTCGGAATGCGGGGATATTGATGAATTAAAACATGTCAAAAAAAAGGATGTCAACAGCATGAAAGCGCAGATGAAAAGTGGTGTCACCTACGCCAAAGCTGTTGGAGACAGCCCCCTTTTGCAGTCTGCCAACAATATTCTTGGCGCAGAATATTTGAATGCACTGCAAAAACTGCAATCTCCTATTATTCCTTACACAATCAAACGAAAAGGCGTTTCTCACGACGAAATGACAACTTGTGAACAATTTGCTTCTGCTTCTTATATCCGAAAACAATTACGTGACGGAGCTGACGTGTTGAATTTTTTGCCTCGGCTACCCGACGCAAACCCTGTATGGGAGGATGCGCTGATTCCCATGTTGAATTACCGTTTGGCATTGGATTGCAGAAACGATTTGTCAGACATACAAAATATTTCAGAAGGTTTGCAAAATCGCATTTTATCCTCCAGAGGAAAAGAAACTTTTCGTGATATGATTGATGCCATAAAATGCAAGCGATACCCTGAAACCAGAATCCGAAGAGCGCTGTATTCTATTTTGCTTGACTTGAAAAAAACAAATGAATTGCCTCAATATACCAGAGTTCTGGCGTTTAATGAAACCGGACAAAAATTACTGAAAAAAATGAAAAAAACGGCAGAGATTAAAATTTACAGTCGAATTACCAAAACAGATATTGCAACGAACATTCAGCTGCAAAAAGAGCTTTTCTGCAATGAAATTTATCGATTGGCACAGCAGCATTGCAACGGAGGTCAAAACAATGGATAAACACTTAAATATCCGGCAATTAACTGAAGAAAATGAAAAAAAGATGATGAGTCCTTTTGCTTGCCTGAGTGCAAATTCCAAAGGCCGTTTCACCCCCTTGGAAGAAGATTCCATACGGACCTGTTTTCAACGGGACAGAGACAGAATTATTCACAGTAAGGAATTCCGTCGGTTAAAGCATAAAACGCAAGTGTTTTCCAGCTTTGAATATAATGACCATATCAGAACCAGATTGACCCATACCCTTGAGGTTAGCCAGGTTGCAAGAACGATAGCCAAGGCGTTGCGCCTGAACGAAGATTTAACCGAAGCAATCTCGTTGGGGCATGATATTGGCCATTGCACCTTTTCTCATGCAGGTGAAACGGTGTTAAATGAAATTTTCAAAGGCTTTTCTCACAACAAACACAGCGCACACCTCGCACAAAAAATGAATCTTTCCCGTGAAGTTGTAGACGGTATCTTAAAACACAGCAACATTGAAACCGGCGAAGAAGCAATCACATTAGAAGGAAGAATTGTGAAATATGCAGATAAATTTGCCTATTTGAATTCTGATTTAGATGATGGCATCCGCTTGGGGCTGATTACAGAAGAAGATATTCCCCACTCTATCCGAAAAGTTCTTGGAAAAACTTCAAATGACCGCTTGGATACCATGATTCGGGATATGATTTTAACCAGTCGTGAAAAAAATGAAATTATGATGTCAGAAGAAGTGGATTACAACTTCAAACAACTACGTAATTTTATGTTTGAACGATTATATTTTAATGACAAACTGACAAAAAAAGATGAAACTGTTAAGAAAATTTTCTACCATATATATGAAACTGAACGAGAGTCCAAAAAAACCGACGAGGAAATCCTGGAATTTATGGCGGGGATGACCGATTCCTATGCAGTAAAATATTTTTTGAATTCCTATAACATCAATGTACAGTTTCTTGAGGTTTTATAACCTTGTTTATTCACTTAAAAATTGACATTTTTTCAAAAAAAATATCAAAAAATGGTTGATTTTTTGAGAAATATTGTTTATAATAGTTAGGTGATGTTTTTTAGCATCGTAATTTGTTCCCAATAGAATGGAGAGAGAAAAATGGCAAAAGAAATACAAACAATCGGTGTGTTGACCAGTGGCGGAGATGCTCCGGGGATGAATGCAGCGCTCAGAGCGGTTGTAAGAGCGGGCTTACATTACGGCAAAAAAATGATTGGAATTTATAATGGATATAAAGGCCTTTTAGAAAAGGATATGAAGGAGCTTACATACCGTGACGTGTCAGGCATTATCAATCGTGGCGGTACTGTGCTGAAAACTGCAAGATGTAAAGAATTTTTAACTTCTGAAGGCATTCAAAAAGCTGCAGAAAATGCAAAAGAAGCCGGCATTGATGCTTTGGTTGTTCTGGGCGGCGACGGTAGTTTCCGCGGTGCGCTGGCTTTATCTCAGTATGGGTTCCCTGTCATCGGTATTCCCTGCACCATTGACAACGATATCAGCTGCTCCGATTATACCATCGGTTATGATACTGCATTGAATACTGCCTGCGATGCCATTGATAAAATCAGAGACTCCTGTTCTTCTCATGACCGTTGCAGCGTGGTGGAAGTTATGGGCAGAAATGCTGGTTATTTAGCAATCAATGTGGCTGTAGCTGCCGGTGCTGAAGTTTGTCTGATTCCGGAAAAGAAATTTGATTTAAGCGATATTATGGACAAAATTAAAGAAACAACAGCAAAAGGAAAGACTCATTTCATTGTCGTTGTTGCTGAAGGCGTTGGCGGAGTTGATTTCATCGCCAAAAATGTTGAAAAGCAAACCGGTATTGAAGCCAGACCGTCTACTCTGGGTTATATTCAGAGAGGCGGATGCCCCACTGTTAAAGACAGAGTAGTTGCTTCCAAAATGGGGCTTAAGGCCATTGATTTGTTACTGGAAGGTGTTGCAAATCGCGTTGTGGTGTATAAAGACACCAAAATTGTTGATTTTGACATTACAGAAGCATTATCAATGAAAAAAGATTTTGATAACAACTTAGTAGAACTGGCTGAGATTTTAACATACTAAAAAATAATTGAGCTGGTGGATAATATGATACGGATTTTACCGAATATTCTCACTTTCATGCGGCTGCTGATGGCGTTTGCTTTTGTGCCCTTGTTTTTTTACGAACAGAATCATAATCCTGATGGAAATTTGCCGTTGCTTTTATACACTGTAGCATCTGTTACAGATATCATTGACGGATACATAGCGAGAAGGTATTCCGCTGTTTCTAACTTCGGGAAAATTTTTGACCCGCTGGCAGATAAACTGCTTCAGTTTTTAGTTTCTGTTTCCATTGCCTGTGTAGAGCCGATGTTTGCCATCATTCCCATTTTCCTTTTTGTGAGGGAAATTATGATGATGATTGGTGCAATTTTACTCTATAAGAAAAATGTGGTATTAAGTTCCAATCTTTACGGAAAACTTGCCTCGGTGGTATACTTTTTATTATTTTTCACGATGCTTGGATTTCGAAAATACATACCGACAGGAGTTAAAATTGCTTTTATTGTTATTTTTCTTTCTGTGTCTTTGGTTGCATTTATACGATACATCCAAATATATTCAGCAACAAGTAAAGCTGCAAAATAAAAAAATCCCGTTACCTAAAAACAGTAACGGGATTTTTTATTTGATTACAGGATGCTGAAACGGTATTCAGTTTTGGAATAGAAGTCTTCCCCTGCTTTTAATAGGCAGGAGGGGAAATTTTCATGATGCGGTGTATCGGGATAATACTGTGTTTCCAGGCACATTCCGGTACGTTTTACAATCGGTTTATCATCTTTGCCTGTATAAGTACCATCCAAAAAGTTTCCGATATAGAGCTGAACTGCCGGCATATCGGTGGATAACTGCATTACAATTCCGCTTTTTTCATCGGTTACTGTGCAGCAGTTTTCTTTATATACATTAGGTTCTCCGAGTACCATATTATGGTCATACCCGTTTCCTCTTTTCATGTCGGCATCATCACTTGCCAAATCGGTTGCGATTGCCTTACCGGTTCTGAAATCAAACGGGGTTCCGGTAACCGACTTGATTTCTCCGGTGGGAATTAAATCATCATCGGTGGGGGTGTAGAAATCTGCATTCATCTGTAAAATATGATCGGTAATCACACCGCCCTGATAGCCGGATAAATTAAAATATGAATGGTTCGTGGGATTAAAATAGGTGTCTGCATCTGACTTTGCACGATATTCCAACACTAAAGCGTTATCATCAGTCAGCGTGTAAGTAACAGTCAGTGCAATCGTGCCGGGATATTCTTCTTCTCCGTCCTTATCAAGTAACGATAAGGTGATGGAATTTTCGCTGACAGCATCAATATTCCAAAATCTTCTGTTATATCCAATGTTGCCACCATGTAAATGATTGATTCCGTCGTTATTTAATGCTAATTGATATGTTTTTTGGTTTATGGTTATCTTACCTTCGGCAATACGGTTTCCGTAGCGTCCAATCAATGCACCGTGGTAAGCACCGTCGATAAAATATGTCTGGGCATCATTGTGTCCGATGACAATATCTAAAAATTTTCCGTTTTTATCCGGCACCTTCAAAGAGTGAAGAATCCCTCCAAAGTTCAGGATTTCTGCCGTACATCCGTTTTTGTTGGTAAGGGTTGTTGCAACAACCTCTTTGCCTTGAAACTCATCAAATTTTCTCTGGCTCATTTTTAATTTCTCCTTTTTATTTTTCATCTTGTTCTAATTTTAACTGCTGTTTTTCAGCAGGAATTAACATATGTTTTTCCAGCGTTGGATAAACGGAAAAAACAACTAAAAATCCACTGAATGAATACAAAAACAACGCTGTTAACAGTAACCCCGTTACAATATAGTGAAACAAAAAATATGATATTGCGGCAATTAATATCAAAATGAAGAGATTAAGCGGCAATTTTGCCAATGCAAAAATAAATGAATTTTTCAGGATATCAAAAAATTTCATTTGGAACATTACCATAATTGAAAATGCGTAATAGCTGACAAATATAAACAGAATATTGACGATTAAAAGCGGAATCTGCATAGAAGACATGGTAGAGCTTCCGCCCACAACCAACTGTGATGAGCTGTGAATCAGCGTAAAGGAAAAAGAAAGCAACAATAAGCCATGTATGAAGGTAAAAAGGGTTGCTTGCTTAAAATTTTTCTTAAACTGTTCAAAAAAATCGGCAAATTGAAAGACGGGAGTTTCAGTTGCATATGATTTGAAAACATATGTCATTCCCGCTGTTGCAGGTCCGATAACCGGTGAAAAAACAATGAATATCAGCGCCAATACATAAAGAAAATCGCCAACATAGGCAAGCGAAAAATTATTTTCCATGGTATCGCTGAATAAAAACATGGTCAACGCAATCCAGATGGGCAACGTAAGCCCCACATATAACAGATTCATTTGCATTAATTTCCAGAATTTCCGGAAAAATAGTTCAAAAAAGTATAACGGACGGATTGGACGCATTGCGCTTTTTTCAACGCCCTTCCCTTCTCTTTGATAAGACTGAAATAAGCCCATTTGATAGTTCCCCTTTTCCTGCTATATGTTGAGCATGATATTCTTAAAATTCTGCGAATGCTTCATCGTAGTTCACATATTTGAATTCTACCAGAAAATTATCTTCTAAAGGAATAAATTTCGCACCTGCCTGTGCGGTTTCGCCATTGATATATAAAATCCAGCCGTCTGTTTGTGTGGAAGCGATGCCACCAAAATTGTCAAACATATTCTCTGTAAGTGTATAAGGGATTTTTCCTTTTTGGCAGGTTTCAACCAGCACTTCCTCTACGTTAGTTGCATGCGTCACCACTTCCTGCGATAAAACAACTGTTTCCGGCGCAATAATTGCAACTCTTCCGGACAATTCCGGTGTAGATTCATTGTTCTGACAGGCACTCAAACAAACCAGAATTGATAACAGTACCAGACAAATTATTTTTTTCATTTGAAAATCTCCTCGTTTTCTATTGTTTTTTCCAGCATCAGGTAAACTTTCGGAAACTGCTTTTTTAAGTTTAAGGGCTTAAAATGGGTTGCATCGACCCATACATGAACGGTTTCCCCGGTGTGTATCAATGCACCATCTTTATAGATACGGTAGCAAAATTCTACACGGTAAGGTGTCAAATTTTTTAAGCAAGTTTCCACCGATAAAATATCATCATAACGTGCGGGCATTTTATATTTTGCATGAACTTCATAAATCGGAGTCATAATACCCATTTTTTCCATTTCGGAATAGGGCAACCCCATTTTTTTGCAAAAATCTGTCCTTGCAACCTCATACCATATAGGGTACACTGAATGATGCACAATGCCCATCTGGTCGGTTTCCTGATATCGCACGGTAATCTGAGATATTGAAATCACAGCTATCACCTCTTTGTTTTTCTCGTCACATTATAGCATTTTATTAGAAATTTGTCTACCTTTCTCTGAAAAAAATAAAAAAATTTAATTTTTTTCAAAAAATACTTGATTTTTTATATATATAATGTTATAATAAGTATGCGAATGTAATACTGGTAGTTAAAGAGTGGGTTCCCCACTCTTTTGTTTTTAATTGAACGTCTATTATTGTTCCGAAAGGAGAGCTTTTATGGCAAAAAATATAATTACAGCAGTAGAAGAACTGGCAACTGATGTTTGTGTAAAAAACGGAGCCTATCTGTACGACGCGGAGTATCAGAAGGAAGGAAAAAATCAGGTGTTAAGAGTGTATGTGGAAAAAGACGGCGGCATTGGAATTGACGAATGCGAAACTATTTCCCGTATGCTTTCCGAAGAATTAGATCGTTTGAATTTAATTCAAACAGCATACAATTTAGAGGTTTCTTCCCCCGGGGTTGAACGTAAGCTTACAAAAGACTGGCATTTTGAAAAAGTGATAGGAAAACAGATTGAGCTGTCTTTGTACGCCCCTCTAAACGGTGTAAAAACTCTGTTAGGTGTCCTGGAAGCACTGGAGAATCAAATCATTCACATTACTGTCGGTAATGAATTGCTTAAAATCCCGTCAGATAAAGTTGCAAGTGCAAAGCTTTATTTTGACATTGCCGAAGCCTTAAAAGGCAAATAAACAGTTGTATTAAAATTTTATCTATATCAATTTGGAGGTACCAAAAAAAATCATGAACAAAGAATTTTTATTAGCATTGGATTTGCTGGAAAAAGAAAAAGGAATTGACAAAGAAATTCTGATTGAAGCAATGGAAAACGCCTTGGTGACTGCGTATAAAAAAGATTATAACCCCATTGCAGAGGTCATTGCCAACGTATCCCGTGAAACCGGTGATGCAGCAGTTTACCTTAGAAAAACAGTAGTTGAAGAAGTGACCAATCCGGAAACTGAAATTGATTTTAAGGCTGCGAAAAAAATTTCAAAGGCGGTTGCCATCGGTGATGAAGTAAATGTGAATGTAACACCCAAAACCTTTGGCAGAATTGCAGCACAAAATGCAAAAGGCATTGTTGTGCAAAAAATCAGAGAAGTAGAACGCGGAATGATGGTTTCCGAATTTACCGAAAAAACCGGCAGCCTTGTGAACGGAACCGTGGAACGTATTGAAAAAGGAAATGTTATGGTTTCCATTGGAAGAACAGAAGCAGTTTTATCTCCGCAAGAACAGATTCCCACAGAAACTTATAAGCACGGTGATAAAATTAAGATTTATGTGGTGCAGGTGAAAATCGTGGGAAAAGCGCCGCAGATTATCATATCCCGTTCTCATCCCATGCTTGTAAAATGTTTATTTGAACAGGAAGTTCCGGAAATTGCAAGCGGTGTGGTTCAAATTAAATCCATTGCCAGAGAAGCGGGTGCAAGAACAAAAATTGCAGTATTTTCCAACGATGAAAATGTTGATTGCATCGGTTCTTGCATCGGTCCGAAAGGAATGCGTGTAGAAAACATTTTAGCAGAGCTTAAGGGCGAAAAAATAGACATTGTAAAATACAGCGAAGACCCGGAAGAGTTTGTAAAAGAAGCACTTTCCCCTGCTGAAATTGTTAGCTGTGTTGTAAATACGGAAGAAAGAATTTGCAATGTAACCGTTAATAAAGACCAGCTTTCCCTCGCTATCGGCAAGGAAGGTCAAAACGCAAGACTGGCAGCAAAATTAACCGGATATAAAGTAGACATTAAAGCAATTTAAGGGGTATTTAATATGAAGTACATCCCCTATAGAAGATGTGTTGCTTGTCACAGCAGCCATCCAAAAAATGAAATGATTCGTTTGGCAAAGCTTGCAGACGGCAGCTTCTGTTTTGACGAAACCAAAAAATCCGGCGGACGCGGTGCATATGTATGCAATAATAAAAACTGCATTGCAACTGCTGTGAAGAAAAATGCGTTTCACCGTTCTATGAAAACAAAGGTTCCGTCACAATATTATGAAATGCTTTCGGCATTACAAGAGGATATTTAATATGCAGGATAAAATTTTACGTTTTATTGGTCTGGCAAGGAAAGCAGGAGAACTTACTTACGGTCAGACAGCAGTTGCAACAGAAATCAAAAAACGGCATTCCAAACTGATTTTGTTTGCATCTGACCTAAACGAAAAAACCAAACAAAACATTTTGAAAGATTGTAAATCCTTAAAAACGTTAACACTTCCCTACACTATGGAGGAGATAGGATATGCAATCGGGACAAAACCTACCGGCGTTTTGTCGGTGAATCATGAAAATTTTAGAAAAGGAATATTAGAGGTGAGTTCGTTTGAAGAAAAAGAAGATATCTGAATTAGCAAAAGAATTCAATTTACAAAACAAACAAGTCATGGAAATGATTAAAAACTTGGGAATCGAAGGAAAAAGCAGTGCCAGCAGCGCGTTAGATGAAAAAGAGTTAGATATGGTGCTGGATGCCGTTATGTTCTCGTTCCAGGTTGAAGATTTTTCTATGTATGCAGCACCCAAAAAAGAAGAAACTAAACCTAAAAAGCAGGTTGACTCCAAAGAAGCAGAAAAACAGGAAGAACAAGACATCATTGAAGTGATTGAAAAACCCATCGAGAAAAAGGTTCGTTATGTTGATACACGTCAAAACACCATTGACGAATCTCGTCTGGATGATACCAAAATCGAAAAAATGATGGAAGGTACCGACATTTATGCTACCGGAAGCACTTCCAAGCAGAAAATTAAAAAAGGCGGTAAAAACCAGAAGTTTGAACGCCAAAACAATAAATTCAACAAAAACAATCACGAAAAGAAACAGCCTGTTGTCATTAAACCCGAAATTCTGAAGGTAAAAATCCCCGACGAAATATCTGTTGGCGAATTAGCAGAACGTCTGAAGAAAACCGGCACTGAAGTTATTAAAAAACTGATGGGCTTTGGTGTAATGGCATCCTTGTCACAAATTATTGATTACGACACTGCTTATTTAATTGCAGAAGAATTTGGTGCGCAGGTTGAAAAAATTGTTACCGTTACTTTAGAAGAAGAATTATTCCACGAAGAAGAAGACCGTCCGGAAGATTTGAAGGCAAGACCTCCTGTTGTTGTTGTTATGGGTCATGTTGACCACGGTAAAACTTCCCTTCTGGATACCATCAGAAATACTGATGTTACTGCAACCGAAGCTGGTGGTATTACACAGCATATCGGTGCATATCGTGTAAAGGTTGGCGATAACGATTTAACATTCTTAGACACTCCCGGTCACGAAGCTTTCACAGCAATGCGTGCCAGAGGTGCCAAAGCAACCGATATTGCCATCTTGGTGGTTGCAGCAGATGACGGTATTATGCCCCAGACTGTTGAAGCAATCAACCATGCGAAAGCAGCGGATATTTCCATTGTAGTTGCAATCAATAAAATGGATAAAGAAACCGCAAATCCGGATAAAATCCGTCAGGAATTGACCGAATACGGTTTGGTTCCGGAAGAATGGGGCGGTGACACTATTTGTGTTCCCGTTTCTGCAAAAACCAAAATGAACATTGATAAGCTTTTGGAAACTGTTCTTTTAATTGCTGAATTAAAAGAGTTAAAAGCAAATCCTGATAAAGCTGCAAGCGGTATTGTTATCGAAGCGAAGCTGGATAAAGGCAGAGGTCCTGTTGCAACTGTATTGGTACAAAACGGTACATTGCATGCAGGTGACATTGTAGTTGCAGGTACCAGCGTTGGTAAAGTCAGAGCAATGAACGACTATCAGGGCAAAGCGATTCGTGTTGCAGGTCCTTCTGTTCCGGTTGAAATTCTCGGTTTAAGCGAAGCACCTACTGCAGGTGACATTTTCAAAGTTGTAAATGATGAGAAAAAAGCAAGACAGCTGGTTGAAGACAGAAAATTCAATGAAAAAGAAGCAATTTTCAACGCAAGAAAAACCATCACTCTGGATAACCTGTTCTCTCAGATTGCAGAAGGCGAAATTAAGGACCTGAACCTGATTGTAAAAGCAGACGTTCAGGGTTCTGTGGAAGCAGTAACCGCATCCTTAGAAAAGCTGTCTAATGACGAAGTAAGAGTCAAAGTAATTCACGGTGGCGTGGGTACTGTAACCGAATCGGATATTTTGCTTGCTTCTGCATCCAATGCTTTGATTGTCGGCTTTAATGTCCGCCCGGATAACAAAACCATGGAATCTGCAAAAGCAAATGATGTAGACATTCGTTTATATCGTGTTATTTATCAGGCAATCGAAGAAGTGGAAGCTGCGATGAAAGGGTTGCTTGCACCCAAATTCAAAGAAAACATTCTGGGCCATGCTGAAATCAGAAATACTTTCAAGGTCAGCGGCGTTGGCACCATTGCCGGATGCTATGTATTAGACGGCAAAATTGTAAGAAATTCCGAAGTTCGCATTGTGCGTGACGGTGTTGTTATTTACGAAGGTGCGCTGAACTCCTTGAAACGTTTCAAAGACGATGCCAAAGAAGTTGCCAGCGGATATGAATGCGGTATGGGCTTTGATCGATACAACGACTTAAAAGAAGGCGATGTAATCGAATGCTTCGTAATGGAGGAAATTAAACAATAATCCAAGGAGGTATCTCATGGCTGGACATAGAGAACAACGTATCAACGAAGAAATTAAACGTGAACTGACTGCGATTTTACGTCAATTAAAAGACCCCAGAATCAGCGGTATGGTCAGCGTGTTGAAAACATCGGCTACAAAAGATTTGAAATTTTGTAAAGTATATATCAGCGTTTTTGGAAATGACGATAATAAAAAAGATGTCTTAAAAGGCTTAAACAGCGCAAAAGGATTTATCCGCAAGGAAATTGCAAATGCTCTTTCTTTGCGGGTGACTCCCGAATTTATTTTTGAAATTGACAATTCGCTGGAAGAAGGCAACAGAATTCTAAAAATGATAGAAAGTATGGAATATCATGAAGAATAGTTTTTCTTTATTAAAACAAACAGTTTTGAATAGCAACAGTATTCTGCTTTTAACACACACTTCTCCCGATGGAGATGCACTGGGCTCAACGGCAGCGTTAAAATTATTGTTGGAAAAACTCGGAAAAACGGTGGACTGTTTTTTGGATGACACCTTCCCCGCTGTTTTTCCTCATTTGCAACAGTATTTTTCAATCAAAAAAGAAACAACCACTGCATATGATTTAATAATTCTGGTGGACTGTGCTGACCGTTCCAGAACTGGAGTGTCTTACCCGACCCCAAAAACTATTGCTTGCATTGATCATCATATTTCCAATCCGAAAAACTGTGATATCAATATTGTGGATGCAGCTGCAGCCGCAACTGCAGAAATTATCTACCGTTTGATGTTAGATTGGGAGATCGGATGCGACAAAGAAATCGCTGGAGCAATCTTTACTGGCATTCTGACTGATACCGGCGGATTTCTGTTTCAAAACACCACGAAGCAGACACACGAAATTGTCGCTCATTTAATGGAATATCCTTTTGAACATAGTCGGATTGTCAGAGTTTCTATGTTGGAAAAAACCTTGACATATAGCAAGCTGTATGCACATTTATTTGAAAATCTTGTGCATTTTGAAGCGTTAAAAGCTGTAGTTGGCCACATTGACTATGACACCTATCAAAAATTCAGCGCAACCCCTGACGATACAGAGGGACTGTCTGCCGTACTGCGTAATATTACAGGAATTGAATGTGGTGTGTTGTTAACTGAACGGGAAAAAGGAACCATCAAAGGCAGCATCCGGACCAATGAAACTTACGATGCCAACGAGCTTGCAAGTTTGTTTGGTGGCGGTGGTCATATGCGTGCTGCAGGCTTCCGTTCGACGCTCACCTATCAGGAAATTAAGGAAAAAATTCATGAATGGTTATCTGCTCATCAATAAACCCAAAGGACCCACTTCACACGATATTGTATATCGGGTTCGTAAAATTGCAAACACGAAAAAAGTCGGTCATACCGGGACATTAGACCCGATGGCAACCGGCTTAATGGTTGTGTGTATCGGCACTGCTACAAAAGCCGCTGATTACATTACAAATGGCACAAAAGCTTATATCGCTACGATGCAGTTAGGGCTGGTTTCCGATACATTAGATATTACCGGGGACGTTCAAAAGCTTCCTCATAAGGATGTTTCCGAAGATACCATCCGTGAGGCTTTTTGTTCCTTTTTGGGAGAGCAAATGCAACTGCCACCAATGTACTCTGCAAAAAAAGTGGATGGAAAGAAACTTTATGAACTTGCCAGAAAAGGTCAGGAAGTTGAGCGAAAACCAAATTCCATTACGATTTTCCGATTGGAGATTCTTTCTATAATCGGTGAAACCATTCAGTTTTATGTGGAATGCTCAAAAGGCACCTATATTCGTTCGTTAATTGATGATATTGGTAAAAAGTTGGAATACGGAGCTGTTATGACTGCGCTCCAACGTGTAAAGTCAGGACAGTTTTCCTTAAAACAAGAACATTGTCATACATTGGAAGAGCTGGAAAAAATGTCGGATATCTCTTCCCTGCTTTACCCCACCGACACAGCGTTTCTGGATTATTCTAAGCTAACGGTATCCAAGCATTATGAGCGCTTGATTAAAAATGGTATTGTTGTCGATTTGAAACGGCTGGGCTTATCCAACGAAACAGAAAACGGAAAACTGTTTCGTGTGTACGATTCAGAAGATAACTTTTTTGCAATAATGCAAATCTGGGAAAATGAATTTTTGAAGTTGAAAACTACATTTTTTTCAAACGGAGAAACATTAAAATGAAACAAATTCACTGCAGTACGGTTCCAACGGTTGTTACCATCGGGAACTTTGACGGCTTACATCAGGGGCACTTAAAACTGATTGATAAAACGAAACATCTGGCAAAAAAATATGGATTAAAAAGTTTGGTGTGCGGTTTTAATGCAAATACAAAAGGTGCCAGACTGTTGTTTTCCAAATCACAGATGAAAACTTATTTGCAGGAATTGCAAGTCGATTATTATGCAACACTTGATTTTTATAAAGAAATAAAAAACTTAAGCTGTGAAGAATTTGTTTCGAACTATTTATGCAAGCGATTTCAGGCGCAATATGTTGTGGTTGGAGAAAATTTTCGTTTTGGAAAAGAACAGTCGGGTGATGTCAATACCTTAATTGCTTTAGGAAAAGAATTCGGATTTACGGTGTATCCCGTAAAAATGAAACAAATCGGAAAGCAAATTTTGTCTTCCACTTACATCAGACAATTATTAAACAACGGCAAAATCAAACAGGCAAACCGATATCTGTATAAAGAGCTTTCTGTAATCGGAACAGTTACAAAAGGCTACTCTTTGGGGAGTCCTCTTTTACAAACGCCAACTGCCAATGTAGCACTGCCAAAACAGTTTGTTCATATTCCGTTTGGTGTTTACTATTCCAAAACAATAATTGATAAGACCGAATATAAAAGTATTACCAATGTTGGTTATGCTCCTACTTACCAAAAAGCTACACCCGTAACTGAAACCTATGTTTTTGATTTCCACGGAAATCTTTATGGGAAAAAAATACAGATTTGTTTTTTGCAATTTCTCCGAAAAGAGCGAAAATTTTCCTCTTTGGAGGCTTTGAAAAAGCAAATCGAAAAAGATATTGATGTATGTAAACTTTTATAAAAGAAAGGGTTTTTCTATGCATTTTATCAAAGAAGAAAAAAATCAAATTGTATACTATACCGTTCCTGAAATATCGGAAGCGGGATTTTATAATATTTTTACCACAAAATTTCACGGACACAGCTTTGAAGATGGACAATTAAATTTTGGCACCAACTGTAACGATTCAGAGTCAGCTATTTTAGAAAATTATAAAGATGTTCTGTCTTTAATGAAGCTCACACCAAAGGATGCGGTAAAATCTAAACAAACACACAGTGATATTACCATTTTTGCAGATTCTTCTTACGGTGGTGAAGGGATTCTCAAAGAACAGCGTTTTCAAGAAGCAGACGGACTCATTACGAATGAGAAGAATCTTGCAATCTTGATTTTCTTTGCCGACTGTGTTCCGGTTTTGATTGCTGATAAAAAGAAAAAAATAATTGCTGCAATTCATTCCGGTTGGAAAGGAACCTATAAAAACATTGTAGGAAAAGCTGTCTGTCAGTTAATTACAGATTTTCACTGCAATCCCGAGGATTTACTTTGTGCAATCGGTCCCTGCATCAGCGTGTGCCATTTTGAAGTCAGCGAAGAGCTGTTTTCCGATATGACAGCACTTTATGGTGAAGATATTGGAAAAATAGAAGATGGCAAATATTATTTAGATTTGAAAAAAACTGTTAAAAAACAGTTACTGCAACATAATATCCAATCTTCTCAAATTGTAATATCAGATCAATGCACTGTTTGCAACAGTGATTTATATTCCTATCGCCGTGAAGGCGAAAAAGCAGGCAGAATGGCAGCCTTTATCGCCATAAAAGAATAAAAAAAGAATGTGAATATATGAAAAATATCAATCAATTTCTAAAAATTGGAATGGTGTTTGTTTTCATGTTTACCGTACTGTGCGGATGTAATCAATCTGCTGTTGAGAATCCGAACAATCCGGATACCGTAACGGAAACAGATAACAACCCCAATAAAATTTCCATCGGGGCTTATAGCACTGAAAATCCGAATCCTCTATTGGTAAAATCCGGTTATAACGAACAGATAAATTTTCTGATTTATGACGGACTGTATCAAATCAGTCCCAATTATGAAGCAGTTGAAAATTTAGCCGCCGGATACGAAATTCAAAATGGCGGTTATTCGGTACAAATTTTTTTGAAACCGAATGTTCATTTCCACGATGGCTCAAAATTAACAGCTCAGGATGTTAAGGCAACTGTAAATTTTTTGCTTGAAAACCCGGGCTATTACAGTCATCAGGTAAGGAATATTCAGTCAGTTAGTGTTATAGATGATTACACAGTGACCTTAACACTTGCCGAATTGACACCTAATTTGAAGCTACAGCTCACCTTCCCTATTGTTTGTAAAAAAGAATTGTTAAATGCTTCAAATTTTCGATTTAATGGAACAGGCGCATACAAAGTTTCGTCACAAACACAAGGAAAACAAATTATCTTGGAACAAAATAAGGACTATCACAGACCCTTCTCATCTGACATCAAACAAATTGAAGTTTCTTTGATTCCGGACAAAGAAACCATTCGCTCCTTATCAGGCAGTGGTATTTTAGACGTGTTTTATGCAGCATTTTTTGATGAGGGCTTAAAAACCGTCACGAAATATGAATCCACAAAATTTGATTACTTAACCGATGAGTACACTTTTCTGGCATTGAATTACAACACAACGTATATGCAGGAAAAAAAATTCCGGAAGGCACTCTATAAAGCAATCGACAGAGAAGCAATTCAAAACGATATCTTTATGACCCACGCAGAAAGTGCTTATCTTCCCTTGCCTCCTAACAGTTGGGCTTATAACGATTCCAAAGAAAATGAAAAAAACACAGAAATGGCAAAACAGTTGCTCAGCGAATTGGGATATCTTGATGAAGACAACAACGGAGTTCTGGAATTTCGTATCAATGAAGAAGAAAAAGAGCTTGTATTAGATATTTTAACTATTGATGATTCTATCAAAAATGATATCTGTAAAACTTTGGTATCCAATCTGAAGGATATTGGTGTTTCATTAAAAATTCACACCGTATCCAAAGAGGAATTTGAGTCGGTATATGCAGAGCAAAAGCACGACTTGTATCTAATTACTACCAACATTGGCTACGATTTAGACTTAAAACCGTTTTTTGACGGAGTGTTTGCGGCACCGCTCGGCATTGATTATAACAGCTATTTAACAAAGCTGGCAAATGCCGACAAATTAGAATTGAAGCAACCGGAATACATGCGCTTATGCGACGAGTTTTATGAACAAATTCCGCATATTCCGTTGGTGTTCTTAAAAAACACCTTACTCACTACTGCAAAATTGGGAGAGGTTACAAAAGTTTCCCCTTCTCATTTGTATTACAGTGTTTTAGAAAAATAATTAAGGGAGGAACTTCTTTATGATCAATTTATTGATATTATTTGGTGGTGAATCGCCGGAACATGATGTTTCCAATATCTCTGCAGCGAATATTTTAGCTGAAATTGACCAATCCAAATATACGATTACCAAAATCGGAATTACAAAAGATGGAAAATGGTATCTTCTTTCGGAAGACTGCTCCAATGAAGAAATCAAAAATGGACAATGGCTTCAAAAAACAGTTTGTCCCGCAATTATTTCACCATCGAAGGAAACAAAGGGCGTTCTGGCGTTAAAAGATACTGCTGTAGAACAGATTCCGATAGATATATGCTTCCCGGTATTACATGGAAGCAACGGTGAAGACGGAATGATCCAGGCGCTGCTACAGCTTGCAGGCATTCGCAGAGTGGGAGCAAATTGTTTATCCTCTGCCATGGCTATGGATAAAGCTGTTTCCAAGACAATGTTTGAAAAAGCCGGAATCCCGGTGGTACCTGCCGTTTATTTGAATAAAATGGAAGAATGTGATGAAATTTTTTCCAAACTTTCTCTTCCTGTGTTTGTCAAACCTGCAAATGCCGGTTCTTCGGTTGGGTGTTCCAAAGTTTTTCGGAAAGAAGAACTACAGCCGGCTTTGGAAGCTGCCTTTCAAATTGATTCAAAAGTTTTGGTAGAAAAATACATAGATTGCCGTGAAATAGAATGTGCTGTTTTAGGAAACGACGATGTATTTGTTTCTACTCCCGGTGAAATTTCCACCGAAAGTGAATTTTATGATTTTGATTCCAAATACATCAATACTACTGCGAACCATTTGGATATCCCTGCAAATTTGCCGGAAGAAACCATTACGAAAATTAAAGCTTATGCAAAAAAAGCATTTTGTGCATTAGGATTAAGCGGTTTTTCCAGAGTAGATTTCTTTTTAGATAAACAGTCTAATGAAATCTATTTGAATGAAATCAACACAATCCCGGGATTTACCGCACAAAGTATGTATCCCCTTTTAATGAAGAATGAAGGCGTTTCCTATCGGGAATTATTGGACCGATTGATTGAACTCGCTCAATAAGGAAGGACGTGAATGCGTTTTGAATACAATTCAATCCTATGATAACCGTCCCATCGGTGTATTCGATTCCGGACTCGGCGGTTTAACCGCTGTGAAAGAGCTGACTCGTATTTTTCCAAATGAAAATATCATCTACTTTGGTGATACCGGTCGGGTTCCTTATGGAACACGCTCGGAGGAAACCATTATCAAATATGTTCGACAGGATATTCGTTTTTTAATGTCACATAATGTAAAGGCTGTTGTCGCTGCTTGCGGAACTGCAAGTTCGGTTGCACTAAACCACTTAAAAAATGAATTCCCGGTGGAATTGATTGGCGTTTTGGAACCGGTTTGTACGGCTGCACTTAAAAAAACGAAGAATCATAAAATTGGTGTTTTAGGCACACCGGGAACAATCAACAGCGGTGCTTACAGTGCAGGAATTCAAAAATTAAATTCTGCTGTAACCGTGATTGAACAAGCTTGCCCTATGTTTGTGCCGTTGGTAGAAAACGGTTATCTCACACATCCGGCAACCTATTTGTTTGCAGAAGAATATCTGAAACCGCTGATGGAGAAACAAGTGGATACTGTAATTTTAGGCTGCACACATTATCCCCTTTTGGAAACGGTTATTACTGAAATTCTGGGGGATTCGGTTACTGTAATCAATGCCGGATACGAAACCGCATTGCATACAAAACAAATACTCAAAGAAAAAAACATGCTTTCCAGCCAGACAGAATGCGGAAATCATACCTACTATGTCAGTGACGATGTTGCAAAATTCTCCTGTCTTGGAGGGATGTTCTTAGGGAAAAAAATTAAAGCGGCTGTTTCTAAAATTGATATTGATACCTATTAAATAAAAACCATTTTTCTAAAAAAGGAGGGTTAAAAAATGACGAAAGCTGTTAAAAAAAATATGCTTCTCACCTTTCGCAGCAATATGACAGGTCCTGAAGAAGAAAAAGATAAAATTGAGTTTATTACCCGTGCTGAATTTGTAAAACAAAATAATAAATATTATGTCACCTTTTGTGATACGGAAGCTTTGGGGAACGAATCACAATCAAAAACAACATTAAAAATTGAAAAAGAAAAGGTCACCATGCTTCGTTACGGTGCCAGCAACACCCAATTTATTTTTGAGCAAGGAAAAAAACATACCGGACAATACGAAACCCCTTATGGTGCGTTTTCGGTTGGTGTGTTTGCAGATAATCTGAATGTAAACATCAACGAAAATGGCGGCAATTTAGATGTTTCATACGGTATTTACTTAAACGATTTAATTTCACAATATAACGAACTTTCTATCGATTTGAAAGAGCAAGGTTAAAGAAAGGAACAAAGAACCATGAGAAATTTTATCAAAGAAATGAAAGAAACCATCAACCAAATGGTGTATGACGCATATAAGCAGGCATTTATGGATGGAGACCTTCCGAAGCTCACAGAATATATTTCGGACATAGAAATTCCCAAGGATAAAAATCACGGCGATTTTTCTGTTAATTTTGCAATGCGAAATGCAAAAGTATTGCAAAACAATCCCAGAAAAATTGCAGAAATTATTGTCAATAAATTAGATTATCAGGAAACTGACATTGAAAAATGCGAAGTAGCAGGCCCCGGCTTTATCAACTTTTACTTAAAAGACAGCTTCTATGCTAACAGTGCAAAAAAAGCATTGGAATTAGGCGATGATTTTGGGAAAACCAATGTTGGCAACGGAAAAAAAGCAAACGTGGAATATATTTCTGCAAATCCCACCGGCCCCATGCATGTGGGCAATGCCAGAGGCGGTGCCATCGGTGATTGCATGGCAAATATTTTGTCCTGGGCAAACTATGATGTTACTAAAGAGTTTTATGTAAACGATGCCGGTAATCAAATTGAAAAATTTGGTATTTCTTTGGAAGCGCGATTCATTCAGCTGGTAAAAGGTGAAGATGCAATCGAATTTCCGGAAGACGCATATCACGGAGAAGACATCATTGAATCTATGAAAGCGTTTATCGATGAATTCGGTGCCGATGAATACATCGAAATGGATTCTTCTGAGCGGAAACAAAAATTTGTTGCATTCGCATTGGAACGAAACTTAAACGCTTTGGTAGAAGACACCGGCAAATATGGAATAAACTATGATGTTTGGTATCGTGAAAGCAAACTTCATGCGGAAAACAAAGTGATTGAAACCATCAACAAATTAAAAGAAAAAGGGCTTGCTTACGATAAGGATAATGCAACCTGGTTTTTTTCTACAAAATTTGGTTCCGAAAAAGATGATGTTTTGATTCGTACCAATGGAATTCCTACTTATTTTGCAGCAGATATTGCATACCATGCCGATAAATTTGAACGCGGAAACGAACTGCTCATCAATGTTTGGGGTGCTGACCATCACGGACATATTGAACGGTTAAAGGGTGCCCTCTCGGCACTTGGATATGATGGAGACAAGCTCCATATCATCTTGATGCAGTTGGTTCGCTTAATCAAAGATAACGAACCTTATCGTGTTTCCAAGCGAAGCGGAAAAGCCATTTCCTTAACTGATTTAATTGAAGAAATCGGAAAAGATGCTGCACGTTTCTTCTTCAATCTTCGTCAGCCCTCCAGCCATTTTGATTTTGACTTGGATTTGGCAGTATCTCAGAGTAATGAAAACCCCGTATTCTACTGTCAGTATGCTCATGCGAGAATTTCCAGTATTCTAAGAGTGTTAAAAGAAGAAAACATTGAATATAACAACAATGCAGACTTTCATTTGTTAACCGAAAAGGAAGAACGGGTTCTGATTGAAAAGCTGATTCAACTGCCGGAAGAAATTGAAGCAGCTGTGTTAAGCTACGATCCCTCTAAAATTACAAAATTTGTGCTGGATGTTTCAGCTTACTTCCATTCTTTCTACAATGCCTGTCGTGTTAAAATTGATGATGAAGCATTGATGCAAGCGAGAATCGGATTGATTACTTTAACAAAAAATGTTATCAAAAACACCTTAACCATTCTTGGAGTTGAAGCACCTGACACAATGTAGATTTCAGCGCACTGGTGAAAGGAGAATTTTTAGATGAAAAATAAAATTATTACACTGCTCTTATTGTTGACGTTACTGTTTTCATTTACTGTCCATGCAGGTGATGTCAGTGATAATAACAAACGAGAATTACTTCGTTATATTCTAATCAATGCTTCCAATAATTCAAAGCATGAAATTGACAGTGAAGAATTATTTTTAGATACTTTGATGAAAATTGCAGGCGATTCTGACGAAGATTACGAACAAATCCTGAAATATTTTACCCAGTCTATTGATGAATACGGCGATTATATGTCGCCGGAGGAATCATTTGAAATGGAAGCAGATTTAACTGGTCAGTCAGGTGGAATTGGCTCCGGTGTGGAAATGCGAAACGGAAAAATCTATGTGGTAAATGTAATTCCAGGTTCTCCGTCTGAAAAAGCCGGTGTGCAGGTTGGGCATGCAATCGTAAAAGCAAACGGCGTTGATTTAAGCGGAATGTCTTTGAACGAAGCATTAACCTACATTCGTGGTGAAGCCGGAACAGAGGTGGTAATCACGTTTGAAGATCCTTTTGGAAAATTATACGACATGCTTTTGGTTCGTGATGTGATTGAAGTAGCTTCGGTTAATTATTCTGTTGCAGTTGATTTTCCTCATATCGGTTACATTGAAATTACAAATTTTTCAATGACAACCGGAGAAGAATTACGTCAAGCAATCACAACCCTGACAGAAGAAGGTGTTACAGAGTTAATTCTTGATTTGCGTGACAATGGTGGCGGCGTTTTAGAGGGTGCATTGCAGGTTGCAGGCATTTTCTTAAAAGAAGGTCAAAAAATCCTTACAGTTGAACCCCGGGATGTGAAAGACAAAGAGGTTTACAAGGCGTCCGGAAAGATGTTTGATGGTGAAGTTGTTATTTTAGTCAATGAATACACAGCAAGCGCTTCTGAAGTTGTTGTTGGTGCATTAAAAGACCATAAAAGAGCAACCATTATCGGAGAAACCACTTTTGGAAAAGGAACAGTGCAGCACTTATTCCCTCTTCCAATCTATGGAGGATATTTCAAGTTTACTACCGCTGAATATCTTACACCTAACGATGTTTCCATCAATAAAAAAGGTATTTCTCCGCATTTGACTGTTAATAATGAAAATTATAAATTATCAGTTGATGAAATTCCGGCTTTTTCTTTCGAAAGAGTTATGCGAATCGGAGATACCGGTGAAGATATAAAAAACATTAAGGAATCCTTGAGAATTTTGAATTATTCAGTGGATGACACCAATCTGTATGACCAGGATACATTTAACGCTATAAAAACATTTCAACAAAAAGCTCAGCTGTACCCTTATGGTGTGTGCGATTTCACAACTCAACAGCATTTGAAACAGGCATTATTAAACACCGTCTTTTATGAAGATACTCAGCTGGAAAAAGCAATCGAATATCTGAATGAATGATGATAATTTGACAACAAAAAAACCGTTTCCATTTTGGAAACGGTTTTTTTTATAACAAGTTTTTTAATTATTTGTTGTCTACACCGTATGCATATGCAATCAGGTCAACAACTTTGTTGGAATAACCCCATTCGTTATCGTACCAGGATACTAATTTAACGAATTTATCGTTCAAGGCAATACCTGCATCAATATCAAAAATAGAGGTTCTGGAATCGTGAATCATATCAGAAGAAACAACAGCTTCGTCAGTATAACCCAGGATACCTTTCATTTCGCCGTCAGCAGCTTCTTTAACAGCAGCAACGATTTCATCATAGGTAGCAGGTTTTGCTAAAGTACAGGTCAAGTCAACAACAGATACATCCAAAGTGGGAACACGGAAAGCCATACCGGTTAATTTTCCGTTTAATTCAGGAATAACTTTACCTACAGCTTTTGCAGCACCGGTAGAAGAAGGAATGATGTTACCTGCAGCTGCTCTACCGCCTCTCCAGTCTTTTTTGGAAGGACCGTCAACAGTTTTCTGAGTAGCAGTGGTAGAATGAACGGTGGTCATTAAACCTTCAACCAAACCGAATTTATCGTTGATAACTTTTGCTAAAGGAGCCAGACAGTTGGTGGTGCAAGATGCGTTAGAAATAATTTTCATAGAGCTGTCGTAAGAAGTGTTGTTAACACCCATTACAAACATAGGAGCATCTTTGGAAGGTGCAGTGATAACAACTTTTTTAGCACCTGCTTTGATGTGAGCTTCAGCTTTGTCTAAAGTGGTGAATACACCGGTAGCTTCTGCAACGAAGTCTACTTTAGAAGCACCCCACGGAATTTCTTCAGGATTCATAGAAGCGTAAACATCAATTTCTTTACCGTTTACAACTAATTTGTCGCCTTTGATTTCGATATCGCCTTTGAACTGACCGTGAATAGAGTCATATCTCAGCATATAAACCATGTATTCCAGATCAATGAAGGGGTCATTGATTGCAACAACGTCAACTTTGCCGTTTTCCATTGCAGCTCTGAATACTAATCTTCCGATTCTTCCGAATCCATTAATACCAACTCTTGCTTTCATAATGAATTACCTGTGCCTTATGGCACTTTCCTTTCTAAGATACTTGGCAGATTGCCATATATAAATTTTTTTAACAAATGGAAATGTTTGCCTGTTTTGCAAACCTTAAATATTATACTACATTGACAAAAAAATATCAAGCTTTTTTTTGATTTTTTTCGTCAAATATATAAATTTGTGAATTTTATACAAGTTTTCGCAATGCTTAGAACTTTGCATTCATATATTGCTTATATTTTACTAAAATTTCCGTTGCATCTGAAAGCTCAGGATGCCATCTTTTCACCCATTCCAAAGAATAATAGCCTTTATAACCAATTTCTTTCAATGCCTTAACACAAGCACGAATAGGAAGATTTCCTTCCCCAATGGGTTTATAAACTACCCGATGATTTTCTACAACAGAGTCTTTAATATGAACAAATTTGATGTATTCTTTCAAATTGGAAACAGTGTATGCGCCATCTTCGCGATAATAAAGATATGGATGCTGAATATCCCATAACACGCCGCAGTTTTTCAAACTGCATTCGGTAAACAAGTTTTTGACCAACAGCGAATTTGCATAAATTCCATTGGTTTCCAATAGAGGAGTTACTTTGCTTCCGGATGCGTATTCGTCCAACTTTTTCAAGAACTCCTTGGCGATGTCTGCATCCACACGTTCACCCGGTTCTGGGTTTCTGTCGCCAAGCAAACGAACAAAGGGAACATTCATTTCGTGTGCCAAATCAATGTATTCTTTTGCTTCCTCTAAATATTGTGGACCTTCGTGAAGATAGCAATGAGAAGAAAGACATGCAATCGGTAAACGAATGCTTCTTAAATAGCGCCTGGTCTCTTGAATTTTTTCTTTATCATACTGCCAAATGGAAGGAGCATACATCTCCCCTCCTAATCCGCTGATTTCAATGGCTGAGAAACCAAGCTCCTTAGCTGTGGATACAATTTTCATAAAATCCCAATCGGGGCATGCCAGAGTTGAAAAGCATAACTTCATCTGCAATTCCTCATGCGATGGAACTTATTTACCAATCGCTTTATCTTTTAAGATAACGTCGTGGGCACCACCTTCTACAATACTGGTGGAAGAAACTCTTGTGAGTTTTGCTTTGTCTTGTAATTCTTCGATGGTAAGCGCACCGCAGTTACACATAGTAGATTTTACTTTTTTCAATGTAACACTTAAATTATCCCGTAAGGAACCTGCATAGGGCACATAAGAATCGACACCTTCTTCAAAAGAAAGCTTTGCCTGTCCCCCGCTATCATATCTTTGCCAGTTTCTTGCACGGTTAGACCCTTCACCCCAGTATTCTTTGAAGTAGTTGCCGTTGATGTTAACTTTTTGTGTCGGACTTTCGTCAAATCTGGAGAAATATCTTCCAAGCATTACAAAATCAGAACCCATTGCAAGTGCTAATGTAATGTGATAATCATGTACAATACCGCCATCAGAACAAATGGGAACATAGATCCCTGTTTCTTTGAAATATTCATCTCTTGCTTTTGCAACGTCGATAACACTGGTTGCCTGACCGCGACCAATTCCTTTGGTTTCACGGGTAATACAGATGGAGCCACCACCGATGCCGACTTTAATAAAATCTGCACCTGCTTCTGCTAAAAAGCGGAATCCTTCAGCATCTACAACGTTTCCTGCACCGATTTTAATTTTATCACCGTATTTTGCTCTTGCAAACTCCAGTGTGCGTTTTTGCCATTCGGTATAACCTTCGGAGGAATCAATGCAAAGAACATCTGCTCCGGCTTCCACCAAAGCAGGGATTCTTTCTTCATAGTCTCTGGTATTGATCCCAGCACCCACGATGTAACGTTTATCAGAATCTAACAGCTCCAAAGGATTATCTTTATGAGAAGCATAGTCTTTACGGAACACAAAGTACATTAAGTTGCCATTATCATCAACAATCGGAAGAGAATTTAATTTGTTGTCCCAAATGATGTCATTTGCTTCTTTTAAGGAAGTCTGTGAATTTCCGGTAATGAGCTTATCCAGCGGAGTCATCAGCTCGGATACTTTCACATCCGGAGAAAGTCTGGAAACACGGTAGTCTCTGGAGGTGATTACACCCAAAAGCTTTCCGTTGGGCTTTCCGTCATCGGTAACGGCAACGGTAGAATGCCCTGTTTTTTCTAAAAGTTCGAGAATATCTGCTAATGTCTGATCTGGCTTAATGTTGGAATCACTGGTTACAAAGCCAGCCTTATGTGCTTTTACACGGCGTACCATGTCAGCTTCTTCTTCAATGGTCTGAGAACCGTAGATGAAGGAAACACCGCCTTCCATTGCCAGTGCAACCGCCAGCTTTTCGCCGGAAACAGATTGCATAATTGCAGACACCATGGGTATATTCAAACTGATCGGACACTCTTCCTGTCCTTTTCTGTATCTCACCAACGGGGTTTTTAAGCTTACACGGTCCGGAATACATTCACAAGAGGAATAACCGGGAACCAATAAGTATTCACTAAAAGTATGAGACTCTTTTTCAAAAAAATAAGCCATGGTTTTTCTCCTTCTTTCTCAATTAAATTATCCGGGATTTGAGAGATATAAAAATGCTCAAACCCATTTTTGCTTATTGAATCTATTTTACAACATTTATCGCATATTGTCAATATATTTTGACGATATTTACTCTACAAAATCAAACTGTGCATCATCAATAATAATGGTGTCACCCTCTTTTGCACCTTTTTCTTTTAATGCTTGAATAATTCCTGATTTTATGAGTGCTCTCTGCAGGTATTGGAGCGATTCATAATCGGTAAAGTTTGTAGAGTTGATTAGTTTTTCCGGTAAATCGCCTTCCAAAATAAAGACATCGTTTTCACGGATAATGGTAAACGGTTCTGCACTTTCTCTTACCAGAAGCTCTCTGTCTACCACTTCCACCGCATCTTCAGGAGGAATTTGAGATAAACGCTCTCTGGTATATTGCATCAATTCGTCTACCCCTTCTCTGGTTGCACCGGATATAAAGAACACTTTGTAGCCATCTGCCTCCATTTTGTTGCGAAAATCGTTCAGTGTTTCTTTGTCATACACCAAGTCAATTTTGTTGCCCACAACAATCTGTTCTTTTTCAGCAAGGCGTGCGGAATATTGTTTCAATTCTTCGTTAATGGTATGAAAATCGGTAATTGGGTCTCTCCCTTCAAAGCCGGATACATCAATCACATGAAGCAATAATCTGGTTCGTTCTGTGTGACGTAAAAAAGCATGCCCCAATCCAACACCTTCGCTGGCACCTTCAATGATTCCGGGAATATCAGCCATAACAAAGCTTTCACCTTCTCCGAAATCAACCACACCTAAATTGGGAATCAATGTGGTAAAATGATAGTTTGCAATTTTTGGTTTACAGGAGCTTACCATAGAAAGCAAAGTAGATTTTCCAACATTGGGAAACCCTAACAGCCCAACATCAGCCAGCATTTTCAGCTCCAGCTCAATGTTCAGTTCTTCCCCTTTTCTGCCCGGTTTTGCAAAACGGGGTGCCTGTCGCTTTGGTGTTGCAAATTTTGCGTTGCCAAATCCGCCTTTTCCGCCTTTTGCAATAACAACTTGTTTTCCATCTTCTGACAGGTCGGCTAAATACACGCCTAAATCACTGTCTTTGATTGCAGTTCCAACCGGAACCTTAATGATTAAATCGGCGCCGTCCTTCCCGGTGCAATTACCGCCGGCACCGTTTCCACCATGCTCAGCTGTATATTTTCTTTTATATCGAAAATCCATCAAAGTAGAAAGGTTTCGGTCCGCAACAAAAATAACATCGCCGCCTTTGCCGCCGTCCCCACCATCGGGACCACCGGATGCGACATATTTTTCGCGATGAAAGGCAACTGCACCATTACCACCGTTTCCTGCTTTGATAAAAATTCGTGCCATATCAACAAACATGTTAGCTCCCCCTTTCAAAAAGGTTTCTTTTATCCGCGGATTTGTCCGTTTCCGTAAATGATGTATTTTATTGTGGTTAATGCTTCCAGCCCCATCGGTCCGCGGGCGTGTAATTTTTGTGTAGAAATTCCGATTTCTGCACCATATCCAAATTCAAAACCGTCGGTAAAGCGTGTGGAAGCATTGATGTAAACAGCTGCAGCATCAACGGATTTTAAGAATTTTTGAGAATTTGCATAATCTTTGGTAACAATACATTCGGAATGCTTGGTATTGTGCAAATTGATATGAGAAATTGCTTCGTCAATGCCGGACACAATTTTTACGGAAAGAATTAAATCGTTATATTCTGTATAGAAATCTTCATTTGTTGCAGCATTGATAGGAATGATTTTTCTTGTTTTTTCACAACCGCGGAGTTCAACACCTTTTTCTTCCAATGCTGTTTTTGCCATCGGTAAAAATTCTTCGGCAATTTTTTCTGATACCAACAAGCTTTCGCAAGCGTTACACACTGATGGACGTTGCGTTTTGGCATTGATTAAAATGGATAATGCCATCTCTAAATCTGCAGAATCATCAACATAAGTATGACAATTTCCCGTTCCGGTTTCAATAACAGGTACGGTTGCATTTTCTACAACCGTTTTAATGAGCCCTGCACCGCCTCTGGGAATTAAAACATCCAGAATGCCGCTTAGCTGCATCATTTCCTTTGCAGTCTCGCGGCTGGTATCTGAGAGAATTTCCACGGTGCTTTCAGGAAGTCCTGCTTCGGTGATTGCTTCTCTCATAACCGCAGTCAATGCTAAATTGGAACAAAGTGCTTCTTTTCCGCCGCGCAGTAACGTTGCATTCCCGGTTTTTAAGGTAAGGCATACCGCATCAACTGTCACATTGGGTCTTGCTTCATAGATAATTCCAACCAATCCAAGCGGAACTCTCTTTTTACCGATCACCAAACCGTTAGGACGTTCTGTCATATTGATAACTTCGCCAACCGGATCTTTTAATGCAACAACCTGACGGACACCTTCTGCCATATCGTAAATTCGCTGCTCTGTCAGACGCAACCGATCTAACATGGTCGGTTTGACTCCGTTTTCTTCCGCATGGAGTAAATCTTTTTTGTTTTCTTCTAAAATATAATCTTTTTTCTGAATCAGTTTTTCTGCAATTTTAATGAGTGCATCATTTTTTTGTGAAACACCGGTGACAGATAATTGATAACTTGCCTCTTTTGCTTTTAATGCTTGTTCTCTTAACTGTGACATTTTATTCACTCCTTTTTCCATGCACCATTGTGCCAACTGCTTCCCCGTCTACAATCTGATAGATAATTTCCGGATTGTCTCCTTGTGCGATGACGGTTGTAATTTCATCTTTTTGTGCGATTTCTGCCGCAATCAGCTTTGTAATCATGCCGCCGGTTCCAAGTTTAGAACCAGCTCCGCCTGCTTTTTCTTTTAATTCATCTGTTATTTCATAAATGTCGTAAATCAGCTTGGCATCCGGATTCACTTTGGGATTGTCATTATAATAGCCATCAATATCCGTCAGAATAATCAGTAAATCCGCTTTTACCAGACGGGCAACGTAAGCAGATAAGGTGTCATTATCGCCAAATTCAATTTCTTCAGTTGAAATAACGTCGTTTTCATTTACAATGGGGATTACACCCATTTGGAGTAAAGTAGAAAAAGTATTTACTGCATTGCTTCTTGAATGTTCATTATCAATAATGTATTTGGTAATTAAAATTTGTGCAACATCCTGTCCATACTGAGCAAAGAATTTGTCGTAGATTGCCATCAGCTGACATTGACCAACTGCAGCAGTTGCCTGCTTTTCTTTGACTTCGGTTGGTTTTTTGGGTAAATTTAATTTGGCAACACCAACACCAATGGCGCCGGACGAAACCAGAACCACATTTTTACCCTGGTTTTTTAAGTCCGATAAAACCATAACCAATTTTTCAATCCGACGGTAATTCATTTTTCCGTTGGCATAGGTTAATGAGCTGGTGCCGATTTTCACAACTACAGTATTGGATTTTAATGTTCTCATAATATCTTCCTCTTTTACTGCTCAATTTTCAAAGAAAGCTGGTAGGCTTTTCTTAATGGGTCGGGGCAAACTTTTACATCACAAAATGAAAATTCTTTATTTAGTCGTAAAATATTTTTTCGTTTGTGTCCTGCAACTTTAGAAACCTCTTTTTCCCCGCAATATATGTACAGTTTCTTTCCAATGGTTTTTTTATTGTTTAGTTGTTCTTTTATAATTTGATAATATATTTCATTTTGAACCAATTCGCCAAAGGCTTCATGATAGGCTCCGATAATATTTTGGGAATTGATTTCTTCGCTTGCCATCAACCCTACACGAATGACCGGAATTTTGGCATTTAGAAATTTACGGTAAATTTCTGCAGTCAGGCAGACGGTTTGCTCCAGCGATTTTATTTGATACTCCCCTGCCTGATATAATTCATATAATTTTGTGTTTTCCAGCACAACGGTTGGATATATCCTCACAAAATCCGGCTTCAAAGCGATAATTTCATCTGCTGTTCGGATGTCATCGTCATCGGATGCCCCATACATGGAAACCATCATTTGAAGTCCCAAAGAAAATGGATATTTCCGAATCAGTTCCACGGCATTAACGGTATCCTGATGCGTCATTTTGCGCAGATTTTTTTCCAGCACAGCATCCACCGTCGACTGAACGCCAAGCTCAATCGTTGTGACACCGTGTTCTAAAAGCATATCCAATATGGAAGGGGTAATATAATCCGGCCTTGTGGATAATCGAACTCCATAGAAATACTGACGAAACTGTTCAGCAAGCTTCAAATATTTTTTCTGCATTTCCAAAGGGATTCCGGTAAAGCTACCACCAAAAAAAGCAATTTCTGTTTCTTCCGGCGGATAATTATATTTAACAGCCTGATTCAACAGCAATTCGCATTCAGCCAAATCGACAGCATGGTTGACACCGCTGATTTTCTTCTGATTACAAAAAACACATTGATTCGGGCAGCCATAATGGGTTACAAAAATCGGGATATTCTTTTTCATATTAACTTTCAGAATTCAGTTGATTGATAATACTTTCCAATTCTTTCATTGCACTTCCGAATGCTTCCCAATCATTGGATTTTGATGCTTCCTGAACCTTATTGAAGGCATCGGTAATTTGAGAAAGTCCGTCTCCAGCCGGTAACGAATCTGTCGCATCATCTGTTTCTGGAACAGACGTTTCGTCTTCAATAGGCAACATAATGGAAGGCGTTCCTTTGAATAAGGTATCCAGTGCTTCTGATAACGTCGGTTCAATGGAAATCTTATTATCATATGCTGCAATGACCATTTTTAGTTCCGGAAACGTATTTTTGCCGGACGTGATATAAATGGGCTCCACATAAATTAAAGAACCCTTAACCGGTATTGTTAACATATTTCCACGGATAACAGAGGAACCACCGGAACCCCATAATGTCATTAGCTGAGAGATTTCTGTATTGGAATCAATTCTCTTTTCAATTTGCATCGGGCCATATACATTTTTCCCTTTTGGAAATTTATAAAGAGTCAGCTCTCCGTAGCTGTCACCGTCAGAGCCGGCAGCCAGCCAGGAAACCATATTATCTTTTTCTGTAATTGTAAACGGCAGCATTAAAACCAAATCTACATTGTCATTGACTTTCATCATATTGTAGTAAGGTTCTACCCTCTTTTTATTCTGACTTTCATCAGCATTCGAAACAGCTGCATCGGAATACATTTCATAGGCAACATCCCATACATCTGAACGGTTATAAAAAGTTGTCGTATCCGTTGTATGATATCGCTTCAACATCTCTGCCTGAATTTTGAAATAGGATTCGGGATATCGAATGCTGAATTGTAAATCTTCCGGAATGGGTGTATCCATAAATATTTCCGGATAAATATTACGATACACAGAAATTAAAACGTCAGACGGGTCTGTAATGTAAAGTTCTACTGTACCGTCATAGGCATCCACAATGGCCTTTACAGAATTACGAATATAGTTGTAATCATTTGTGTACGGTTGAGCATAAGGATATTCGGAGGTTGTGGTATAGGCGTCAACAACCCATTTTAACCGACCGTTTCCATCAATCAGCAAATAGGGTTTTTCATCAAATGTCAAAAATGGCGCTGCAATTTTCACACGATCCAACACATTTTTGTTCAAAAGCAGCTTGCTTTCAGAGGTAATGAACTTGGACACCATCATCTGATAATCGCCATAATGCAGTGCAAACAATGACCGATTCCAGAAGTTTAGCGGGATCCCGGCTTTTCCCTGATATACAGTTTCTACATTGTTTTCGTCATCCAGATAGTCAAATTCCTTGATGGTTGTATTCACGATAGAATATTCGTCTTTATATTCTCCAAAATAAATTCTGGGTTCTGTGATGGTAAGCTCCGGCAGTTCTGACGTAACCGGAATATCCTTTACATACATTACAGGATGCCCCTCAGGAGTTACTTCATTAACCGGTGACACAACCACCCCGTATCCATGGGTAAACCGCATTTTATCATTACTGTAATTCTGAGTTGTAGGAGAATTTTTATCTTTTTTCAGCTCTCGTGCAGACAGCATAATTGGCGTTTTTTTGCCGTCAATTTCATATGCTGCAATATCTAAATCCTTAAATTCGTAATAATTTCTCAAGCTTTGAAGCTGTCCGAAAATGGTTTTTGTAGATTGATAATCAATAATGCGAACATTTTCCAAGGTTTCTTTTTCGGTTTCTAAATCTTGCTGTGTTAATGAGTTATCAGCAGGAAATTCACGATCCATGATCTTGTCCAATCCGTATGCGCTGCGGGTTGCATCAATATGATGCTGAATATACGGAGCTTCTACCTGTACTTCTGCCGGTTGCACGTGAAAATACTGTGTTACAATCGCACTTGCCGCAACTGCTATTAAAACCACTGGATAAACAGCTGCAGCATATAACGCAAATTTAACTTTTCCGCGTTGCAGGAAAATCAACACAGCCACAACAACTGCTACAATCACATAAGGTGCTGCCTTAAAGTATTTTAACCAGATATTGATATCGGTAAATCCGGCACCAAATAAACCTCCGAAGTCGGAATATAACACATCTTCCCCGCGAAACTTATAAGAAAGCACACGAATCAAAATAATCATAAGAAGATTCAAAACAACATGACGGGTAATTTTCTTATTCTTGAAAATTTCTTTCAAATTGGTAATTCCAAGCTTGCTGTACAGCAAAAAATAAATTGCACTGATTAATACTGTCAGGAAAATGAAAACGCCAATTAAGCTATCAAATACCGAAATCGCAAAGGGGCGAATAAATACATAATAAGAAATGTCCTGATGGAAAATCGGGTCTGTAGTTCCCCACTCCACAGAATTTGCAAATAATAAAAATCTTGAATATACCGCATCTTTAATGTAGCTGCTCGCAAAAAAAGCAAACACAAACGATAAAATAAAAATGGGAAGAAGCTTTTTCAAGAAGGAGAAGCTGATATCCGTTTTCAGCATATTTTTACGAATTTGCAAAAAATTCATAAAAATCAACAGAAATACAATCAAAAAACTGATGCTCTGCACGGCAATTTTTGTGATCAGATTTTTCGAAAAAACAGTAACGAAATTTTGTCCGATTTCACGGATTTGAATATATTCCATATAAAAGTTATAGCCGGTAATTAACACAACGATTCCAAGCAGAATCAACACACCGGTGATCACACCGGACAATGCTTTTTTTAAGCCTTCATTCATACAGAAACATTCCTCCTTCTTCAAAAATTGTAAACTTCTTTACTTAATCAAACAGCTCTTCTGCATATGATGCAGGATCAAAATCCATCAAGTCTTCCAGTTGTTCACCAACACCCACCATTTTTACCGGTAGCCCTGTTTTTTGAACCAAAGGAATAATGACACCACCCTTTGCTGTTCCGTCTAATTTGGTTAAAATGAGCCCTGTTAAATCAGCTGCCTCAGAAAAGCTTTGCGCTTGCAGCAACGCATTCTGACCGGTAGCTGCTTCCACTACCAATAACGATTCAATAAATTCTGCACCGGTCTGCTGTTTTAAGATTCGGTGCATTTTAGAAAGCTCATCCATCAAACCTTTTTTCGTTTGCAATCTGCCGGCAGTGTCGCATATTAAAACATCTTTTCCGGTTTTCTTCAAATGTTCAGCTGCCTGATACACAACAGATGCAGGGTCTTGCTCAGGTGTGCCGCAAAAGAAATCTGCTCCACTTCTTTGTGCCCAAACCTCCAGTTGCTCTGTAGCTGCAGCACGGAATGTATCTGCAGCGGCTAAAATAACCGATTTTCCTTCTTTGGAAAACTGATGCGCCAATTTTCCTGCAGTTGTGGTTTTTCCGGCACCGTTGACACCAACCAAAATCATAATGTAAGGCTTGTTTTCTTTTTTTAAGGTATGGTCAGGAGACAAAATTTCTGCAATAATTGCTTTGATTTCCTGCTTCACCTCATCTGCTTCGGTCAGACGCTTTTCTTTTACTCTTTTGCGAAGCTCTTCAATAATAAAAGCAGAGCTTTCGGCACTGATATCAGACAAAATTAAAATTTCTTCCAATTCTTCATATAATTCTTCGTCAATTTTTTTGAAAATCTTAAACGCGTTGTTGATTCCTTCTGACATCGCTTGCTTGGTTTTCTGGATGCCTTTTTTGAATTTGTCGATAAAAAACATCAGGATTCCCCCTTTACTAATCTGTAATGACATCTTTCATTTTTAGTGCAACCAATTTGGAAACACCCTTTTCCTGCATGGTTACACCATATAAGGTGTCAGCGTTCTCCATCGTGCCTCGACGATGAGAAACTAAAATAAACTGTGTTTTATGCTTGTAGCTTTTAATGTATTCGGCAAAACGGTAAACATTTACTTCGTCAAGCGCCGCTTCAATCTCGTCAAACACACAAAACGGTAATGGCTTCAGGCTTAACACAGAAAATAATAATGCTATCGCAGTAAATGCTTTTTCTCCACCGGAGAGCAGTGATATACTCTCTAATTTTTTTCCCGGTGGCTGCACAATAATTTCAATTCCGCTTTCTAAAACATTATCCGGCTCTAACAGCTTCAGCGACGCGTTTCCACCATTGAATAATGCCCGGAACGTCTCCTTGAAATTCTCGTGAATTAAGTCGAACTGTGTCACAAAATTATGTTTCATAACAGAAAGCATGTCGGTAATTAAAGTCTCTAATTCATTTTTAGCGTTAATTAAATCTTCTTCTTGTTTTTTCATAAAAGTATAACGTTCGTTGACTTCGTTATATTCTTCCACTGAAGCAAGATTAACATCGCCCAAGCCTTTGATTTTGGATTTTAACTCTGCAATCAGCTTGCGGTCTGTGCTTTCATCCGATTCTTCTATGGATACCAGTTCTAATCCCGAAGAATAGGTTAACTCATAGGCATCCCATAAATTTTGTGTATAGGTTTCAATATCATCATTAATATTTTCAGTTTTTGCAGAAAACTTTGCAAGCTCCTGCTCCTGGGCAAGCAAAAGGTCTCTGGCTTCTTTGTGAGAAGCTTGCTGCATGGAAAACTCCTCTTCCATGGTTTCCTTTTGCATGCGGATATTTTCAATTTCTTCCGTAGTTTCGGATAAACTGATACGCTCTTGCTTGATCTGTTCTTTCTTAAATTCAATGTCGTCAGCGATTGCTTCATTTTTTTGATAAAAGGCAGTTATTTGCTGCTCTTTCTTATGAAAACTTTCTACATATTCATCTTTTTCCGAAAGAACTCTTTTTTGTGTTTCAATTTCTTCATAAATTCCCTGTTCAAGAAAAGATAAATGTGCTTTTTTCTGATTCAATTCAGAAAGTCCGGCAGAAAGCGTTTCAACTTTTAATTTTTTCGATTCGGCACTATGAGAAAGCTTGGTTTCGTCTTCTACCATCAAAACAAGCGTTTTATCGATTTCTTTGATTTCCTGTTTCAATTCTGCAATGGTCGCACTTTTAGATAAAAAGCCGGTAGATTTTAAGATGTGACCACCCACAATGGAACCACCGGCGTTAAACACTTCACCGGTTAAGGTTACCAAGCGGAAACTGTTATGATATTTTCGGGATAACTCGCCTGCTGTTCGATATGTATCCACCACAAGAGTTTTGCCAAGTAAACTGGAAATAATTCCGCCAAATTTACGGTCATAGGAAAGCAAATCAACAGCCTTTCCAATCACCCCGGGTTCTAAAAGGGCTTCTCCAAAATCAAATTCCCGCTCTTTAATTTTTTCAACGGGAAGAAATGTTACTCTCCCCAATTCGTGCTGTTTCAAAAAATCAATGGCGATTTTGGCATCCTGTTCGTTCTCTACAACAATATTTTGCAGCGAATTTCCAAGCACCGCATCAAAAGCTAAGGCAGTTTTTTTCTCTGCTTTGATAATATCGGCTAATGTTCCATATAACTTTGCTTCCGACAATTTTCCATTTTTGGATGCAGAAAAAATTTCTTTTACACTTTTTTGATAGCCTTCGTAATTTTTTTCCATATCGGAAAGATATAAAACCTTTCCTTGTTTTGTATTTCGCTCTACAGTAAGCTCGGAACGCTCCCGACGGCTTTTTTCTATTGTATGTAAAATTCCGTCAATTTCTTTTTGAATGTTCGCAATTTCCTCTTGCAAAGAATCAAACGTTTCCATTTCTCTTAAAATGGTTATTTTGTTTTCTTCCAACCGTTTGATTTTTTCTTCACGGTCAGCAATCAGTACATCATAACGTGTAAGTTTGGTTTGGTCTGATTCCTTTTCGTTTTTTAAGCGCTCAATATCTTGGAGATTTCTTTCGATTTCTACTTCATACAATGAAATTTGATTTTCAAAAGTTGCGATATTATACTCAAAATCTTTCTCTTTCTTGTGGAGAACCTCCATTAACAGATCTGCTTCCCGCCGTTTTCCGGAAAGCTGTTCCGCATTGCTGTCAAGCTCGCTGATTTTTTTGGTGGATTCTTCAATTTCTTTGTTGAGCTTTTCTGCTTTTTTTTCAAATTCATTCAGCATTGCTCTGCTTTTTTGAATATACCGGCACCAGTATCGGATTTCCAGTAACCGAAGTTCTTCTTTTAAGCCTAAAAAGATTACAGCTTTTTTTGAAGATTTTTCCAATCCTGGAAGTCTTTGTCCCAATTCCGACAAAATATCGTTTAAGCGCACCAAATTATCATTGGTTTGTGCCAATTTTCGTTCTGCATCATCTTTTTTATGCCGATATTTTGATATCCCTGCAGCTTCCTCAAAAAAATTTCTTCTGTCTTGCGGTTTGCCGGAAATAATTTCATCAATTTTTCCCTGCCCAACAATAGAATAGCCGTCTCTTCCCAAGCCGGTATCCATAAATAATTCATTGATGTCTTTCATGCGACAAGGAGCTTTGTTGATAAAATATTCACCCTCACCGGATCGGTACACACGACGGGTTACCATCACTTCGTCAAAATCGATTTGCAAAGCATGGTCAGAATTGTCTATGGTAACCGATACTTCTGCATAGTTCAATGGTTTTCGTTTTGCAGTGCCTGAAAAAATAACATCCTGCATATTTCCACCACGAAGAGACTTTGCCCTGGATTCCCCCAAAACCCAACGAATTGCATCGGAAATATTGCTTTTTCCGCTGCCGTTGGGACCAACAATGGTGGTAACTCCGCCGGTAAAGTCTAAAACGGTTTTATCAGGAAAAGATTTGAAGCCGTTCAGCTCAATGGTTTTCAAATACATACTTTGGATGTTCCTTAATTTTCGACAAAAAATATCGGATATTTTATCATTTAATTATAGCAAATTTTTATGTATTTTGCAAGTGTTTTTCAAAATAATCTGAATTTATTGGGAATGGCCTGATAAAATTTCAAAAAGGTCCTGATACAAATACAAGGAACCGCATACTACAATCAGCTTCTTTTGTTTTGTTGCGTATGCGATCGCTTCTTTCAAGGTGTCAAAAGCCTTTGCTTTTACTCCGGCTTCTTTGCCGATGCTGCACAGGTTTTCCGGCAATTCTGCCCGTTCGTTATGTTGTACAGTTGTAAAACAGAATTCTTCTCCCGAAAACACTTCCAAACTGCTTTTGATATCTTTATCCTTCATAAATGCAGATACAAAAATTTTATCGCAATCGGGATAATATCGTTCCAGACTTTTTTTCAAAGCAAGCATGCCGTTTAAGTTATGTGCTCCGTCAAAAAGAATCGTATCGCCAATATGCTCCAGCCGACCAATGTGTCTGGCTTCTTTCAGCCCTTTTCTGATAAATTCTTCCGATATTCCCAACAACAAGGAAGTTTCCACTGCCAGACAAGCGTTTTCTACCTGATGATAACCGGAAATGCCGCAAACAAGATTTGTTAAGTTTTTGTAAGAAAACACTTCAAAACATTTTTTTGGAGTATGAATTTTTGGTTTTTGAGTCACCAAAACAGGAGCATTTTTTTCCTTTGCCACTTCGTTTAACACGTCTAAAGCTTCTTTTTCTTGCTCTAACGTTACAAGCGGAACTCCTTGCTTTATAATGCCTGCTTTTTCAAAAGCTATTTTTGAAATGGTATCGCCCAAATATGCAACATGGTCCACTGCAATTCTGGTAATCACAGCACAAAGCGGTTTAGAAACCACATTGGTGGCATCAAATCGTCCGCCAAGACCGGTTTCCAAAACCACAATATCACAATTTTGTTCCAGAAAATAACAAAATGCAACCGCTGTCCAGACTTCAAATTGAGATGGAATTTCGCCGGTTGCCTCCTTCACCGTTGGCAAATATGCTTCAATTTTTGAAAGCAGGCGTTCTAAATCAGCATCGGAAATTTCTGTTCCGTCAACCGAAATTCTTTCATTCACCCGAAGCATATTTGGAGAAATGAATTTGCCTGTTTTTTTTCCTGATGCCGTGAGAATAGATTGCAAAAAGGAACAAACAGAACCTTTTCCGTTTGTCCCTGCAACATGAATCACTTGTAATTGATTTTGCGGATTGCAAACGCAATCCAGTAATTTCAAAATACGTTCCAGCCCTAAATTGATAACTGTTTGAAAGCTGTTGGCATAACGAATAAATTCTTTTGATGAATCCAAAATTAACACGTTCCTTTTCTATAATTCTTGAATATGTGGCTTGAGAATACGAAATATAATCGTAAGCACAAAATACTGAATCGGCATTTTAATTAAAATCATCACAAAGCGCTCCACAAAAACTGCCCAATATAAATGCAGTCCGCTGCGATAAATTGCGCCCCACAAAGAACCAAGCAATAAATCAACAACCACGCCCTGAACAACAACCAAACACAATATTCTGCCCCAATGTTTTTCCTTTTTACAGAGAAAACAACCATACAAAACGCCGTGCAGCACAGCATTCAGAGTCCATGGGAAAAAATATGCCATGCCTTTACTGTTGATAAGCATTCCCAAAATATCAGCTGCACCAGCTGTCAAGCCACCCCAGACAGGACCAAATATTGCCCCGGAAACAGCCAGTGGAATAAAACCAAAATCCAGCCTGGTAACCGGTGTTTGAAACGACAATAACCGCACAAACACAATGTTCATAGCAATGAGTAATGCAAGATAACAAATCCTGCGAATGTTTTTTTGTTGTGACATAAAAAAATCCTTTCTTGTACCACACTACAAAAAGGACAGCAAAACACCGCAATCAACACGGCAAATGTATTCTTTTGTAGCAACGGAATGCGGAAATAACATCGCAGATTTTATTTCAAATAATCTTTCGTAAAAGAGACAACTTCCCGTTCTCTTTTCACTTGACGCATTATTTCCTACTCTGCTTTATAGGAACATCAATTTATCCTATGGAATAATCATACACCTTATGTAGAAATTTGTCAATAGAAATCCGTCTATTTTCAAGACTTTTTAATGTAAAAAAAGATTGTGCAAATTTTTTTGTGCACAATCTTTTTTCTCATCTTAAATATTTCCTTTTTTCAAGTAAGAAATATATTCATCCTGTGTAAATAAAGGTTTGAAGTTTTTAATTACCTGTTTTGCTTTTTTTGCATCATCAAAAAGTAATTCAGAAGCTGTTGCGGCTAAAATTTTTGCAGCACCAAGATATGCCACATCGGGATTAGAAACCAAAAAATCTTTGGAATGAATCGTTCCAAAAAAACCACCGATGGATGGTTGAACCGTAGGAATGACACAGCTTACATCACCAATATCAGAAGAACCAACTGCCGGAACCCCATGTATCACCGCATTTTCTCCTAACACATCGGTTGCAATTACATCCATTACATCATTGATATCTTCACTTTCCTGTAACGGCAAAAAGCCAAGCATATCATCAATGGTAACAGTAGTGCCAATCATTTGTGATGCACCTTCTACAGCACGATTCACCGCTTCACTTCCCTTACGGATTGCATCAAAGGCTGCACCTCGTACATAGGTTTCAATGCAAACTTCATCGGGAACAGAATTTACCACATCGCCACCTTTTGTAATAATGGGATGAATCCGGATATGCTCTTCTTCGGTAAAGGTATCGCGGTTAGAGTGAATCCCTAAAATTGCAAGAGCGGCAGCGTTTAGTGCATTCACTCCCTCATCGGGGCGGCTGCCGTGTGCCGCTTTTCCGTGGAAGGTAATCGTTTTTGCCATAAATCCTAAATTAGAGGTTCTGGAGTAGAATTTTGCATCAGGTGCTTGGGTTTGTGCATGAATCATCATCACAATATCCACGTCACGAAAAGCACCTTCGTAAAGTAACTGCTGTTTTCCACCAAAATATTCAATTTTACCCTTTGTTTTTAATTCTTTACGGGAAGATAAATCAATAAACTCTTCTGCCGGTACAGCAAATAGCGTAATTTTACCACAAAGCTCATCCAAAATTCCACTTTTTTGCAAGCCGATTGCAGCTCCTAACATGGCTGTAATCTGCGCATGATGACCACAAGCGTGCGCTTCACCATTCTCTCCTTCAAACGGATGACCCTTACAAATCAAAGCATCCATTTCACCGATAATACAAACATTTGGACCTTCTTTTTTGCTGTTAAGTGTCGCTTTCACTCCGGTAAGCGCATAGGGATACTCATAGGATATTTCCAAATCATCAAAGGTTTTGCGAACCAACTGAGATGTTTTTTCTTCAAAATATCCAAGCTCCGGATTTTTGAGCAGTTCATCTGCAATTTGCGTGATTTTTTCCTTGTGCGCATCTATGGTGTTATATAATTTTTGTTTCAGCATTTCCAGCATGTTACATTCTCCTATTGTATGTGATGGACTTAATTATATCATTATCCAGATTTAATGTCAAATTATTTATAAAAAATAGCTGTGAACATTCATTCACAGCTATTTTCCTTATGCTATATTACAACTAAAATTGCATCTTAGCCTTTGATTGCAGCCTGAGCAGCAGCCAGTCTTGCAATCGGTACACGGAAGGGAGAACAAGAAACATAGTCCAATCCGATTTTGTGGCAGAATTCAACGGAAACAGGGTCACCGCCGTGTTCACCACAGATACCGCAATGAATTTCAGGACGAGCTTTTTTACCTAAGGTAACAGCTAATTCCATCAATTTACCAACACCGTTCTGGTCCAATTTAGCAAAGGGATCGTTTTCAAAGATTTTTGCATCATAGTATGCATCTAAGAATTTGCCGGCATCGTCACGGGAGAAGCCGTAAGTCATCTGAGTTAAGTCATTGGTACCGAAGCAGAAGAATTCAGCTTCTTTTGCAATATCGTCTGCAGTTAAAGCAGCTCTGGGAATTTCAATCATAGTACCAACTTCATATTTCAAGTCGGTGCCGGAAGCAGCAACTTCTGCATCAGCAGTTGCAACAACAGCAGCTTTTACATATTTTAATTCTTTGATATCGCCAACTAAAGGAATCATAATTTCGGGAACGATGTTCCAATCCGGATGAGCTTTTTTCACATTGATAGCTGCACGGATAACTGCTTTGGTCTGCATTTTTGCAATTTCCGGATAGGCAACTGCCAGACGGCATCCTCTGTGACCCATCATGGGGTTGAATTCGTGTAAGGAAGCGATAATAGCTTTGATATCTTCCACAGTTTTGCCCTGAGCTTTTGCTAAAGCAGCAATGTCAGCTTCTTCGGTGGGAACAAACTCATGCAGCGGAGGATCTAAGAAACGGATACAAACCGGATTTCCTTCCAGCGCTTCATACAGTTTTTCAAAGTCACCCTGCTGATAGGGCAGGATTTTTTCCAGTGCAACTTCTCTTTCTTCAACAGTATCGGAGCAAATCATTTCACGGAATGCAGCGATTCTGTCTGCTTCAAAGAACATATGCTCGGTACGGCACAGACCAATACCTTCAGCACCCAGTTCAACAGCTTTTTTCGCATCAGCAGGAGTATCAGCATTGGTTCTAACTTTCAGAGTTCTGAATTCGTCAGCCCAATCCATAATTCTGCCGAATTCACCAGCGATTTCAGCATCAACGGTGGGGATAATACCATCATAGATGTTACCGGTTGAACCGTCGATGGAGATTTCATCGCCTTCTACAAAGGTTTTACCAGCCAAAGTGAATTTCTTGTTTTCTTCGTCCATATTGATGTCGCCACAACCGGATACGCAGCAAGTACCCATACCACGAGCAACTACTGCAGCGTGAGAGGTCATACCGCCACGAACGGTTAAGATACCCTGGGATGCTTTCATACCGGTGATATCTTCAGGAGAAGTTTCTAATCTAACCAAGATAACTTTTTTGCCCTGAGCGTTCCAGGTTTCAGCATCTTCAGCAGTAAATACGATCTGACCGCAAGCAGCTCCGGGAGATGCACCTAAACCTCTGCCCATGGGAGTAGCAGCTTTCAGTGCTTTTGCATCAAACTGGGGATGTAACAGAGTATCTAAGTTTCTGGGGTCGATCATAGCAACAGCCTGTTTCTTATCGATCATGCCTTCGTCAACTAAGTCGCAAGCGATTTTCAAAGCAGCTTTTGCAGTTCTCTTACCATTTCTGGTCTGGAGCATATAGAGTTTTTTGTTTTCAATGGTGAACTCCATGTCCTGCATATCTCTGTAATGATCTTCTAAAATTGCACAAACTTTATTAAATTCTGCAAATGCTTCAGGGAAGGTTTCAGCCATCTGTGCAATCGGCATCGGAGTACGAACGCCGGCAACAACGTCTTCACCCTGAGCGTTTACCAAGAATTCACCCATCAAGCCTTTTTCGCCGGTTGCAGGGTCACGGGTAAATGCAACACCGGTACCACAGTTATCACCCATGTTACCGAATGCCATCATCTGTACGTTAACAGCGGTACCCCAGGAATAAGGAATATCGTTGTCTCTTCTGTATACATTTGCACGGGGGTTGTCCCAAGAACGGAATACAGCTTCAACAGCACCCATCAGCTGTTCTTTGGGATCAGCCGGGAAATCTTTACCAATTTTTGCTTTGTATTCAGCTTTGAACTGGCCTGCTAATTCTTTCAAATCGTCTGCAGTCAGCTCAACGTCCTGAGTAACACCTTTTTTCTCTTTCATTTCGTCGATAAGTTCTTCAAAGTATTTCTTACCAACTTCCATTACTACGTCAGAATACATCTGAATGAATCTTCTGTAGCAGTCCCAAGCCCATCTTGCATTACCGGTTTTTGCTGCCATGGTTTCAACAACATCTTCGTTCAAACCTAAGTTCAGGATGGTATCCATCATACCGGGCATAGATGCTCTCGCACCGGAACGTACAGAAACCAGCAACGGATTTTCTTTATCACCAAATTTTTTGCCGCAAATAGCTTCCATTTTGGTAATGTTTTCCATAATTTCAGCCTGAATTTCAGCATTGATGGTTCTGCCATCTTCATAATACTGAGTACAAGCCTCTGTAGATACAGTGAAGCCCTGGGGAACAGGAAGACCGATTTTGGTCATTTCAGCAAGGTTTGCGCCTTTACCGCCCAGCAGTTCACGCATTGTTGCGTCACCTTCGGAAAAAAGGTATACAAATTTTTTACCCATTAGTAAAATCCTCCATAAGTATATAATGTTATTTTTTACAAAATAATATAGAAAACCATATTTCGTTCAAAAAATATTCTTTTGAAACCCTAACAAAATATGACAATCCATCTGTAGTATTATATCACAAATCTCAAATTTGTAAAGGGTTTTTGCAGAACTTTTCCGAATTTTTTCTTATTTTTTTCTTTTTCAACTAAAATTTTTTATAAAAAAATCAGATTGAACCAAAAAATGATGCAATCTGACCGTAATTTTAACCAAAATCTTAAAAAATAGACTCAAAAAATTCCAATATTTTGAATTTACAAACCAACTGTTTTTTGTTGCCGGTAATAAAAGCTGCTTCTTTTTCTGACAACACATGATGGAGAATCTCTTGCTGGGCGTTTGTTTGCTCTGTAACGCCTTCCAAGGCGCAAAGAGACGGATACATTACACAAAAGAAATTTTCTCCATTTCCCTCCCCTAAAGTTACCGAAATTGCATCATATATCCCAGCGGGCAATACAAACCCAGTATACTCGCGAACCGGAAATGCTTTTTTTCCGACTGTAACCATGCAGCGATATGGCATATTATTTGCTGCCAAAATCTCATTGGCTATTTCTTCTATTTCAGTTTGATGTTCATTGAAATAAACCAAAGCCATTTCTTTGGATGTAATGCCTGATAAATCAAGCTGAGAAAATATCTCGTTTCTGATTTCCCATTTTACTGTCTGGTCGTTTTCGTCGTTACTGTTTGCGATGATATGAAACCTGACAAATTCATTTTTGATTTCTCCTGCATTTGCCATTGTTCCGATGAAATTACCGAGAAACAATGCAACAAGTAGACTGCAAATGACGGTTTTTTTATACACAAAAAACTTTCTCATAAAAATTCCTCCAAAAAAAGAATCGTATCTTGCAACACGATTCTTTCCAAATGTGAAAATTTTATTCAGGAATTTCCATCAAAAATACTTGCTTATCCATCAGAAGCAGTTTTTCTTCTGCTTGTTTTGCCTGCTCGTAAGAATCAAAAATTCCAAACACAGAAGGACCGCTTCCGCTCATAATACTGCCCAAGGCATTATACTCCAGCATAATACTTTTGTACTCTGCAATGATTGGATGCTTTTTTACTGTCACATCTTCCAACACGTTATACATGCGTCTGCAAAGACCGTTCAAATCACGCTGTTTTAAGGCTGAAATCGCACCATTTGTGTCCGGATGGAGCTCTATGCGGGAAGCATTTAACGCCAAAAAAACTTCCTTTGTAGAAACGTTCAAATATTTTGGTTTAATCAGCACCAGCCAACAAGGAGGAAGCTTCGGAAGAGGCTGAAGCTGCTCCCCTGTCCCTTCTGCCAACGCAATTCCTCCTTGCAAACAAAAAGGAACATCCTTTCCGATTTTATTGCCGATTGCTTGTAATTGTTCCAGGGAAAGCCCTGCGTCAAACAGTTGATTTAAGCCCTTTAATACAGCTGCCGCATCTGTGCTTCCGCCTGCAAGACCAGCGCTGACCGGAATATTTTTTTGGATTTCAATGTGTACTCCGGCAGAGATATTTGTTTCCAAAAAGAACTGTTTGGCAGCCTGATAGGCAATATTTTTCTGATTATTCGGTAAAAAGCTTAAATTAGTGCTGACCGAAATGTCATCGCTCTTTGTAAGAAACACTTTATCCGAAAGCGGAATTTCCATCATAATCATTCTTAAATCATGATATCCATCTTCTCGTTTCCTGAGTACATCCAGCGTCAAATTGATTTTAGCGTTTGCATTCAAAATAATGTTATTCATCATTTTTTATAACCTCAATGGCTTTTTGAAGTTGTGTATCTTGTTCTTCCGGCATCAAAAACACACTGATATTGCGATTCTCAACATCTATTTCGATATCCGGAGCCAATCCGATTTTATGGATATTATCGCCGTTTGGTAAGAAATATTCTGCTACAGTTAACAACACGGCACTGTCGGAATCTATTGTAAAGGTTTGCCCTACAACGCCTTTTCCAAATGAATTTTTACCAACCAGTTTTGCATTGTTGTTATCACGCAATCCACCTGCCAGAAGCTCTGCAGCACTTGCTGTTCCCTCGTTAATCAATACACAAATGGGGATGCTTACCGCATGTTCATCATCCGAAGTTTCTTTGATTTCGGATCCGTCGGTATACTTGATGGAAACAATGGTCCCCTTCGGCATAAAATAATCAGCAATAGAAACAACACTGTCCAATGTGCCGCCCGAATTAGAACGCAAATCTACAATTAACCCTTTTAATGAATTCAAGTCCAGCTCTTTCATTTTATTTTTGAATTCTGTATCGGTAGCAACATCAAAGCTGGAAATTCGTACATAACCGATGTGGTCCTTCAGTTGTTTTACCTTAACGGTTTCAACTGATACCGCACTTCTTGTCAAGGTCAGTGGACGAACCTCTCCCAATGGCGTCAGAACTTCCAACTCTACAGTTTCTCCCGGCAAGCCGCGGATTTTATCAACCACCTCATCTAATTGATCACCGCTTACAGTTTCTCCATATACTTTGATAATTTTATCACCGGTTTGAATTCCTGCTTTTTGGGCGGCAGACCCGTCAAATGAGTTAATTACAGTGATAAATCCATTTTCGTCAACAGTGATTTCAACACCAATGCCAACATAATTTCCTTCCACTTCTTCTGTAAAAGAAGTTAAATTATCACCAGAAATATAACTGGAAAATGGGTCATTTAACTGATAAACATAACCTTCCATTGCTCGTTCAAAAGCAGCATCGCTGTCAATGCTGTCTCTGAAATAATAATGCTCTTCAATAATATCATTCAGTTTTTTTATTTTCAGCGCCTCGTCTACATAGCTTCCGGCATTCATCCCGCTTCTTTCATTCAGAATACCGGCAAAATATCCGATAAATCCAATCAGAATTGCAAGCACAAAGTAGATAATTTTTTTCCAAATGTTTGATTTCATTTCAAAGCCTCGTTCTTTTTCAAATTGAAGGGCACCGTGATTCACGGTACCCTTTTTTAACGATATATGTAATTATAACCGTTTTTATTTCAATTATTGCAAATAATTCATCGGATTCTTCACTGTTCCGTTTACCGAAACCTCAAAATGCAGATGGGGACCGGTAGACCAACCGGTACTACCGACTTTCGCAATTTTTTGTCCTTTTTTTACAACTGCACCCTTGGAAACCAAATTAGAGGAATGGTGTCCGTACAGGGTTGTTGTTCCACCGCCATGGTCAATTACAATATAATTACCATAAGCACCGGAATAACCGGAAACAATAACAGTTCCATCGGCTGCAGCGACAACCGAAGCACCGCTGGGAGCAGCGATATCAATTCCTGTGTGCAATTTATAAACTTTCAATACGGGATGCAAACGATTGCCAAAAGGTGAAGTAATTGTATGATAGCCGGGTGCCGGCCAGGTCATAACACCACCGGTATACTTCGCTGCGGTTGCTCCATTTTTTTGATTCGATGCAGTAAGGCTTCTGATTTGTGCCTGAATGTTAGCACTTTCCTGCTCAAATTTTTTATACTCTTGCGTATAGGCACTGATATCTTTTTCCAGCTGTACCATAACCTTGGAGTTCTCATTGATTAACGAGGTAAGCTTTTTCTTTTCAGCGTCTTCTTTTTCCTTTGCCGATTTGATTTCAGCCTGCTTTTCCTTCAGGACAGCGGTTGCTTCTTCCACCATTTGTTTTTGATTGACAATATCGGCAATCACCTTTTGGTCATAATCTGCAACCTGGCGAATCATATCAACACGGTAAAAGAAATCTGCTAAGCTCCCGCTGGAAAGAAGAATATCCAGATAGGAAGAATTGTTATCCTCGTAAAGTGCCCGCATTCTTAATTTGAACAGCGTTTTATTTTCTTCTTCTTTTTCGGTCAGACGTTCAATTTCTTCTTCCTGTTTGTTAATGTCAGCCTGAAGTGCAGAAATCTCGTTGCCCAATTTTTTCACACGTTCTGCAACCTCTGCCATCTGTGCATCCAGCTCTTTTTTTCTGGCATCGTACGTTTTTTTCTCTTGTTTTGCCTGATCAATTTTTTTCTGCGCATCTTGTGCTTTTTGTTGTGCTTGTTGGCTTTTTGCTTCCAAATCAGACTTTGTATCAGCAAATACTGCACAATTCACACCAAATAGAAAGATGACACAAATCAATATAGAAATCAGTTTTTTGTTCATAAAGTTACCTCAATTATATCAAACCGCATCCTTAAGAAATGGAAGATGTACCGAGTACTTCTGCAAACCATATAATTAACGGAATAAGAACCACAAGCAGTATAACAGCTCCTAAAAAGAGCATCATAATGAACCGTCTTTCCGCATTTATTTGATTTTTTCTCACCCCGGAAATTCTCCGTTTTTTTTGAAATAATTTCCGTTTTAATCTTCTTAAAAAGCTTCTTTTATGACGATGACGATTCGATGATGTTCTTTGATGTTTCGAATCAGCATGCTGTCCGTTTTTGTTGTTCACTAATAATTCAGAATGATTTAGATTTGCGCTCATTTTTTTGAGAATCCCTTTCAACTTATACTTTCAAATGCTTACCGACTGCAAACGCAGCCCCTATACCTCCGATGAGACCCCCATATATCAGGTTAGTAATTAAAAGTTCAGTAAAAACAATGCCGGGACTCAACAAATAAATTCCTTCCAGAACTTGATTGAAATTGCCGTAAATCAGGTAGTAGCCATATGCTAAAATCCCACTGGAGAGAATGGCACCTGTAATTCCGACAATAACACCTTCAATTATAAACGGTGTTCTGACAAAACCATTGGTTGCACCAACATATTTCATAATGTTGATGTGTTTTCTTCTGGAAAAAATTGAAACATTAATAATGTTTGAAATGATGCTTAAGCAAAGAAGTGCTAATAAAACATATACAATGATGCTATATAAATTTACTTTTTTTTCAACAGCTGCAAGCTTCTTGGAGGTTTCCAGATTGTTGGAGACAGAATCCACCGCATCTAATAAAGTGATTTCCTCCAACACATAATCCGCATTCTCCAACGAAGTCAATGTTACAACATAACAGTTCCGAAAGGGATTATCTTCTTCTGTAATCCCCTGAAGTAAAGAATCATTTCCGATTTTTTCCTTAAACTCACGAAAGGTTTCAGATTTTGATTTTAAGACAGCATCTTTTACCATTGCAATGCTCAGTAATTGTTGCGCAACGTCTTCTAAATCTTCTTCCATAACGCTATCTTTAATAAAAATGTTAAATTCAAAGTTATTTCCAAGTTCGCCTGAAATATGAACAAGATTTGTAGAAATTACCTGGAAAACCCCTGTCACCAAAAGGGATACAATTACCGTCAGAACAGTCATAAAGGTTACCATTCTGTTGGTAAATAAATTTGCAATTCCCTCTTTCAAAAAATAACTGAAATTATTCATGATCGCTGTAGCCTCCTCTCTCATCGTCTCTGATGATATTTCCGCCGTCTACAGCAATAACACGCTTGTGCATACTGTTTACAATATCTTTATCGTGAGTCGCAACAATTACGGTTGTTCCGCTCCGGTTGATTTCTTCCAGATATGCCATGATTTCTTTTGAAGTATCCGGATCTAAATTTCCGGTAGGTTCATCTGCAATAATTAAATTGGGGTTGTTTGCCAACGCTCTTGCAATAGCAACACGCTGTTGCTCGCCGCCGGATAATTCATTGGGAAGAAACCGTGCCTTTTGGGAAAGACCGACTCTACTTAATACATCGGGCACGCGACGTCTCATCTGACGTCTGGTTGCCCCCACAACTTGCATAGCAAATCCTACATTTTCCATGACAGTTTTATTGTCTAATAAACGGAAATCCTGAAACACCATTCCCAAGGTGCGCCTGTAATACGGAATTTCCTTTGCAGTCAATTCAGTAACATTGATATCATTGATGATAATTTCACCGGAAGTAGGACGTTCTTCTGCAGTAATCAGCTTAATCAAAGTGGATTTTCCTGCACCGCTGTGCCCAACCAGAAAAACAAACTCCCCTTTTTGAATATCTAAGGTGATATCATCCAATGCAGTTACATTTGTATTTTCATATATTTTGGTAACATTCTTAAATTGAAGCACTACATTCCACCTCAGATTTTCATAACATTTGCTGACAGGTATTTCTTAACCATCATTGCAACTTTGAAAATAATTGCATCGTCGAACTCTCTTAAGTCTAATCCTGTTAATTTCTGAATTTTATCCAAACGGTACACCAACGTGTTTCTGTGGATAAACAGTTTTCTGGAGGTTTCGGATATATTCAGGCTGTTATCAAAAAACTTTTGGATGGTCATTAAGGTTTCCGCATCCAGCTTATCAATGGAGTCTTTTTTGAACACTTCATCCAAAAACATCTGACACAGCTTTACGGGAAGCTGATAAATGAGTCTTCCGATGCCTAAGGATTCATAATTCAGGATTTCTTTTTCTGCATCAAACACTCTGCCGATTTCCAATGCAACCTGAGCTTCACGATAAGACACAGCAACATCTCGTAGTGTGTTGGCAACAGAACCAATACCCACACAAATGTTAATCATCGCTTCACTGCGAACTGTATCAATAATGGTAGAAACCAATTCTTCTTTTTTCTTGGTAGACAGGTCTGTTTCTCCTATTTCTGTTATAATTGCGATGTTTTTTTCATCCAATGTAATAACAAACTGCTTTCCTTTGTCGGGAAACATGCCGGACAAAATTGCATGCACATCACCGTCATCCTGAACAGAGAGATTGACAAGATATACCATTCTCGGAACTTCATATGCAAGCTTCAGTTCCTTGGAACGGGCATAAATATCACCAGGTAATATGCTGTCGGAAAGGATGTTTTTCAAAAAATTTCCGGCATCATATTTTTCTTCATAAAACTGCTTGATGTTTGCAAAAGTAGCAGCAAGCATTTGTGCATACTTTGCAGCAAATTCTGTATCACTTTCTACATATACGCAAAACTTCAGCTTGGATCTAACAAAAATCGGTTTATATGTAACGCCGCCTTCTGTAACAACAGAGCCATCCTGAAAAAGATCCAAATCAACAGGAAGCAGCTTTCCGATTGCAGAATTGCTGGAGCTTGCAATAACAATGCTGTTTTCATCCAGAATACCAAACGGATATTCAATAATTCCCACAAATTGATATATTGCACTTTGGAAATGTTTGTTTATCATTTGAACCACCCTTGTATTTCTTTCCGTTGGTGACCTTCGTAACAGACACCAAACAATATTTCACATCTAAACATCAAATAGTATAACATAAAAATGTGAAAATTTCAAGTTTTTTTTACATTATATTATATTTTTAGCATATTTTTTTAATTCCGCAATGACAGGAACCAATTCCGGTGAATTTTCGGGACCGCCCCTTGCAGTTAAAATGTTTTGAAAACGCTCTGTTTCTTTTGCAAAATATGCTTGCGTCAAGCTGTCGTTTTTTTGCAAAAGCTTGCGTCCCAATACATAATCCACCTCATTTGTGTGTTGTTCTTTTCCCTTTGTGACACGCATCAAAACATAATAACGCCGGTCTTCCCGAGCGAGGCGTTCTTCTTCAATCTGAAACCCCTGTTCTGCCAGGAATTTCCTCAAAAAAGGAATTTCACTCATTGGCTGCAAAACCAAATGCTTGGCACGGTATGCAACCGGCAAATCCCTTTCCAGAATTTCAGCAATCAACCGACCGCCCATTCCGCAAATAGAAATGACATCCAGAGGAATATCTTTCAGCTCGTGCAATCCATCACTTTTTACAGTTTGTATGCTTTCTTTCATGTGAAAAGCAGCGATGTTTTGTGCAGCTTTTTTCAGAGGACCGTCTCTTAAATCACAAGCATATGCAGCCTTTATTTGTCCTTTTTTAATTAAATAAATCGGCAAATAACCATGGTCACAGCCGATATCGCAAAGAATTTTTTCGCATCCTATCATTTCTGCTGCAGTCAGCAACCGTTTCGTAATTGGAATTTGCATAATACATTCCCCGTATTTCCCTCTTTTTTCGAGTTTTATTGTAACACAAAATCTTTGATTTGTCAAATGAGGATTTTAAGCACACTATTTTCTGAAAAAATAAGAAAAAAATTGATTTTATGGTTGATTTTTGAAAGAATCTGTGATAAGATATAAATTGAAATAAATTTTCATCAAAAATTAAGGAGAAAAAACATGAAAAAATTTTTACAACTGACCGCCCTGGTATTGGCGATGTTACTGTTATTTGCAGGCTGTGCAACCAATGATGCCGACAACAAACTGGTAATCGGTTACACAATTTATGAACCCATGAACTATATGGATGATGCCGGCAAGCTGACCGGTTTTGATACCGAATTTGCAGAAGCTGTTTGTGAAAAACTGGATATGGTTCCCGAATTTGTTGAAATCAACTGGGACACGAAGTTTGTTACCCTGGATGCTGACCAGATTGACTGTATCTGGAATGGTATGACCATCTCTGATGAAGTAAAAACCAACTGTTTGGTTTCCAAAGCATATGTGAAAAATGCACAGGTTGTTGTAATGGCAAAAGACAAAATTGAAAACTACGCTACCGCAGAAAGCTTAAAAGGATTAAAATTTGCTGCCGAAGCAGGTTCTGCAGGTGAAGCAGCAATCAAAGATAACGGCTTGGAAGAAAACTACACCCCTGTTGCAGCACAGACTGATGCTCTGTTAGCAGTTGCAGGCGGTCAGGCAGATGCTTGTGTTATTGACATCACCATGGCAAAAGCTTCCACCGCTGCAGGTACCAGCTACGAAAATCTTACATACGGTGTGGAACTGACCACTGAAGAATACGGCATTGGCTTCCGCAAAGCAGATACTGAATTAAAAGACGCTGTAGATAAAGCGATTGATGAATTATATGAAGACGGTACTTTAACCAAACTGGCTGAAAAATACGAATTGAATTTAGCTTTCTAAGTTTTAGAAAAATATTATAAATCAAAAATGAAAGGGTTGTGACAAAATCTTTTTTGAAACAACCCTTTTTGATGGATATAAGAGGTTTTTATGCAACTGTTCTTAAAAGTAACACTAAGTCTTCTGGAAGGCTTGACAACTACATTCAAGATATTTGGTTTAACCCTGCTTATGGCACTGCCTTTGGGGTTGATTATTTCGTTTGGCTCCATGAGTAAGCTGAAAATAATTAAATATCCGATTAAAACTCTGATTTGGATTATTCGCGGCACTCCGCTGATGCTTCAGCTGATTACATTCGGTCTTGGTCCAGGTTTATTGGGGTTCAAAGGTGTTAATTTGTTTTATGCAGTAATTGTTGCCTTTGTGTTGAACTATTCCTGTTACTTTGCAGAAATTTTCAGAGGAAGTATTGAATCAATCCCCAAGGGACAATATGAGGCTGGTGCTGTTCTGGGCTTAACCAAAAAACAAGTATTTTTCAAAATCATACTGATGCAGGTTGTAAAACGTATTATTGCACCCATGAGTAACGAGTTTTTAACTTTGGTAAAAGATACCTCCCTTGCTAATACCATTATGATTTATGAAATCACCTGGAATGCAAAACGAATGATGAACAGTGAACACATTCTGTGGCCTCTATTTTATTCCGGTGCTTTTTATCTGGCATTTTGCGGAATACTGACACTTCTGTTCGGATATATCGAAAAGAAACTAAGCTACTATAAAGTATAAAAGGAAGAGCACCTTATGTTAGAAGTAAAAAATCTTGTAAAAAGTTTTGGTAAAACCGAAGTCTTAAAAGGCATCAGCTTTTCTATCAAAAAAGGTGATGTGCTTTCTATTATCGGTTCTTCCGGTGGCGGTAAGACTACACTGCTTCGTTGCTTGAATTTTCTGGAATTTGCAGAAGGTGGAACTATTGCCGTAAATGGAAAAGTAATCTACGACGGAGAACAAAAAGATAAAATGAGCGAACAGTATATTCGCAATATGCGCTTGCATTTTGGCCTGGTATTTCAATCGTTCAATTTATTTCCTCAATACACCGTTTTGAAAAACATTACATTGGCACCCACCCTTCTGAAAACAGACACACCGGAAAATATTGAAAAAAAAGCACTGGAATTGATTGAAAAGGTTGGTCTGTCCAATAAAATCAACAACTATCCCTGTGAACTTTCAGGCGGTCAGCAACAGCGTGTTGCAATCGCAAGAGCCTTGGCTTTGAATCCGGATATCTTATGTTTCGATGAGCCGACCTCGGCATTAGACCCGGAGTTAACCGGCGAAGTGCTGAAGGTTATCAAACAATTAGCAGATAAAAATATGACAATGGTAATTGTAACTCACGAAATGTCCTTTGCAAAAGAAGTTTCAGACCATGTCATCTTTATGGATAACGGAGTGATTGCAGAGCAAGGAACTCCCGAAGAAGTATTTGAACATCCAAAAAGTGAGCGTTTGCACGCTTTCTTACAAAGCTATCAAGCATAATCATAAAAAAAGAGCTGTATTTTTACAGCCCTTTTTTATAGGAGAAATTTATGAAGCAAGATAACCTTTTTCAAATTATGAAATATGCAATATTCGACTTGGACGGTACCATCCTTGATTCTATGCCAATTTGGGTAAATTTGGGTGAAACCGTTCTGAAGGACATGGGAATTATTGCAGATGATGAATTAAATAAGCGGTTCAAAACAATGACGTTAATGCAATCCTCCAGATATCTTACCGAAAACTTTCCTTTAACTGTTACAGCTGATGAACTGATGCAAATTTTTACAGAAAACGTCAAAATAGGTTATGAAAAAAAAGCACCGCTAAAGCCTTATGTGAAAGAATTTTTAGAAAAGTTAAAAAGCGCAAACATCCCCATGTGTGTTGCCACCGCATCCGAACGTCATTTAACCGAAGCAGCTTTGAAACGAACTGGAGTTCTTCCCTACTTTGATTTTGTTCTCACCTGTTCCGATATTGGAAAAACAAAGGAAACACCAGACATTTATCTGGAAGCTGCTAAAAAACTTGGCGGAACAATAGACAACACTGTGGTATTTGAAGATGCTTACTTTTCTGTATTATCAGCTAAAAAAGGCGGCTTTCGGGTGGTGGCGGTCTTTGATGAAGAAACAGAAAAAGATAAAGATTCTATTCAAAAACTCTCTGATTGCTACATCGAAACATTTCAGGAATTACTATAAAAAAAGTTGTAAGGCAAACGCCTTACAACTTTTTTATTGGAGATCGTATTTTTTATTGAATATCCAGTTTCAAAAATTCCTGATATGCTTTTTCCCATTCATCAGTATCTTTGGGAGAATAGGTGGTAGTAGTTTCAGAATTTTTAATAATCTGTCTTGCCGCTTTTAAGTCTTTGATGTCGCCACCGGCAATAAGCTGTGCCGCAACATTTCCCAAAGCAGTCGCTTCGATGGGACCTGCCACAACATCAACACCACAGGAATTTGCAGTCATCTGGCATAAAAGATTATCTTTTGTGCCGCCGCCTACAATATGAATCACTTCATATTTTTTACCGGTAACATCCTGAATGTTTTCAAACGCATAACGGTATTTCAATGCCAAACTTTGATAAATGCAACGCATTACTTCTCCACGGGTCTGCGGCACAAACTGATTGGTGTTTTTGCAGTAATCTTTAATGTGCTGGGGCAAGTTTCCGGGTTTTCCAAAAATGGGATAATCAGAATCAATAAAGCACTTAAACGCATCTTCGGCAAGCGCTTCTTTTTCCAAATCTGCATAGGTTACAGCAAAGCCTTCCCGAATCCACTGTCTTCTGGATTCCTGAATCAACCATAAGCCCATAATATTTTTTAAGAATCGGATGGTATTATCATATCCACCTTCATTGGTTAAATTATATTTTTGAGATTTTTCGTTAATATAAGGAATTTTAGATTCCGTGCCAAATAATGACCAGGTTCCGCAACTGATATAGATAAAATCTTCTTTTTCAGATGGAACAGCCATAACTGCAGATGCAGTATCGTGAGAACCAACTGCGCATACCGGAACAGAGGGCACTCCTAACTCTTTACAAATTTCGTCAGACAACATACCTTTTTGAGTTCCCGGCTGAACAATTTTCGGGAACAAACGTCTGGGAATGCCCAATTTGTCAATCAAGTCAAAATCCCATTCTCTGGTTTCTGCATTGATTAACTGAGTGGTAGATGCGTGGGTGTATTCCACTGTTTTTTCACCGGTTAAAAAATATGCCAGTAAATCCGGAAATAATAAAAAGCAATCGGCACGGTCTAATAAATCTTTTCTGTATTTTGCCAGATAATAAAGCTGGAACAAAGTGTTAAATGACATGAACTGGGTACCGGTTTTCTGATAAATTTCTTCTTTCGGAACAATCTGGAAAACTTCTTCCATGATGTTATCCGTTCTGGTATCACGGTAGTGCACCGGATTTTCCAGAAGTCTGCCATCCTTATCAATTAAGCCGAAGTCTACACCCCAGGTATCAATCCCGATACTGTCAAAGCCGCCATTATGATGTGCGGCAAGAATCCCTTGCTTAATTTCAAACAATAAACGAAGCACATCCCAATATAATGTTCCGTTTACAAACACGGGATCATTGGGAAAACGATGTACCTCTTTCAAAGAAATTTTATTATCATCATACGAACCGATAATGGCTCTGCCTGAAGATGCACCAAAATCGAACGCTAATACATTTTTACTCATATTTATTTCCTCCTGTTTTTATTCAACGGTTACTTTATTTTTCTTAAATATTTTCTTCCAGTCTTCCGATAATTCCTCATCGGTAAAGAGCATATCAATTTCCGAAAAGCCGCTCAATTTAATGAATCCAACTTTTTCAAGCTTTGATTTATCCAACAATAAAAACTTTGTCATACTGTTGTTGAGCATCGCACGCTTAATTTGAAACTCAACGTCGTTGGATTCCAGAATCCCCTGTTCCATGGTCATTCCTTTGCTGCTAAAAAACATCTTATTGGCACAAAAATTTTTGTTAATATTATCAACAGCAACTTCGCCGACAAATGACTGATTGTTCACGTCCAGCACACCACCGGTAGAAATCACCTTCAGTTTATCGCAATTAGAAAGTTCTTCCAAAATCTGCAGGTTATTAGTAATAACGGTAATGTTTTTTATGTCCTTCAACTGCTTGGACAAATAATAAGATGTTGTGGAGCCGTCTAAAAAAATGGTATCCCCGGGGCGAATATGATTCACCGCTTTTTTTGCAATTGCAATTTTTCCTTCAATATTTAAGCCACGGCGTTTTTCCAAGGACAAATCCAAGTTAGATTCTTCATAGGGAACCGCTCCGCCATGAGTACGAGTGAGCTGTTCCATTTGCTCCAGTTTTTCCAAATCACGACGAATGGTTTCTACTGTAACCTGTAAATCACGACTCAAGTCGTTAACCAAAACACTTCCGTTTTGGTTCAAAAGCTCCATAATTCGCTTTCTTCTTTCCAGTGCAAACATACTTTAACACCTTCCTTATAACGAAATAGGCTTTCACGAGAAATCCCATAAAGCCTACCGTTTTCTTTTATATTATTGTAAATATTGCCACAAATCTTCGTGGGGAGACGCAATCACTGCTGTGTCATTTAACACACCGTTTTCAATAGCATTCTGTGCACCGGCCTCTACCCCTGCTGTAACAGCGGCAACAGTTCCGGACAGTGCAACATAGGCTTTTCCACCCATTCCTCTGGCGATACGAAGCTCAACAACCTCCACAGAAGCAGCTTTTAGTGCCGCATCTGCCGCAAGGATACAAGAAGATACGGAAAACGTCTCAATAATACCCAAAGCACCGTTTGTTTCACCGGCTGCAGCACCGTTTAAGGCATCGAATACACGTGCATCAATGTTACCAAATTCAGAAATATCTATAATATTCTCTGAAAAATTCACACGGGCATAATCACAAGCAACCTTGACAGCAGAAACACTGCCGCCAAAAATCATCACAAATTTTCCGGGGCAAATCGGTTGCGCCATGGACATACGAATTTGCGTTTTTTTCAATATATTGTCACAAACCAGATATCCTTTTGCAATATTATTGATTTCTATAATTCCGATTGATACCATCATATCTAACTAACCACCTTATACGCTGTAGGTTTTACTCTGCAGCAATGATAACAGCTGCTTCGCTCACGCCATACACAATTCCTGAAACAGAGCTGTGTATATTTGTGCTCAGCGCATTTTCCTTTGCTTTTACAATGACTTGGCCAACAGTTACCTTGTCTCCTGCTTGCACAACAACATCTCCCGGTGCACCGATGTGCTGTTTTACAGGAATTGTCACGCGTTCAGGAGGCATAAGCTCCTGATACACAAATTCATCCCGTTCATATTTACGCACCCCTAACCGATTCACTAACCGTTTGGTGGGAACCTTTCGATATGCACGTTCAAGCTTTGGAGTGGTTTGTTCCATTGGAACATTCTTTACTCCGTTTTTCAAAAGCTCGGCTTTTACTCGTTGGAACAATCTGTTGGGACTGATATTCTGCGGACATGCGATTGTTTGACAAACTCCGCAATTTGAGCAGAAAAATGCCCCCATAAATACCTTTGTATCATTTGCTTTTGCAGATAGTCTCTGCACAATTTTGTGAGGCTCTATCGGATAACCCATTAAATGTCTGGGACACATATCCGTACACATTCTGCAACCGCAGCAATTTCCGGAAGAACGACTCAGCGAATCCGAAAGCTTTTGTGTTTTCAAACGAATACAAAGTGTATGGTTTTCAATAATTAACAAACTTTTTGTCGTTTTGGTAACCACCGCAGTATTGGGATTTATGATACTCCCCATCATGGGACCGCCTTCCAAAACGCTGCAATCTTTAGGAACCGTGATTCCCAAGGATTCAAAAACATAAGATACCGGTGTACCAATGGCAACCTTTATCACATATGTACGATCAGTTTTTCCTGCTACAGTTAAATATTTATGAGTCACTGCCTTTCCTTCCATAGCGTTTGCTATGTTAAACAGGGTTTCTGCATTGACAACAACTACACCAACGGAAATCGGCAACTGACCACCGGGGACAGACTTTCCCAACACATCCTGAATCAAAATAATTTCATCACCGGAAGGATATACATTACCGGTAAAACGATAGGAAACCTGATTAGAAACTTGCTTCGGGGTTTCCATTCCCAAAAGCTCTGCTGTGTGGTTTTTGATGCCGATAACCCCTTCTTTGGCACCGACAATCTCCACTAATTTTGCCAAAGCATTTTCCAGACGGGAGGACTCTTCTTTCAAGAGGTAAAAATCTGTTTTCAAAAGAGGCTCACATTCTGTTGCATTCACCAAAACTGTTTCAATATGTTCAGCCAGTTTTATATGTGTCGGAAAGCCTGCACCACCTGCACCTACAACTCCGGCTTGTTTTATCTGTTCTTTTAATGTTTGCATAAGTTTTCGATTCCTTTTTCCAAGTAAACCATACCTTTATAAAGAAAAACTATTGGTTATAATTGGATTCATCAACAATGCCGACAATCACAGCATCGATGGGAGTTTTTTCATTTTGACAAGCAAATCTGGCACTGTCACCTAAAGTAACCAAAACCATTTCACCAATTCCGGCACCTAATGTATCAATGGCAACTACATAATCGTCTTTCCCTTTGCCAATGTTAACAACCATCAATTTAGAACCGGTTAAGCTATCTAATTTGCGAGTGGAAAAAATTGAACCTGTAACTTTTCCTATTACCATAACAATACATTCCCTTTTCTTTTTTTAGTCTATTTTGAAATAATTCTCACGTTATCTCCATTTTTGAGACCTGCGGAATTGGCATCATCAGTATCAATGTGCATTTCTGTGTTGAAATCATCTCTGACTCTGACCTGAACATCAAAAAATCTGGTGGGTTTAATACCATCAATTTCAACATCTACCAAAGAATTATCGGTCACCCCAAATTGACGGGCTGTTTCGGGGGTCATATGGATATGACGATTTGCAATGATAACACCTTCGTCGAGGTAGATAGCTCCCTTCGGCCCTACCACAACTAATCTTTCAGAACCTTTTATTTCTCCGGATGGACGAACCGGCGGGCTTACTTTTAACACAAATGTATCGGTTCTGGAAATTTCAACCTGTGTATTTTTACGAACAGGTCCCAACACACGAACATTTTCGATGGATTTTAAGGATTTTCCCACTAAAGTGACCACTTCTTTTGCCGCATATTCTTTCCCCATTAAAGGTTTTAATACAGTCAGTTCATATCCTTTGCCAAACAGCTTTTCCAAATCTTCCTGTGACAAATGAATATGTCGCTGGGAAACACCAACCTTAATTTCAGCATCTGTATGATTGGAAGCAGTATCGTTCCGGTTAGTCTGATACATTGCCAACACCTGTTTAACTACTTCGCTTACAATTTTTTCACGTTCCATAATTTTCACATCCTTTGTTTATTGCACACTCCATTTCAGAACATTCTTCCAAATTCAAGGGAACAATCCGGAAGAATATTTTGAAAAAGTTTCGCAAGGCGGAACACGGGTTTCCCCGTGCTCCGTTTGCTTTTTTTCATAAAAGGTTTATCAATTAGTCGAGCTGGGGCAGAATTTTTTCTACATCGCCATGGGGTCTGGGGATTACATGAACAGCAACAATTTCGCCCAGTCTTGCAGCAGCTTCAGCGCCTGCTTCGGTAGCAGATTTTACTGCACCAACATCGCCTCTAACCATAACGCTTACTAAACCGGAACCGATTTTTTCAGTACCGATTAAGGTAACGTTAGCTGCTTTTACCATTGCATCAGCTGCTTCGATTGCAGCTACTAAACCTCTGGTTTCAACCATTCCTAATGCTTCAAAGTTCATTATGAATACCTCCATATTTTATTTTATTTTGTTTTTTACTTTGCATTAAAATCTGTAAAGAATTTTGTTACCTCGCTGTGAGGTCTTGCAATTACTTCACAACATTTTACATTGCCGATTCTTGCGGCTGCCGCTCTACCGGCTTCCACTGCGGAAGTAACAGCGGAGACATTTCCTGCAACTACCATAGTAACCAATCTGCCGCCCAGCCGACGTTCAATATGAACCAGTCTGACATTTGCGGCTTTGAGCATGGCATCAAGCCCCTCAATTGCGGCTGCTAAAGCTTGCACTTCCAATAAACCTACTGCTTCCATTTTCTAAAAACATCTCCTTTCACACATCTTTGCGGGGTTCCTCCCGCATTCTTTTTTATAAAAGACTTGCAAAAGGAGTATCCTTTCTATTGAGTGTAGGAATCTTACTTAATTTCGGGTAAGATTTTTTCCACATCGCCGTGGGGTCTGGGAATTACGTGTACAGCAACGATTTCGCCTAATCTTGCAGCTGCCTGAGAGCCTGCTTCGGTAGCAGCTTTTACTGCACCAACGTCGCCTCTAACCATAACACTTACTAAACCGGAACCGATTTTTTCGGTACCAACTAAAGTAACGTTAGCTGCTTTTACCATTGCATCAGCTGCTTCGATTGCAGCTACTAAACCTCTGGTTTCAACCATTCCTAATGCTTCAAAATTCATTTTTTCTTCCTCCTGGCCTTTGGCCTTTATTATAATTTTTATTAACTAATGTTATTCCCCGATTTTTTGCTGACCGGGATTTTCCCCTGCGGGGGTTGCTTTGGGCTTTCTGCCTCTCTTTTTGGGAGCAGTTGCTGTAGTGGTAGAAGCTTCTGTCTTTGCATCTTCTTTTACTACAGGAGTTTCAACTGTCTCAACCAACGGTTTGACTTCTTCTGCTTTCACAGGGGAAGCACTTTTCTTTTTTGCTTTTTTTCCGATAGGCTCCCTCCCTACTTTGGATAAAAACGCTAATTTGTCTATATCCGGACCGGGACGGGAAATAATGTGAGAAACAATGTACAGACCTTTTTCTACTGCCAAAGCTTTGGCAGCTGCAACTCCTGCAGTTACTGCTGAAACAGATCCTTCCATTTTCACAATCATTACCAACGGAACTTCAGCACTGTCGCCATTTGCCGGTTTTGTGGTATCCAATGCAATGATATTGACTGCAGCTGCTTTTGCGGCAGCATCAGCACAACAAATTGCAGTGGTAAATCCATAAACCTCAACCATTCCCAATGCATTCATGGTAAATCCTCCTCAAATTTCAGATTTACTCTGATTATTCATTGATGATGGCAATTTTTAAGCCTTCCATCTTCAGGTTCGTCTGGTGTGCTTCGTTAATTTTAGAAAGCGGATATTTATGAGTAATCAATTTTTTAATGGGTAAGCCAATACCCTGTGCTCTTTTTAAGAAATCGAAGGTAGTTGCGTAATCGCGTAAGGTGTATACCCAGGAACCAACTACAGTCAATTCTTTTGAACAGATATCAAAATGGGGGTTAATGGTAGCATCACCGCCATTGATGAAGAAACCAAGTTCGCAAAGCCCGCCACCTTTTCTCACAAATTTATACACATTGGAATGTGCAATGGGAGAACCGGTACACTGGAATGCAAAATCTGCAAAATAACCGCCAAAAGCATCTTTCACTCCTTCGGTCAGAGCTTCAATACCTTTGTAATTTTTGAAGTTAACAGACTTGGTTGCGCCCATTTCCTTCGCAAATTCCAAACGCTTATCTTCTCCGTCAACTGCAACGATATTTTCTACGCCCATTGTTCTTAATACTGCAATACACAAAAGACCAATCGGTCCGCAGCCCTGAACAACTACACGGCTGTTGAATCTTAAGATGCCAACAGTTTTTGCACGTTCTACAGCGTGAATCAAAACTGCTGCAGGTTCGATTAAAATTCTGCTTTCCAAGTCTAAATCGCTAACGTTGAATACAGTAGAACCGCCTCTGATTACCATGTAATCGGCAAACCAGCCATTCAGATGGATATCATCATCAGGAATCAGACCGTAAACATCAGCACCGTCGCCAACGTTTTGTTTATTCAAGTCAAACATCGTGATGTTGGGGTCATCTTTGAAAATCATACAGGTAACAACTTTGTCACCAATTTTCAGAGATTTTCCGGCGCTGTCTTTCTTAACGTTTTTACCCATTTTAACGATTTCGCCGGTTCCTTCGTGACCTAATACAACCGGAATCAATCCGAAGGGGTCACGTTTGAATTCATGAGCATCTGTTCCGCAAATACCGCAGCCTTCTACTTTGACTAAAATATCGTCATCGCCAAGTTCGGGAATCGGGAATTCTTTAATGTCGTAGTGTTCTAAAGAAGTCAGCATTGCTGCTTTTGCAGTTTTCGGAATGGGTCCTGCAGATTTTCCGCAAGTGCAATTTCCACCACAACTGCAGTCAGAGCCATTACCGTTTAAGTTCGTTAAAACTTGTTTTACGATTGACTCAATCGCTTTTTCATTCATTTCCATTGAACTATCCCTCATTTCTATATGATACGTTTTTCACTAAATAATACGGAAGCCATCCACCAGAACACATCTTCTCTGACGGGTAAAGCTTCTTGCGGAGGTAATGCCCTCACCGGTCGGTCCGGCAATGGTAAAGGTGGTGTGCCCTTCTCCTCCTGCACCGATACCTGCATAGGAAGGTGCATTTTTTACAAAAATTGTAGTTTCTACTTCTCTTGCAAATTTTGTTAAATTGTCAACATTTTTGGAGTGCATATGCGCACTGTGACGATTGCCGTGTTCATATTTTACACCAAGACGGATTGCTTCGTCAACATCTTTTACGGAAACAATGGGTAAAATCGGCATCATCAGTTCTTCGCAAACGAAAGGATGATCTTCGGTAGTTTCACAAATGATCAGGCGGGTATCCTTGGGAGCATCGGTGATTCCGATTGCTTCTAAAAACAGATTTGCATCTTTGCCAACCCAGTCTTTATTAAGCATCAATTTGCGTTTCGGTCTGGGAGTGCAGCCTTCACCCTGCTTGCATTCTTCTTCAGTCAATGCAACCTTTACCAGTTTATCAATGTCTGACTGTTTGGTAAGCAGATATGCACCGTTTTGAGTCATGTAATGAATCAATTCGTCTTTAATGCTTGCCACAGCAAAACATTCTTTTTCAGCAATACAGGGCAAGTTGTTGTCAAAGCTTGCGCCTGCAACAATGTCTTTTGCAGCTTTTCTGATATCAGCAGTTTCATCAACGATAACAGGCGGGTTACCCGCACCGGCACCGATTGCTTTTTTACCGGAAGAAAGTAATGTTCTAACAACGCCGGGACCACCGGTTGCAACCAATAATTTTACATCTTTGCACTGAATCATGGCATCTGCGGTTTTTAAGGTAGGTTTCACAACAGAAACTACTACGTTTTCAGGACCGCCCGCTTCCAATACCGCACGGTTAATCAAATCTACCGCATAATTGGAAGTGTTAATTGCTCTCGGATGGGGGTTAAAAATAACACAGTTCCCTGCTGCCAACATCCCGATAGAGTTACAAAGAACAGTTTCGGAAGGATTGGTGGTGGGAGTGATGCTTCCAATCAATCCATAGGGTGCCATTTCTACCAGAGTAAGACCAGTATCACCGCTGTATGCTCTGGGCTGTAAGTCTTCAGTACCGGGAGTTTTTTCTGCAACCAGAGTATGCTTGATGATTTTATCGGTTACTCTGCCCATACCAGTTTCTTCAACACCCATTTTAGCCATGGTTTCGGCTTCTGCCATAATTTTTTCTCTGATTTTGGTAATCATATTTTCACGCTGTTCCAAAGAATATCCGCGAAACAGCTTATATGCTGTTTTTGCCGCTTCTAAAGCTTCTTCCATCGTGTTAAAAACACCTTTATATTTACCGGATGTTTTCGGAGTGGTGCCGTTTGCAGCCATTCCTTTAATTACCTGTTCAACAATGCTTGCAATTTGTTGTTCGTTCATTTTTGATACATCCTTTCCATTTATTACTCATTTATTGAAAAATCTCTTTTGCGTATTCTGCCAATGCGGTATCTTGTTCCAAGGTTCCGCCGCTGACACCAAAGCCTCCCACAATCACATCATTTCGAATGAGTGGAATGCCCCCGCCAAACATAACCAAACGGCTATCCTGATGCTGAATTCCATATAAGGAATCACCCGGTTTGGACAGTTCAGCAAGATTAGAAGTTGGCATTTTTAAGCTGACGGAAGTATATGCCTTGTTTTGTGCAACATTGATGCTGGCAATAAAGGCATCATCATCTCGAAGCATGGTCATTAAATTACCACCGCTGTCACACACAGCACACACAACTTTAACATTCATTTCCCTTGCTTTTTGAATCACAGCTTCACAAAGGTTTTGTGCTTGCTTCATATCAAACTTGGTATCAAGAGGTTTCTCATAGGTTACCGTTTTTTCACTCGACGGAGTATACAGTTGATCCTGATATCTTGCTAACATGTAAAGCAAATCTGAAATTCGGTTAAAATAGGATAAATCCTCTTTTTTGACCAAAAACACTTTAGAAGCCTTTACAGCCTCACGTTCTGCACGGCGTGCAACCGTTCGTGCTACATCTAAATAGGCCCCTGCTTTAGTTTGACCACTAATGGTAAATTGACCGTCACGAGAAACTTTTTTGGAAAAAGCGTCGATCAACTTTTCGATGCGTGTTGTTGCAGCTTTTGTATCAAAATAATTCCCACCGGCAATATATGCGTTCAAAAGTATAAATTCTTTTTGTAATGCGGTGATGGTCTGTGCAACAACCTCCATAGACTCAATTTTAGCGAGTCCCAGATTGGAGGACAGTTCATCGACGGTTCCAAGCAATTCAAAAAGCACATAATCTTTTTGATATCTCGCATTTTTAATATTGCCGGAATATCCTTCATCACCTTTTTTGGTATAAATCAACCTGTATCACCTCCCGGTGCACCATATTTTTTACGATTGTCCCAACACAAGCCCTGTTGCAACAGCAGCTCTGGGACCGAATTTTTCCAGGACATTTCCACGTCCTGCAACAATATTATATTTTGAGAGTGCCTCGTTAATTAAATCCGGCACCTCAAAGTCTAAAGCGCTTCCGCCAACCATAACCACAAACTGAATATTTCTGATGTTACCATCCGGTGCAATTTTGGTTAATGCTTTCAGCGCGTTTTGCACAAATACTTTTTTCTTTGCTTCCTTTCGGATGACAGCAATCTGCTCCATTGTGAGATTCTTTTTCCGAATAGGAATCATTTTATCTTCTGTTAAAATTACAACTCGTTTATACAGTTCAGGCGGCAACTGCTCTTTGGTGAACTTTACTGTCTGGTCTTCAAAACGCAGCATATTAAAGGTTTCCACTCGTGCAAGCGGATATTTTTTAATCAGCTCCGCCAAATCTCTGTCAGCCAATGCAAGCTCCAAATCAATGATGGTTGTCACCATTTCACCGGCGCCTGCTGTATGCACACTTTTGATGTTTCCGGTTTCATCCATCAAGGCAGCATCGGTTGAACCGCCACCTAAATCTAAAATAGCGAGAGGCTTATCAGTCCCCGGGGTTGTTAAAGCTCCTAAAATTGCATTATCTGCTTCTTTCCCCATAATGGAAACAGCCAGATGGGTTTCCTGGGTAATTACATCTGCAATCTGCTTCATTGGCAAATGAGAGGTTTTTACCATGGAAGAAAGCATTACCACACTTTCCATTGCATACTCATTTGCAAGACCACCGGACACCTTCATCGGTGCCAGCGTGTCGGTTGCAGATAAATCGGATATCTTAATGGAATCTGCCATTTGACCGGTTAAATCTGCCATACGGCGTTTAATTCGTTCAAAAGAGTTCCCTGTGTTAGTGTTTTTTTCACCGGCAATATCAAAGATATCGCCACTTTTTATCACAGCTTCTGTAATTTTATCTGCTCCTTGGGAAACAGGAACACTGAAATCACCGCCGGTTCCGTAAATATAAATGTTACCAACCGGAATTTCCTGCGTTTTTACGCCGCCCTCATCATTATTGATGACAACACCGGACCGTAGCCCGATTAAGCTTTTGGAAATTGGGATAACGCCTTTTGTTTCCTCCGGCGTCAATTTGAAAATCCCTGCAATTCCATAAGGATTGGATAAAATTTTAATCGTGCCTGATTCAGATGCAACTTCAACTGCTGCCAGCTTTCCAAAAGGAATTTTTTCAATTTGCATTACCTCATCTACAATGGGTAACGTCACATTCAGTCGGTTTGCAATCAAAACACCGTCATCTTTTTTTGCAATAACACCTGTAACAGAGATTCCCTCATCAATGGCACGGTTAATCAATGTTGCTGCTTCTTCAAAATCCACACTGTCGTAAACAACTGCAATATAATCATCACTATGATTGCATTGCTGTAACGTTCTGACATCGTGCGTTAGACCGACCCCGATTCCGTTGCCGCCGGGAGTGTCCGGATTATGTCCGATCATAACGGAGCCAATAATGGTGGTTTGTGAAATTACATCTGTAGAAAGCTCGGAAATAACAGGTGTCGCTTCGTTGATGAAAACCTTTTGAATTTCAGCCAATGTAAAGCCGGCATCTTTCGCTGCCTGATTCAGTGCAGCAATTACCCCTGTTTTGTTTTCACGGGTGCCTTTTACACCGGTAGTGGGAATCAAGGCATAGGAGAGAAAATCAGATCTGCCGTCATGAACATTCATCAGCACAGCTTCTGTTGTTGAATTTCCAATATCAACACCGGCAATAATTTCATGAACAGCCATGATTTTTCTCCTTTCCAAATGATTCTTTATAAGAGAATGTTTCGTTTCTCATACACTGCAACAATTTCTTCGATAAATGCTGCAGTAATATTTGCCTGATAATCACTTCTTAAATGATCAGCAATGTCTAACAGCTCTTTTTTTGTTGCCCGATTGGGACGAAGCTTATCATAAATTTTCAAAACTTCCTCATCCGGCACCAGGGTTAACTCTGCAGCTCTGCGAAGGTTTCCGGCAAATTGTTTTTTGCCTGCTTTTTCTGCAATTTCCGCTTGCATCAGCAAAGTATCCCGATTGGTTTTGAAATCCTCGTGTGTAACCTTCCCTTGAATAACCTTTTCAAAAGTAACATCAGAAAAAGCTTTTCCGGATTTGGAACGAAGCAAATCAGGATGATTTTTGGAAAGCGGATATGTGTAACCCTTTTTTGAACTTACATAACTTCCGCCTTTCATATCGCGAAGAACTTTTTGGGTCAGTTCATCAGCAATCTGGTCAGGCGATTTATCTGCTTTCGGGGTTTCGATTTTTTTAAGAATCGCATTCATTTCTGTTGCAGAAATTCCATCGGAACCGGTTTCCGCCTGAATTTTTTGAGCAACAGCTTTTACTATTTCAGAAATATTGATATCCATAACTGTCACTCCTTAAAACTCAATCTGTAAAGCAACCGGTGATTTCTTATCTACAACGTTTTCGGTTTCTTTAATATGAAGCAATGCCGCCTTTGCCTGGAATTTTGGCCGAACCATGCAATCATTCATAACGCTGATCGGTTCGGGAGTCTGCCCTTTTGCATATCTTGCCGCATTTTTACCGATTTTGCGGTAAATATCTAACGTAATCAGCGGCGCTTGAGAAAACAGCTCCAAATTCGTCAATGGGAACAAATCTTTCTGATGAATGGTGGTTGTTCCTTTTGACTGAATTCCGACACCAATGCCGGAACCACTGTATTTTGCTGCAGTCAAAGCGATAAATGCAACATCGGAAGTATGATATACACGGATAAATCGCGGCGTCATACCTTCTTCCTCCACGCCCGCTGCAATTTCACGAATCAAATCGTAATGACTGACACCGGACATGGTTTCAAACATATCTTTTGAAAAAGAAGCTCCCAGCCCAATAACAACTTCAGAAGGGCTAACACCTTTCGGTGCATCACCAACTTCGGTAACGGTAAGCCGTTTTCCGCTTGTTTTTGTAACAGGCTGCGGATTGATGTCAAATGTCTGCACATTTTGAATGGCAGCCATCACTTGTCTTGTAACTTCTTTGATTAACTGTTCATTATATTCCATACTGATACCGTATACATTTTTATTTAATTGTATTAAAAATGCACAAATCCTTTCTTTTTATTTTCTAAATAGTGGTAGGATCTAAGGTATCCTTAATATTTTTGATTTCATCCCAACGTGCGCCGGAAACACGGTAGCCGGTGCCGGGGCCGTTGTAATCATTCGGATGATTTACAGAGCTTAACACCTCAAAATTACTGTCAAGAATAGAGGAAGTCTGTAAATAATCGGCAGACAAACGCTGTTTTAACATCTGAAATACAGATACTGCAACATCATGAAAACCGGAATTGTTCAATGCCTGCACAATGTCGATTCCGGTGATATCACCGTCAACCAGCTTTTGTGCAGCAGCCAAATCTTCATTGACATTACGTTTTGCAGTGATGTCTTTACTGCCGTGTGCGTAAACTGCCTGTTCAACCTGTTCGTCAGTTACTTTCGGGAATCCCAGACAAGCAAATACAGCCTGCACTGCTTTCGCCGCTTTCAGGCGAACCTTGATGACATCTTCTTCTGATACAGGACGAAGCCCACCATCCACCTTAAGGTCACGTTGCAGAATGTTATAATCATCAAAATCTTCTGCATCAAAGTTTGCACCGGCAAACATATTATCATAATTGGGAATGGAGCTGTATCCTGAGAAAATAAAATCGGTTCCGGGAAGCATTTGCATCAGCATTCTCGCAGTTCTTCTGATATCACTGTGAGAAAATGTCTGGTCATTACCGGAAGCAACCTCCAACCCAAGCTGCGCGGCAACTAAGTTTTCTGCCAACACACAACGAATGCCGGAAGGCACAGCACCGGTAATACCGATACAGCTGATTGCACCGTTTTGAGTACCCTGTACCCCTGCCCCTTTAATAACCAGCAGACAACGGATTTCCAGGTACAACATCGATTTCTTTTCTGCATTCCCCATCAGAACCTCAGAGCCAGTACCGGAGGTACAGCGCATCTTCATTCCGCGGGAAGCATATGCAGATGCTAAAAATGCTTTGGAATAGGGAGTGTCATCACCATCGATAAACACTTTTTCGGTACCATATACAGAAATTGTTTCTGCATAGGTGGTAAGCCCCTTCATGCCAAGTTTCAACTCAACGGCTTCTTCTACAGCACATTGTGATAATACACCCGGGCGGCCAACCTGAGAGCCAATCAACAAACCAACCGCACAAAGTGGTGCATATCTTGCAATCCCAACGGTGGTTTCTGTTTCGTCAAATCCACGGAAGGTTGCTTCCGCAGCATCACACGCAATCTGCACCGGATTATCATCCAGATTGGTAACATGACACTGATTAGACGGTGTTTTACGTTCTCTCATTTTCTGCATTGCCATCATCATTTCTACCACATTCATATGGTTCATGATTTCTTTCAGCTTTGCAGCAGTTAAACCGGAAAACAGCTTTTTGAGTTCTTTATTATCGGTATTGATATCACATAAGTCTCTGGCATATTGTAAGCTGTCAATCGCCATCGCTTTTTCGGCAATGGACAAGTCAATGGCATGGTCAGCAATAAAACTGTCGATAAAATCAAAGTCTTCACGACGTTTGCCGTCCATTTCCACAATGACGCCGTTAACAATCTTCAAAGAGGGCTTCGGGTCGTATTTGGAATCCATCGCTACAAAGCCAACTTCATCCCATTCGTTTACAAACCCATCTTGATGGACAGGTCTTTGCCCCAGCACTTCAAATCGATTTGATTTCATAAGTGTTCACCATATTTCGTCTTACTAAAATACAAATGGTATTCCGGTCAGACCTTTCCTTTCTATAATATATAATAGAATAGCAAACAAATTATTTGCCCATTGCGGACAGAACCTTCTGGGTGATTTCAGCAACCAAAGCGGCATCCGGATTATCTTCTTTCTTTGCCATTCTCTGTGCTTCTCTACATTCGGGAGTTCCGTTTTTGTCGCATTTTTTACATCCGGGATGTTTGCCAGGCACCTTAAACTGTGCTCTGATTTGCATTAATTTATCAATCTGGTCACAGGTTAATTCCTGTTCGCCGCCAAGCAATCTTGCATTCAAAGAAATTTTAGCGTAGAATTCTAAAGTTTCCATTTTGAAGTATGCATTCATAAGCGAATTACCAACAGTTAATGCACCGTGGTTTTCTAATAAAAATGCGTCGTAGCTCTGCAGATGTTCAGATACTGCATCGGGAATTTCTTCGGTAGAGGGAGTACCGTATTTGGTAATCGGAACAGTACCCAGGAAAATAATTGCTTCCGGCATGGTGTATTTATCCAGCGGAATACCTGCGATAGCAAAACCGGTTGCTGTGGGCGGATGCGCATGAACAACTGCTCTAACGTCAGGTCTTTCTCTATAAACTCTTAAATGCATTTTCAATTCACTGGAGGGTTTTAATTTTCCTTCCAGAACTTTGCCTTCTCCATCAACTTTGATAATCATATCCGGAGTCATAAAACCTTTGGATACACCGGTAGGAGTTGCAAAGAACACATTATCAGAAACTTTTACAGTAATGTTACCGTCATTTGCAGCAACGAAGCCGTTCATATAGATTCTTCTGCCGACTTCACACATTTCTTTTTTGATTTCGTACTCATTCATCATAGCCATAATCAAAACCCCTTTTTCTGTGTTTATTTTTGTTTTTGTCTGTATTATACTCTTTTTTTTTGTTTTTGTCAAGAGTTTTCCACGTTTTTTTTTGAAATCGGAACCATTTTTGAAAAAACATCTGATTGCCTTGAAAAACAAGCATTCTGTGAAAAAAATAATTTTTACTTTGCAGGAAATGGACGAAAAAAATTCCACAACTGTTATCACCAACAAAAAACTTGTCCGTTCTGTTCCGTTTTTTGCCCGTTTCAAACAACAAAAAACAGCTACATTCAACCGGATTCTTTTTTAGTATTTCCGTATTTTTTACTTTCATAACAAAATGCAACAGTATTTTTTCACATTTGTGAAACGGTAAAAGGTGTATAATTCTCTTTCCAAAGGAAATACTTACAAAAAAAGGAAGGTGATTTATATGCTGCCAAAATTTTATTATGAACGTCAACGCAAAAGAAAACAAAAGATTTTCTGGATCACTGGTTCTGTGCTTTTGATTTCTGTAGCAATTTTATTGTTTACTTTTCGTTCTGCTCCTGTGAAAAACGTTATAAAACCGGTTAACCAACCAACCTTGGCATCTGAAGCTACATTAGAATTAACCACATTATATTCCTGTGGCCACTCCGCAACCAGACTGCTTCCATTGCCGGAGGAGTTAATCGGAAAATCGCAAGAGGAAACCAACCTGCTCTATCCAAAATGGAAGATTTTGAATTTCAACGAAACCTTCCTGGTGGCTGAAGAAATAGAAGCTACAGAATGTGATAATCATTTTTTACTGTTTTTACAAAACGACAGCATCATCGTTACTGCAAGTAAAGACAAAAGCAAGCTGATTACCAAACAAAAAATCAACCCCAACATCCTGACCAATGAAGATAAAGAAATTCTTACTGCAGGAATTTTCATTAGTTCTGAATATGAACTACTGGAAATTTTAGAATCGTTTCAATAAGCTTTTTGTATAAATTGTGAATTTACAATAAATAATTTGTCTAAAAACAACAAATAAAATATGAAATTAAAAATTTTTTTGTAAATCTTGCGAAAAAAAGCTTGACAACTAACTTTTTTTATGTAATAATGTGTTAGAAGTACGTATAAAAAGGAATGAGTTTGTCTGTGGAATTTGATGCGAAGCTGATCACAAAAGCAAAAAATCTGGACGAAGCTGCATTAGATGACATATTCATTTTCTTCAAACCTTTTATTCGTGCCGTGGCGTTTAAGTATTTTTTAGCAGGTGCTGATAATGACGATTTAATTCAAGAAGGCATGATTGGCTTATTTACTGCTATTAAGAACTTTGATGAAACAAAAGAAGTTCCCTTTGAAATATTTGCCAAACGCTGCATTATATTACGACTGAAAACTGTTATTAAAAATTCTCGTCGGTTAAAACATTCTCCGCTGAATGAGTCGGTTTCCATCGAAGCAGATGAAAGTGTATTCAAAAGCTTGTATACCGGCAGTCCTGAGGACGCTTTTTTCGACAATGAGGATTTCAAAATTGCAAATGAAAAGCTAAAAGAGATTTTGAGTAAATTCGAGCTTTCTGTACTCTATCTTGTCAGCTCCGGTATGTCTTACAAAGAAATTGCTGCTGTCCTTGGTAAATCGCCAAAGTCAATTGACAATGCCTTGCAGAGAATCAAAAACAAAGCTGCCCCACTTTTCAATTTGTAAATAAAAGATACTGCCAGGCAGTATCTCAATAGAACACTGCATCCACACAGGCGCATACAAGTGAGGCATGGTTCCATTTCCGCAAGAGTCTAAAAAACATTATATATATTACTAAGGAGAATTACCCCATGTATCAAGACGAAACTTTAATCTGCAAAGACTGTGGAGCTGAATTTGTATTCACCGCTGGTGAACAGGAATTCTACGCTGAAAAAGGTTTTCAGAACAAACCTTCCAGATGTAAAGATTGCAGAACCGCAAGAAAAGGCGCTAAAAGAGAACTGCACACTGCAGTTTGTGCAAAATGCGGCGGTGAAGCAAAAGTTCCTTTCATTCCGAGAGATGACAAACCGGTTTATTGCAGTGCATGTTTTGAAGAAATCAAAGCTGCTGAATAATCCACCAAGCATAAAAAAGCGAATGCAAAAATGCATTCGCTTTTTTGTATGTATTTTTACGGTTTATCTTCGGGGTATAACAAAAGAATGGTAACATCCTCACCACGATATACCAAATCATGTAAGTCCTTTGGTTCCCCACGGTATACCAAGTCGTGCTCCGTAATATCAGCTTCGATTTCCTTTTCTATATTTTTCTTTGAATCTGGTATCTGCCACATGCCGGTCTCAGCATTTTTTTCTAAAACTAATTGAAATCCTTTATTTTGCCTGCTGAAATAAATTTCGGTATCTGTGTCAGAAAGTGGCAAAACAAATGTCTGTTTTGCACCAAAGGAGCTGTGAAACCCTCCAAAGGTCGAATAAAATCGAAGCATATGCGGTTTTACTCCGCCTCCAATATCTTTGTAGCTGCGAACAAAGCCCATAGGAGAAAGCATATTCACCGAAAGTGTCAGCTCTGTTCCATCTTCAGATAACGAAAAATCGTTTAACACAATATCATTTCTCACAAGAAAACCGCTTCCGATGACATAAAAAGAAACAAGAATTACCACTATTGCAGAAATCCAAATGCTTGCTTTTTTCATACTATCTCCCCTTTCAAAATATTTGACGAATAAAAAAAGGAAACAGTTCCCTTTTTTATGAAAAAGTAATTTCCGAAAAGGATGCACCAATTAAATCGGCAATCTCCTTTGGTGAAACTTGCAGTTGAATTCCGATTTTTCCACCACTGACAAAAAAATAGTCCAATTCATTTGCTGAAGAATCGATTACGGTTTGAAACGGCTTTTTCATGCCCACAGGAGAACAGCCTCCGCGAATGTAACCGGTAACTTTATTGATATCCTTCACAGCAATCATTTCCACCGACTTTTCGCCCACTGCTTTTGCAGCGGCTTTTAAGTCTAACTCTTTTGCTACCGGTATCACAAAAACAAAGTAATTTTTAGACTTTCCCTGCGTTACCAGCGTTTTATATACGAACGCAGCATCTTGTCCAACCTTACCGGCAACTGATACACCATCTATCACACCATCTGAAGCATCGTATGTAAAAACACTATACGCTATTTTATTTTTATCCAACATACGCATTGCATTTGTTTTATCCATCAAAATCACCTTTTTTTGAAAAAGCAGACACCCATTACAAGTGTCTGCTTTTCTCATTAGTCTTTTAAGAATTCCTTCACAGAAGTAGCCAATCCTGCAACTCCCTGAATGTCAGAGGGAATAATGATTTTGGTAGCCTGACCGTCTGCTGCTTTTTCAAAAGCTTCCAGACTTTTCAGGGTAAGAACAGACTCATCCATACCAACTTCTTTCAGCATACGAAGCCCTTCTGCAGTTGCTTTTTGAACTTCTAATATTGCTTTTGCTTCCCCTTCAGCTTCCCGAATCTGCGCTTCTTTTTTTGCTTCCGCATTGAGGATTGCAGCTTCTTTTTCGGCTTCTGCTTTCAGAATGGTTGCCTGTTTTTCCCCTTCTGCAACCAGAACCTGAGAACGTTTTTCCCCTTCGGCACGTAAAATTGCTTCACGGCGTTCACGTTCCGCTTTCATCTGTTTTTCCATTGCATCCTGAATTTCACGAGGCGGTAAAATGTTACGAAGTTCCACACGGTTGATTTTAATGCCCCAGGCATCGGTTGCTTCATCCAGAATCGAGCGCATCTTGGTGTTAACAGTATCTCTTGAGGTTAACGTTTCATCCAATTCTAAATCGCCAACAATATTACGGAGTGTCGTTGCTGTTAAATTCTCAATCGCAGAAATCGGGCGATCAATACCGTAACAATACAACTTTGCATCGGTAATCTGATAATACACAACAGTGTCAATCTGCATGGTAACATTATCTTTGGTGATTACAGGCTGAGGCGCAAAATCAGCCACCTTTTCTTTTAAGCTTACCACCTTTGCAACACGTTCAATAATCGGCACCTTAAAATGCAGCCCTACATCCCAGGAAGCATGATATGCACCTAAGCGTTCCACAACAAAAATACTTGCCTGCGGCACAATTTTGATGCAAGAAATCAAGACAACAATGGCAATTAACAATAAAATCGCAATAATCATAATACTTCTCCTTTCAATGTAACAACTAATTTAACACCTTGAATATCTTTCACAATTACATTTTCGCCTTTTGAAATACTGGTCTGATCTTTCGCTTTTGCTGACCAAATCTGACCGGAAACCTTCACCTGACCGGTTCCTTCAACAGGGTTAATATCTTCCAACACAACCCCTTCCATCCCAAGCAAGCGGTCTGCATTGGTTTTTTCGGTTGCAATTTTCATTTTTTTGACAATGGGCTTCGTAAGCACCAGTAAAATGATGGAAAAGACAAGAAATAAAAATAAATGGACAACAATTTGCTCCGGAAAAAAATAGGCATAAATTCCGGTTAACAGTGCAGAGACAGCAAGCCAGATGGTAATCAGATTATAGGTAGAAAGCTCAATGATGATAAGCACTAAAAATCCAAGCAAATACCATAAGTACATAAAATCTCCTCCTTATTTTTTAATGTATACTGATTCAAACTGTTTCATGTATTCTTTCATATCCATTGTGATACCTTTTTTGCGTGCTTCTTCTGCTGCAAAACAAATCATATGACTCATACAGGATACTTCCAGATCAGAAATGGAATCAGAAGGCTGGTTCAATGCAAGATAATGATACAAATCTTCCATAATTCCCATATCACCACCACCGTGTCCACCGGCAATGGTCTGGTCAAAACCGGGCTGTGGCTGAAACACAGTTGTTGTTTCTTGAGTTGCAAAACTATAAAACGTTACACTTTGTTCTTCCATATCACAGCGAAGCTCTCCTTTTGTGCCCATAATAGTGGTCACTCTGCCTCCTTTATTGAAGCCGGACATGGTAAGAGTTGCAAACTTATCTTCTCCGAACTGCATATTTACAATCTGATGGTCAACCACATCATTATCACACTGAAATACACATCTTCCGTATGGAGAAGTTTTTAAGATTTCATCCAGTTCTTCATTGGTAGGATCAAATTTATTTGCAACAATTGCGCGAAAATGTTGCACTTCTGCGGTATTCATACGATACAGTGACGGCGCATAATAATAGCAGGTATCTTTGTGAGGGCAACCATCCAGACAACGTTTCGGGGCACCTTCCGGCTTATTCTTTTCGCAGAAATACGACAAAGTTCCAACAGATTGCACTTTGGTACAAAGTTCTCCCACCAGCCACTGCAACAAATCAGTATCGTGACTGCACTTCGCTAAAAGCATAGGAGAAGACTCCGATTCTTTTCGCCAGTTACCTCTTACATAACTATGGCTGATATGAACATTCCCCACACCTTCAGTATGAACGATATTCATAATTTCTCCAACATTGCCATCAGATATAAATTTTTTTATTGCTTTATAAAACGGAGTATAACGAAGCACATGACACACAACGCTTTTCACCCCTGCATCTTTGGCTGCACGATACATTTTGTAGCATTCTTCCGGAGAAACAGAAATCGGTTTTTCCAACAGCAAATCATACTTTTTATCCATCGCCATCATAGCCGGTTCAAAATGCATTTTGTCCTGCGTGCATATCATTGCGATATCTGCAAATTTAGGCAATGCAAAAATTTCCTCATAGCTTTCAAAGCACTGATTCTCCGGAACATTATAGGAATCTCTCAGATATTCCCGTTTTGCTTTTACCGGTTCTGCAATACCAACCAGCTTAAATTTATCAGAATTCTGATCCAGATATTTCAAGTAACTGCTGCCACGGTCACCTCCGCCGATTAAAATAAGCGACAACTGTTTCATGATAAGTTCTCCTTTATTAACAACCTTCAAAATTTATAAATAAGAATACACGATCGCATTCTTTCAAACAACATTGCGATGTTTTATCATTTTAATGTTTTTAAGTACCTTTTTTGTTTGTCGGATATCCGATAGCTTTCCACTGCTTTCTGAATGGTTTTCCGATGGGTCCACTCATCCAACTTCCGCTTTTCTAAATACGGAACAGTTTCCTCATATTGTTTCGCCAGCGCTGTGGCAAAGTACCAGGCACGCATCATATTGATGTAATATTCATCCGATTCTATACGAGCGACCATTTCCAAGTGGTCAACCGTAAAATATTCATCCAGATAATAGCTCATCAGAAGATTGATACCATATCGTACAGTATAAACATCCGTTGAAGTAATCCATTTTTTCAGATGCGCTAACAGCTTTTCAGGATGCTTTTTCAAAACTTTGGGCTTCATACTGTCGCAAGTTGCCCAATTATCAACGTAGGGTAAAAATGTATCCAATTTTTTGATACATTGCTCAAAATCAGTTTCCCGTTCGATTAAAAATGCATGTAAATTGTTTTCTTCAAAATAAGTATGCGGAAGATTGTGTAAAAAATCATCATACTCTGTTAATTCTTTGGCATATTTACGAAGATGGCCCACCCTGATTCCAATGACTTTATTTTTGTCAACAGTAGGCATCAGCTTGGCAGAAAAATCACGATATGTCTCTTCTGCCATAGAAAGAAGTGTTTTTCTGATTGTATTTTTGATAAAAACCACTCCCCAATACGCTCAAATAATCTAAAATAATTATAACATAAGTAGTAGTAAAAAGTCAATTAAAACAATAAAATTCTGCCCGTTATTCGACAACTTTTTGCTACAAAAAAACTGCAATACCAAATATAGTATTGCAGTTTCCACAAATGTTGATTACAAGCCCATTTCTTCTTTCACCTGACGGAAGCACTCTACGATATATAAAATATCTTCTTCCGACAATGCAGCAGAAAGCTGGGTACGGATTCTTGCTTTTCCTTTCGGAACAACCGGATAAGAAAATGCCACAACATAAACGCCTTTTTCCATCATGCGTTTTGCCATTTCCACAGCCTTATGTTCGTCATACAGCATTACAGGAATGATGGGAGTTCCGCCATCCATAACATCCAGACCAATTTCTTTGATTTTTTCCGCAAACAGTTTGGTATTTGCAAACAGTTTTTCACGGAACGAATAGTTATTTTCAATGAGTTCCAATACTTTAATAGAACCTGCTGCAACAGCCGGAGCCAAAGTGTTGGAGAACAAATAGGGACGAGAACGCTGACGCAGTAAGTCAATGATTTCTTTTCTGCCGGAAGTGAATCCGCCGGATGCTCCACCCAGGGCTTTGCCAAAAGTACCGGTGATGATATCAACTCTGCCCATGACTCCTGCATGTTCTGCAGTACCACGACCGGTTGCGCCCATAAAACCTGCAGAGTGGCTATCGTCAACCATAACTAATGCACCGTATTCATCTGCTAAATCACAAATAGATTTCAAATCTGCAACAATACCGTCCATAGAGAAAACGCCATCTGTTGCAATCAATTTAATGCGGCAATCTTTCGCTTCTTCCAACTTTTCTCTTAAATCAGCCATGTTGTTGTTTTTATAGCGGAAGCGTTTTGCTTTACAAAGACGAATGCCATCAATGATGCTGGCATGATTCAGCTCATCGCTGATTACTGCATCGGCATCGGTTAATAATGTTTCAAACAAACCGCCGTTTGCATCAAAACAGGAAGAATAGAGAATGGTATCATCAGTTCCTAAAAACTGGCTGAGCTTTTGTTCCAAATCTTTATGCAGTTTTTGTGTTCCGCAGATAAAACGAACAGAAGACAACCCATATCCGTAATTATCATAGCTTTCTTTTGCTGCCTGGATGACATCCGGATTATTTGCCAATCCAAGATAGTTGTTGGCACACATATTGATAACTTCTTTTCCGTCGGAAAGAGATACCTTTGCTCCCTGAGGAGTCATAATTACCTTTTCATTTTTGGTAAGGCCTTCTTTTTCAATGGTTTCGCAAGTTTCCTTGAAAATTTTCAATACTTCTTTCATCGTGATAACCTCCTTTTACAGATTTGTCCAATCCAAAATAACTTTACCGCTTTTTCCGCTGTTCATTGCTTCAAAGCCTTTTTCAAAATCCAATGCACTCATACGATGAGTAATGATGTTGGAAATATCCAACCCACCCTGCAGCATTGCAGACATCTTGTACCAGGTTTCGTGCATTTCTCTGCCGTAGATTCCTTTTAAGATTAAGCCTTTGAATATAATTTTAGACCAATCCACTTTTGTATCGCTTTTTAACAAACCAAGCAATGCGATTTTACCGCCGGGAAGCATATAGTCAATCATGGTATTTAATGCAATTTCACTGCCGGACATTTCAAGCCCTACATCAAACCCTTCCCGAATCAATAACTTTTCCATAACATCAGACAAATTTTCTTTTGTAGTGTTCACGGTATATTCAATGCCGAGTTTTTTTGCAAGCTCTAATCTGTCATCCTGAATATCGGTAATTACAACGTGTCTTGCACCTACAAATTTACAAACTGCTGCAGCCATAATCCCAATGGGGCCGGCACCGGTAATCAGCACATCTTCCCCAACTAAATTAAAAGATAATGCAGTGTGTACAGCGTTTCCAAACGGATCGAAAATGGAATACATTTCTTCCGGAATGTCTTTTTCGCACGGACGCACATTTTCCTGCGGGATGACCAAATATTCTGCAAATGCACCGTCTCTGTTTACACCAACGCCAACGGTTTCTTTGCACAAATGCCCGTGACCTGCCAGACAGTTTCTGCATCGTCCACATACAATGTGGCCTTCTCCAGATACGATTTCGCCAATTTTACGACCGGTAACATTGGCGCCAACTTCCACAATTTCTCCAACGTATTCGTGACCAATAATACGAGGTGTTTCAATGGTTGCCTGTGACCAGGCATCCCAATTATAAATATGCAAATCTGTTCCGCAAATGGCTGTTTTATGTATTTTGATTTTAACATCTCCGGGGCCTGTCACCGGTTCCGGAACTTCTTCCAACCACAAACCTTTTTCGGGAAATTTTTTAACCAGCGCTTTCATAGCCGTTTTGATTCTCCTTTATTTCAAATTTTATCTTTTCAAGTAATTGTGTTGTGTACTGCTGGCGAGAACAAAATAAGAATTTGTCCACGATACGCGTACAATAAAATTATATTACTTTTTGCAAAAGTTGTCAAGAGATTTTAGAAAGATTTCTTCTTTTTTATTTTTGAAAAACTATTGACTATTCTACAAAAATGGTGTAAAATATAACAGTTGAAATTAGCGCCTGTAGCTCAGTTGGATAGAGTATCAGACTCCGACTCTGAAGGTCGTGCGTTCGAATCGCATCAGGCGTACCACCAAAAAGGAGCTGTACAAATTTTTACAGCTCCTTTTTTATCCTTCGTGTTAAGGAGAACCACATCATGAAAATCATTGCCAGAATTCAAACAGACTATAAAGAAAAGTTCGGCATCCCGCGTCAAAGCGGTTTGGTAAAAGAATGCCGAGGAAAAATTATATTTGAAAAGGAATATCGTGTTGCAGAGGCATTTCGCGGACTGGAGGAATTTTCTCATATCTGGCTTATATGGCAATTTTCTGAAGCTGTGAGAGAAACCTGGTCGCCCACAGTAAGACCGCCTTTGCTGGGCGGAAATAAACGTGTGGGCGTATTCGCAACACGCTCTCCATTTCGCCCCAACTCCATAGGACTATCTTGTGTGAAACTGGAAAAAATTGAGTTTTCCAAAACAGACGGGCCGGTACTTCATGTTTTGGGCGCTGATTTAATGAATAATACACCAATTTATGACATCAAGCCCTATTTACCGTATGCAGACAGCTATCCTGATGCCGTTGGTGGATTTACGGAACACCTTGGCGAACGAAAACTATCGGTAGAAATTGAAACAGAGTCATTTTACAGGCTTCCTGAAAACTTACAAAAAGAAATTATCTGCGTATTATCTCACGACCCCAGACCATCCTATCGGGATGACGATAAAACATACGGCATGAAATACAACGAATATGAAATCAAATTTCGGGTGACAAATAAAACACTCACCGTAATTGCCGCAACAAAGTTATAAAAAAAGAACTCTTGTAACAACAAGGGTTCTTTTTTTTTTATAGTTTAGTATTCAAATCCATATTTCTTTGCAATTTCACGAACACTTACTTCGCATCCGCGAATGCCTGCTTCCTTCTGCGCTTCCAAAAGCAAGATGGAAACAATCGCAGATTCCGGCTTATTTTCGGGTTCTACTTCACCACGAGTTGCACGAATAAAATGATCTAACTGTTCACGATATACATTATCAAAATCACGACTTGCATCAAATTTGGTAATGGTACCGTCAATGCTTCCAAATACTACTTCACCGGTTGCAAATTCACCTTTTACGTAACCTTTGTCACCTGCAATTTCCAAGTTATGTACCTGAGGATGCTGAACATAATCGAAGTGACAGTTTGCAGCCATGCTTCCGTCTTCCCAACGATACAAAGTGTCAACAATATTTTGTGGAGAAGATAATTCTAAATCCCCTGCTTTGGTTGCATTGGTATACGCATAATCCGGAATAGAATTCGTTAAGAAATACATTAAGTCGGTATCGTGGATGCAGTCCATCGTTACAGAATAAGGAGTATGCTCCTGATGTTTTGTAACCGAACATAACAGAATGTTATAAGAAGAAAATCTATTGGTAAAGTGAACAATATTTCCAAGTTTTCCTTCGGTAATCAGTTCTTTCATCTTACGAATGAAGGGGTCAAAGTGGAACATAAAACCAACAGAGAATACTCTGTCGCTTTCTTTTGCGCGATTCAGCATTTTCACACAGTCTGCTAAATTATCACTCATGGGCTTTTCGCAGAACACATGCAGGTTTGCATCCAAAGCTTCAATCGCCATCTGGGAGTGCATTTGATGCGGTGTTGCAATCAATGCGGCATCCGGCTTTTCTGCAGCAATCGCATCCTGCATCGAATCGTAAAGCGGAAGGTCCGGATAATTTTCTGCCATAAATTCCTTGCTTTTCGGACTGGGGTCTGCTACACATAAAATGACATCATCACGTTCAGAAAGCAGTCTTAAATGACGTCTGCCGATGCTGCCGAGACCAATTACACAAATTTTAATTTTATTCATTGTTTTTTCTCCTTACCACTGAGTTAAACCGCCATCTACAACGATATTGGTGCCTGTCATATAGGATGAAGCGTCGGAACACAAAAGAAGAATTCCACCTTGCAATTCTTCCGGTCTGCCGGTACGTTTCAACATGGCCTTTGAACTAAGTCTGCCAATGAATTCCATATCGGTGTTGGGACCAATATTGGGGAATGCACCGGGAGTCAAGCTGTTTACTCGAATATTATGACGCGCCAATGCAGATGCGCAGTAACGGGTATACTGAATAATGCCGGCTTTACCGGTGCTATATGCAGGGTGATTCCATGCAACAGTATCTCCGTAAATATCAAAATCCGGAGCAACCATACCATACATGGAACCGATATTGACGATATTTCCGCCACCATTTGCTTTGAAATGCGGTAAAATCTCTCTGGTGCAACGGAACACAGAATGAATGACTCCGTCAATCATACCTTCCCAGATTTCGTCCGGAGTGGTATCCAAATGAAACTCGATTTTTCCGTCAATGGGCTTGGGCGGATACACTGCACAGTTCACCAGAACGTCTACTCTGCCCAAAACTTCAATTCCTTTTGCAAATGCCTTTTTGATTGCTTCGGTACTGCTTAAGTCAGCGTGTTCAAAAATCAGTTTTTTGTTCTGCTTATATTCATCAAAGGATTCATCATAACGGTCAGTTCTGGCAGGTACAAATACTGTCGCGCCGTTTTCCAGCAATGCCTTTACCATGGCACTTCCCAAAAAGCCTGTGCCACCTGTAAAAATAACATTTTTGTTTTCCATTGAAAAAATATTTCTTGTCATAGAAAATCCCACCTTTCATTACTCTCATTATAGCATAACAGATAGATTTCAACAAGTATGTAAACAGGAATTGTTTTATCCAACAATGTCCTGATTTTTCACTGGAGGGTGTCCAAAAAATTTATTGTATGCACTCCGGAATGCGCCGACAGATGTATATCCGACCGATTCTGCAATTTCTGCAAGCGATTTTTCTCCGTGCATCAGCATTGCCTGAGCCATATTCATCCTGGATTCCAGTAAAATTGCAGAAAATGAACTGTTATATGTTTCTTTTAAGATTCTGGTAAGCTGCCGTTCACATACACCAATTTTCGCAGCAAGCTGTTGTTTATTACAATTCGGAAAACGCATTTCGATATTAAAAAAGTCTTCCAATAATGCAATCCGCTCTTCATCCAGTGTTTGTGTATGGGGATGAGCCGCTTTGTCTTCCATATAGAAAAACTGAGCTAATCTGACGAAAAATAGTCGAAATTCTGCTTTCAGCTGTTCTTCCAAGCCAAAATCATTCCGCTCCAAAGCGTCTTTAACGGATAACAGTCTGGTCAAGCCGTCAAAAGTATCCTCAATTTCTGTTTCTTGCTGCACAGAGCGGATAAATTGACAAATATCATCTGTTCCGTCTTCTGTAAAGGTGAACAAAATCGAACCTACCAAGCCATCCGCAACAGTTTTTGAGTAATGCTCTACCAATGGAGGATTTACATTAAAAATAACTTTTCCATTTAATTTTCTACAAACAATTTCATAACAAGGATGGGTGTGTTTTCTTGGTGGTCTGTCTTGAATCCCACTAAAAAAGTAAGTTGTAAGATAAATATTCATCCCCGGTATTGATACACAAATGGGTTTTTGATGAACATATCCCATAGCCATTTTTGGTGTGATATTGTGTGTCATATTACACTCTCCTTTCCTCTGAAATATTTTATTTTATGAAAAATAATTGATAATTCCCAACAGGAAAATAATAAAAATAAGAACGGGTAACACGTAGGTCATATACCCTTTCATAAAACGAGCAACCTTGATTCCTTTCCCCTGGTTTGCTTCGTTTACAAACTTGTCCCAACCAAAGCCATTTTTGCTAACGCAAAAGAGCACATAAACCAATGCACCCAACGGCAAAATAATATTGGATACTAAAAAATCTTCAAAATCCATAATATTTGTGCCGTTTCCTAAAATAGAAACATCCTTCCACAAATTAAACCCAAATATGCAAGGCAAAGAAAGGATTAAAAGCAAAATGCAATTCACCAGACATGCTTTCTTCCGGCTCATTTTAGATATATCCATCGTGCAGGAAATGATGTTTTCAAATACAGCAAATACGGTTGATAATGCTGCAAAACTCATAAATACAAAAAACAGACTTCCCCAAATTCTGCCACCCGGCAGGTGATTAAAAATGTTCGGTAATGTTACAAAAATGAGCGGAGGTCCGCTTTCCGGATTCACGTTATATGCAAAGCAAGCAGGGAAAATAATCAATCCGGATGCAATGGCAACAAAAGTATCCAGCAATGCTACACTGACCGATTCCCCCATGAGAGAACGCTCTTTCCCAATATAGCTTCCGAAAATTGCCATAGAACCCATACCGATACTCAAGGTAAAAAACGCCTGATTCATTGCAGCCACCAAAACGGTAATAATGCCATGCTCCTGAATGCGCGATGCGTCTGGCATAAGATAGAATTTAAGCCCTTCAGAACCACCGGGTAAAAAGATGCTGTTAATTGCCAAAACAACCATAATTCCAAGCAGTGCAAGCATCATCCATTTTGTGATTTTCTCCAACCCGTTTTGAACACCGAAAGAGCAAACCAAAAATCCAACGATAATAACAAGACCGGTGTAAAAAATCATTGTACCCGGATTGGCACAGACATTGGAAAAAATTTGCCCAACACCATGAGAATCCAATCCATGAAACTGCCCGGTAGCAGTCAGCACAAAATAGTGAAGCATCCAACCGGCAACAATCGTATAAAACATCATCAAAAGATAATTTCCTGCCATTGCAACATAACCGTGCCAATGCCATTTCTGTCCCGGTTTTTCCAACTCCTGATACAACTTCACAGGGCTTTTTTGAGCTGCCCTTCCCAAAGAAAACTCCATCGTAAGCGTGGGAACCCCCATCACAAGCAGAAACAATAAATACAGCAATACAAAAATTCCACCACCATATTGCCCGGTAATATACGGAAATTTCCATACGTTTCCAATTCCAATTGCGCAACCGGCACTAATCAAGATAAAGCCAAGCCGGCTTCCAAGCTTTTCACGTTGCATAATAAAACTCCTCTTTTTCTTTTTACTCAATCATTATTTTTTGAATGCTACCACATTGTGCTTTTAATTCTCCATCAACATAAACCTTAAATCCTGCTCCTTTATGATAGCGTTCGCCTGATTTGTCCCACAACACTGTGATATAGTGATTATGATACAAAATTCCATCTGCACAAAAATAATCCAAATCACTTTCTTCAAACAAGGGATTAATTTCAATTTTTTCATCATCTCTTGCTCTGACTCCGGCAAGCCCGGTTAATACAAGGTCGCAATAGCTGGAGTGATTATAATGTCTGCCCCGTGTGAGATTAAACTCGTCAAAGCCCTTTTCTCTCATATTTTTTCTCGCCAGCCATTCACCGGTAAAAGGATCGAGATTTTCATCAATATAAGGCACTTTTTCGCCATTTTCTGTAACATCATACTGTGAATTGGCATACAGCTTAAGCAAATTAAAATAATCACTTTTTTGCATAATATTCTGCTGATAATTGCTGATAAAGTTTCCAAGTGCTGTCAATGTCTGAGATGTAGCAAAGGGCCAGGATGGTCCATTCCATAAACACATATGGGGAAACTCTCTCATAAATTCCGAAGAATTACGTTCAACGGTAGTCGGCCCATAGGGAGCATAAAAATAATTTTCATCATTCAAAAATTTCCATGCTTCATTTTTGTCTTCATCAGGCATATTAAAATACCACGGCAGATAGCCGATTAGTTCGCGGATATCGCAAAGCCAATATCCATTCTTCCGATTTTTATAAAACGATGCTTCATTGTCCCATAACAAGCTATCCATTCTTTTCTTTTGTTCATTTGCTTCTGTCTCATAAAATTCCTTTTCATCCGCTTTACCAAGTCTTTCAGCAATTTTAGAAAGTGCAACTGCATCTCCGTAATGATATGCGTTCAAGCTGGGGCGACAACCGTTTCCACTGGCAGAATATTCCATGCCGTCAAAATCGTCCACCTGATAAAGCAAATTATCACTTTGACTGAACTGATGTCTGGTTGTCCATTTGGCATAATTTTCTTTTAATTCTTCATAAAGAGATTCTGCCAATGTAAAATCGCCTGTTACATTGCAAATTGCATAAACAGAATCGGCAAGCCAAGTGCTGTAAGTCATGGGGTCTGCACCATCTTTGAACCAAAAACGCGCATAATCATCCATATATTTCTGATTATGCAACCATCTGCCCTCATACATATGATGACCGATTGGACAAGCGATACTTCCATAAATTCCACCCCAGAATACCTCCGGTGTAAACTCGGTGATAATATATCCCAAAGGCGTTTTCTTAATATGACTGCAAAAGCTGTACCAGCGATAATAATAGATCTCACGAATATTCTTATCGGAACAGTCAAGAAGCGGAATTCCAACCTCAAAGGGCGAAATCCCACCAATATCATATTGATTTTTTTCTCTGATTTGAGCTTCATTCAGCACAACATATTTTTTTTCTTGCATATTTTTTACTCCAATCATATCATCCGCATAATTCCAATATAATAACTAAATTTCTCTTGCGACATATAAGTTTTAGATGCAAACCTTTCAAAGGCTTCTCCTTGAGGAGAGGCTCCGCCGTAGGCGGTGGTGAGGTGTTGTAGGGAACGCCCTGCGTGGCGTTCCGCGGAATGACACATAGGTCATTCCCTACGATTTCCACCTCATCCGTCAGCTATCGCTGATACGGTAAATTGTCAAGCAAGTGCAACATAAATTTCTTTAGGCGATTTCCAACCAAGACATTTGCGAGGTCTATTGTTGATCAAATCAACCACGACATCTAATTGAGATTGGGTTAATTGGCGAAAATCATACC